>CALXDF010000104.1 GCA_944386995.1 uncultured Oscillospiraceae bacterium
CCTGAGAAACCACAGGAGGTCAGCGGACCTGCCCGTGAAAAAGAGAGGATGCCCCGGAAGGGGGCATCCTCTCTTGCTTTCTCTTGCCTGGTGATTCAGTTATCGGGGATTGCCTCGGCCCGGAACCCGCCGGCGGTCAGGACCCAGTACTCCCCAAAGCCACAGGAGCGGGCCAGGGCAAAGGCGTCTGCATAACCATAGAGGATGGTATCCCGGCTGTGGCTGTCGCTGGTGATCGTGATGCGGCCGCCCCGCTCCCGGATGCGGCGCAGCAGGAAGGGGGCGGGATAGGGGATCGTCCGGTACCCCCGGGACATGGCCCCGGTATTGATCTCGAAAATGGCACCGGTTTCCAGCAGGGCATCCAGCGCCTCCAGGGCGGCGGCGCGGTAGCGCCGGTCCCCGGTGTCAAAGAGCCGGTCCCCCTCGTTGAACTTGGTGACGAGGTCAAAGTGGCCCACGATCTCACAGCCGGTCCGTTTCGCAACCTGGGCCTCCAGCCGGTAGTAGTCCGCCGCATAGGCCAGGAAGTCGCCGCCATAGTGCCGGGCTGCGTCCCGGCAGAAGCGCTCCAGGCAGTCATCCACCGAGAGATACACGCCATCCTTCTCCACACAGTGGACGGAGCCGATCCGGTAATCCCAGCCCGGCCCTGGATCGGGGGAGAAGAGGTCCTGCTCCAGCCCGAGGAAAATTTCGATCTGCCCGGCATACTGCCGCCGCAGGCGGAGGATCTCCTCCCGGTAGCGGGGGACCTCCGCCTCTTGCATGGTCCAGCTGCCGTCAGAGGACAGGGGGGAGTGCCCGGAAAAACCCAGGGAGGTGCACCCGGCGGCGAGAGCGCCCTGCACCATCTCCTCCGGCGTGTTCTTCCCATCGCAGAAGGTGGTGTGGACGTGGAGACTCTGACAGTTCATCCGGTCATCTTCTCCTGCTTCACCTTGTGGTCGATGACGTGGCGGCTGGCCAGCTCCGCCATCACGTCGTCCACGCTGATGCCAAGCTCCACCATCAGCACCATCACATGGTACATCAGGTCGGCGATCTCGTAGATGGTCTCCGCCTTGTCATGTGCCTTGCCGGCGATGATGACCTCCGTAGACTCCTCTCCCACTTTCTTGAGGATCTTGTCCAGCCCCTTCTCAAAGAGGTAGGTGGTGTAAGACCCCTCGGGCAGGTCCCGCTTGCGCCCCTCCAGCAGTGCATAGAGCCCCTTCACGGAGAAGGGCTCCGCGGATTCCTTGAGATACACCGGGTCGTTGAAACAGGAGTCCGTACCCAGGTGGCAGGCGGGACCTTCCTTGTCCACCGTGACCACCAGGGCGTCCCGGTCGCAGTCGGCCACAATGGAGCGGATGTGCTGGACGTTGCCGCTGGTCTCCCCTTTGCGCCACAGCTCCTTCCGGGAGCGGGACCAGAAGCAGGTGCGCCCCTCGTCCATGCTGATCTGCAGGCTCTCCCGGTTCATATAGGCCAGGGTCAGCACCTTGCCGCTGGCGGCATCCACCACAATGGCGGGGATCAGGCCGTGGCCGTTGAATTTCAAATCGTCAATGGAAAGCATACTGGAAATTCCTCCGCGTTTATAGTCTCACGTTGATGCCCTGGGCGTGCAGGGCCTGTTTCAGCTCCGGGATGGACACCTCGCCGAAGTGGAAGATGGAGGCGGCGAGGCCCGCGTCCACCTTGGGAAGGGCCTGGAAGAGCTTGACAAAGTCGTCGATGCCCCCCGCGCCGCCGGAGGCGATCACCGGCACGTTCACCGCGTCGCACACGGCGGCGAGCATGGGGAGGTCAAAGCCGCCCTTTACCCCGTCGGTGTCGATGCTGTTGAGGACGATCTCCCCGGCGCCGCTCTGCACACCATGCTTGATCCACTCGATGGCGTCCAGCCCCGTGTCCTCCCGGCCGCCCTTGGCAAACACCCGGTACTGACCGCCGACCCGCTTGGCATCCACGCTGAGGACTACGCACTGGTCGCCGTACTTCTTTGCGGCGGCGGCGATGAGGGAGGGGTCCCGGATGGCCCCGGAGTTGACGCTGACCTTGTCCGCGCCGCACTTGAGAACGCGGTCAAAGTCCTCCACCGTGTTGATGCCGCCCCCCACGGTGAGGGGGATGAAGATGGTGGAGGCCACCTCCACCAGAATATCGGTGAACAGGGCCCGGCCCTCGGCGGAGGCGGTGATGTCATAGAACACCAGCTCGTCGGCGCCGCTGTCGCTGTAGTATTTGGCGAGGCTCACGGGATTGGATACATCGTGGAGACCAAGGAAGTTGACCCCCTTCACCACCCGGCCGTCCCTCACGTCCAGGCAGGGGATGATGCGTTTGGTGATCACTGCTGAGGCCCTCCCTCCCGGATGGCCTCCCGCAGGTCCACCGCCCCGGCGTACCACGCCTTGCCCACAATGGCCCCGTAGAGGTCCATCTGGTGGAGAGCAGCAATGTCCTGGTTGCTGGAGACACCGCCGGAGGAGATAATATCGCAGCCCACGGTATCCTGCAGGGCCTGGAGCCGCTCGAAGCAGGGACCGGAGAGGGTGCCGTCGGTATCGATGTCGGTAAATACCAGCTTGGTGACGCCGATGTCCTCCATCTGTTTGGCAAAGTCCAGATAGTCGATACCTGCGTCCTCCGTCCAGCCGGCGGTGCGGACGTGCCCGCCGCGCTGGTCGATGCCGACGGCAATGCGGTCCGCCCCGTAGCGGGCGATGGCGGCGCGGACAAAGTCCGGGTCGCTGACCGCCGCCGAGCCGATGACCGCCCGGTAGACCCCCATGGCGAACACCGCCTCCAGATCCGACATGGCGCGCAGGCCGCCGCCCAGCTGGACCCGCAGGCCCACTTGGACCACCTTTTCCACCAGACGGGCGTTTTTCCGCTCCCCGTCCCGGGCGCCGTCCAGATCCACCAGGTGGAGCCAGGCTGCACCGGCGGACTGGAAGGCCAGGGCTGTGGCCACGGCGTCCTTGGCCACCTGCTCCATGGCCGCAAAGTCCCCCTTGTACAGGCGGACCACTTTTCCGTCCTTCAAGTCGATGGCGGGAAAAATAATCATATGGTATCCTCCATTTCACAAAAGGCCCGCAGGATGGCAAGCCCCACGTCGCCGCTCTTCTCCGGATGGAACTGTACGCCGAACACGTTGTCCCGTTCCGCCGCCGCCGTCAGCTCCGGGCCATACTCGGCGGTGGCGGTGACGTAGGGGGCGCAGCGGTCGGCGTAATAGGAGTGGACGAAGTAGACGCACTGGTCCTCCTCCACATACTGGAACAGGCGGCTCTTGGGCCGGCTGGCCGGGAAGTGGAGGGCGTTCCAGCCGATGTGGGGGATCTTGTAGCCCGCCGGCACCACGCCCGCCATACCGACCACGTCCCCGGGGATCAGTCCCAGGCCGGCGTGTTCCCCATACTCAAAGCTGCGGTCGAAGAGCAGCTGCATCCCAAGGCAGATGCCCAGGAACGGCTTGCCCTTTTCTGCCTCTTCCGTTACCACCCGGCCCAGGCCGCTTCTCCGGAGCAGGTCTGCCGCGTCGCCGAAGGCGCCCACGCCGGGGAGGATCAATTTTTCTGCCTGGCGCAGGACCTCCGCCTGGCCGGTCACCGTCACGTCCGCGCCGATGGCGCGGAGGGAGGAGGTGAGGGAGAACAGGTTCCCCACCCCGTAATCTACAATGGCGATCATCTACAGCACCCCCTTGGTGGAGGGGATTTCCCCGTTCAAAGCCGGGTCGATGGCCGACGCCTGGTGCAGGGAGCGGCCCAGGCTCTTAAAGGCACCCTCGATGATGTGGTGGCTGTTCTTTCCCGCCAGCTGCCGGATGTGAAGGGTGCAGTTGCAGCGGCGGGCAAAGGCCAGAAAGAACTCCTCGGCCAGCTGGGTGTCAAAGGTGCCAACCTTCTCGGTGGGGATCTCCAGCGCACAGCAGAGCATCCCCCGGCCTGAGAGGTCCACAGCGGTGAGGATCAGGGCCTCGTCCATGGGGAGGATAGTGCTGCCGTAGCGGTTGACGCCCCCCAGATTCCCCAGGGCCTCGGCAAAGGCGTCCCCCAGGCAGATCCCCACATCCTCCACTGTGTGGTGGTCATCCACCCAGGTGTCCCCCTGGCATTTTACCGACAGGTCAAAGCGGCCGTGGCGGGCGAAAAGGGTGAGCATGTGGTCCAGAAAGCCGCAGCCGGTGGCGATCTCCCCCCTGCCGGTACCGTCCAGGTTCAGGGACAGGGTGATATCGGTCTCCGCCGTCCTGCGGGTGATCTCCGCGGTGCGCATGGCTTATCCCTCCTTCAAAATGGTCTGGACCGTATCCAGGAAGCGGTCCATCTGCTCTCTGGAGCCGATGGTGACCCGAACGAAGTCCTTCAGCTCCGGCTTGTTCCAGTACCGCACCAGCACGCCGCGGCGTTTCAGCGCCCGGTACAGGGTGCCGCCGTCCATGCCGGGGCAGCGGGTGAAGATGAAGTTGGCCAGGGAGGGCAGGGTGGTGAAGCCCAGCTTTGCCAGCTCCTCCACCGTATAGGCGCGGTTGGCCTGGATTTTCTTGCAGTTTTCACGGTAATAGGCGTCGCTGTCCACGGCGGCCTCCGCCGCCACCAGGGTCAGCCGGTTGATGTTGTAGGGGTTGGTGGAATATTTGATCTTATTGAGATCCGCGATCAGCCCGGCGCTGCCCAGAGCAAAGCCCAAGCGGCCCCCGGCCATGGAGCGGGACTTGGAGAAGGTCTGGCACACCAGGAGATTTTC
Organism: uncultured Oscillospiraceae bacterium; assembly: GCA_944386995.1. GTDB lineage: Bacteria > Bacillota > Clostridia > Oscillospirales > Oscillospiraceae > CAJFPI01. The sequence continues at coordinate 4,747 of CALXDF010000104.1, forward strand.
GTACTGCCCGATAAGTCCCCGGCAGCTCTCCGCGCCGAAGTCCACGTAGGCCTCGTCGATCAGGACTACGTGGTCCGGATTGGTCTGTACGATCTTCTCAATATCCGACACCGGGATGACCATGCCGGTGGGGGCGTTGGGGTTGGCGATCACGATATTCTGGTGGAGGCCGCAGTAGTCCTCCACATTCAGCGAGAAGTCCTCCCGCAGGGGGATGACGGTGGCGGGCAGGTTGTAGAGCTGGGCGTAGACCGGGTAAAACCCGTAGCTGATATTGGGGAAGGCCACGGGGCGCTCGGCGTCGCAGAAGGCCATGAAAAAGAAATTCAGAATATCGTCGGACCCGTTGGAGAGAAACACGTTTTCCTCTCCCACCCCATAGAGGGCGGCGAGCTTCCGGCGCAGGCGCTTGCACTCCGGGTCCGGGTACAGGTTCAGCTTCCCCACCTCCGCCGCGCTGACGGCGGCGATGACCTCCGGCGAGGGGGGGAAGGGGGACTCGTTGGTGTTGAGCTTCACATATTCCATGTCCTGGGGCTGTTCGCCGGGAGTATAGGCCTCCAGGGCGGCAAAGCGGGAACTTAAAAAGCGGCTCATTGCGCAGCACCTCCTTCCCCTTCCGGGGTGTCAAACCGGGCCAGGACGCTGCGGGCGTGGGCCTCCAGCCCCTCCTGGCGGGCAAAGCGGGCGATCTTGCCGCTGTCCCGTTCCAGCGCCTGGGGAGTGTAGTAGGTAAACTGGGACTTCTTCACAAAGTCGTCCACCGACAGAGGGCTCATGAACCGGGCCGTGCCGCTGGTGGGCAGGGTGTGGTTGGGACCGGCAAAGTAGTCCCCCAATGCCTCCGGGCAGCTGCGGCCCAGGAATACGGAGCCGGCATGACGGATCTGGCCCAGATAGTCAAAGGGATCGTCTACGCACAGCTCCAGATGCTCCGGCGCGATCTCATTGGCAATGCCGATGGCCTGGGACAGATCCTTTGCTACGATGATCTTTCCGTTGTCGTCGATGGAGGCCCGGGCGATCTCCTCCCGGGGCAGGAGGGGCAGCTGCCGCTCCAGCTCCGCCTGGACCGCCAGGGCCAGGTCTCCGCTGTCCGTGACCAGGACGGCAGAGGCCAGCTTGTCGTGCTCGGCCTGGCTCAGGAGGTCCGCGGCCACCACTTTGGGGTCGCTCTTTCGGTCAGACAGCACCAGGATCTCGTTGGGGCCGGCGATCATGTCGATAGCCACCTGGCCGAACACCTGGCGCTTGGCCTCCGCCACATAGGCGTTGCCGGGACCTACGATCTTGTCCACCCGGGGGATGGTCTCCGTGCCGTAGGCCAGGGCGGCCACTGCCTGGGCCCCGCCGGTGCGGAATACCCGGTCCACCCCGGCGATGCGGGCGGCGGCCAGGATCACCGGGTCAATGTCCCCGCCCCGGCTGGGGGGAGAGACCATGACGATCTCCCGGCATCCGGCGATTTTGGCGGGGATGCAGTTCATCAGCACGCTGGAAGGGTAGGCGGCAGTGCCGCCGGGGATATAGAGCCCCACCCGGTCCAGGGGGATGACCCGCTGGCCCAGCAGGACACCGCCCTCCTGGGTCAGAACAAAGCTGCTGCGCACCTGGCGGCTGTGAAAAGCGCGGATGCGGTCCGCCGCCTCCTGCAGGATCAGCCGCAGCTCCCCATCCAGGGACTCCACCGCGGCGTCCAGCTGGGCCGCAGGCACTTCGATTTCGGTAAGCTCCGCCTTGTCAAATTCTTTGGCATACTGCCGGAGCGCCTGATCGCCCTCCCGGCGGACGGCGGCAATGATATCGGCCACCGCGGCGGACACATCCGTCCGGCTCTCCCGGCGGGAGAAGATCTCCTGGGGGGAGACCTGACCATACTGATAAATGCGAATCATTGCAAGACTCCTTATTCCCGCCCGCCCACGGCGCCGGCGAGACGGCGGATGGCGGCGTTTTTAAATTTATAGCTGACCTTATTGGCAATGAGCCGGGCGCTGATGGGGACGATCTCCTCCCTGGGTTCCAAACCGTTCTCCAGCAGGGTGCGGCCCGTCTCTACGATATCCACGATCACGTCACTGAGGCCCAGGATGGGTGCCAGCTCAATGGAACCGTTTAATTTGATAATGTCGATGTCCCGGCTGAGGGAGCTGTAATAGGTTCGGGCGATATGGGGGAATTTGGTGGCCACCCGGAGGGTCTGGGTCCGGTCGTCAAAGAAATCCTTTTTTCCGGCCACGCACATCCGGCACTTGCCGACACCAAGATCCGCCAGTTCATAGACATCCGGCCGGTACTCCAGGAGGATATCCTTCCCGGCCACGCCGACGTCGGCAGCACCCCGCTCCACATAGATGGCCACGTCCGAGGGCTTGACCCAGAAATAGCGGACACCCTTGTCCGGGTTTTCAAAGATGAGTTTCCGGTTTTCCTCCTCAATGGAGGGACACTCATACCCCGCGGCCTTGAACATGGCATAGACCTTCTCGCCCAGGCGGCCCTTTGGCAGGGCAATGTTGATGGTTTCCATCCCTCACACCCCCTTGCGCAGATCCCGCAATTCCCGGCAGCGGAAATGATCGGGGATCTCCCGGTCCACCCGGACAGTCTTGCCGGAGGCCAGAGCGGCGTTGGCAGCGGCGGCAACCGATGCCGGGGGACAGGTGCCGTCATACAGCAGCAGGACATCGGCATCATAGCCGCGCTCCTGGGCAAAGAGCCGCTGGAACTGGTCCAGGTATACGGCAAAGCCGATGGCGCCCCCCTGACGGCCCATCTTTTTCAGCAGATTATCGTACCGCCCGCCGGCCAGAACGCCGGAGGCCAGGCCCGGCAGATAGCCCCGGAAGATGATGCCGCTGTAGTAGTTCATGTCGTTGACAATGGAGAAATCCAGCCGCAGGTTCTCACCCAGGCCATATTGGCCCAAAAGGGCACACAGGTCCGCCAGTTCCTCCAGCGCCTGCCGGACATTGGGCTCACCTGCGCTCACATCCTCCAGCTCCGGCAGGACCTGGTCAGGCGTTCCATAGAGCAGGGCCAGACGGCACAGCCGCTCTGTAAGGGGCTGGGGGAGGTGCAGGGCCTGCCCCAGTGCCTGGAGAGCCGGCGTGTTTTTTTCTCCCATGGCCCGCAGCAGGGACTGCTCTTCATCACGATCCAGCCCCATGGGGGACAGCAGCCCCGATACGATGCCCAGGTGGCTCAGGTCCAGCAGATAGTCGCCGCGGATCAGCTCCAGGCTTCGGGCCGCCAGCATGACCACCTCGCCGACAGAGAAAGCGTCCAACTGACCGATACACTCCAGACCCGCCTGCATGATCTCCCGAAAGTTCTGGGCGCCGGAGGCGGGGCGATAGACGTTCTCATTATAGTAGACCTTCTGCAGTCCTCTTTCCTGGGATGAATTTTTGAGGATCGACAGCGTCACATCCGGTTTTAGAGCCATCAGCTTTCCGTCCAGATCTGTAAAAGTAAGGACCTGCTCGCTGACCAAAAAGCTCTTGTTGCGGACATACAGGTCGTACTCCTCGAATTTGCTCATTTTATAGGGCAGGTAGCCGTGGCGCTGGTACAGCTCCCGAAGGTGGGACAGCACCTGCTCGCCGCCCTGGAGAATCTGTTCTGTATCCATATGGGTCCTCCCGCAGATTGCTTGCTTTCATTATACCGCCTGCGCGGAAAATAGGCAACAGGGGCGTTTCTTTAATATGCTAATAAGATAATACATTAGCGAATAAAAGTCAATACAGGAAGTTGCACAACCAGACAGTGAGGAAATAGTCCCAAATCGGCTACACTGCCGGGGAGACGGGGTGGCCGGGCAGATTTCAGCCGGCAGCGGCGATGCCCCAGGGGGAAGCACGGTGTCAATCTGCTGTAGGCTCTCCGCAGCCAGTGTGCTGCACCATCTCCAGATAGGAGCGGCGCTCCAGAGCCGTCTGAGGAATCTCCAGCGCGGCCAACAGTTCCAAAAGACCTTCTACAGCAGCTTCCTGTTTTTCTGCTTCCGGTACCAGGTGTTCCAGTTCCAGGAAGCTGCCGAGACCTGTCACCTGATCCAGACAGGCGGTAATTGGGGGGCGAAGGAAGGTGCGGCGCTCTTTTGTCACTGCGCCGGCTGGGGAAAACCTGAGCGAGGAGAGGATGGAACGGGCCGTCTGGGCGTCTGTTATGCCGGTTTCGTATTCCGGCCGGCTTTTGACCGGAACGTCCTCCTTTGGCCCCTTGTAGGTCAGCAGGGTTTCCTTCCTGCTGCCGGAGACCCTGCGCAGGCGGAGGGCTTCGTCGGTCTGCCGGAAGTCGCGGTCCGGGGCATTATAGTACAGGTCTTCCTCCAGAACAGTTTCCCCCGGGACAAAGCCGAGGGCGGCCAGCTGCGCTGGAAGTCCATCTGCCTGGTCGGCGGTCAGGGAGACCTTCACTTCCACTTCCATCATTTTTATGTACACTCCTTTCCCTGCATACAGAGCAGAGGGATAAGACCATTATATCGGTGCGGCGATAAGGTGTAAAGAGAGGAAATCCTTTGATTTGACGCGGGAAGACCGTTGCCCGGCGCGCTGCTTTGTGATATGCTGAGACCAACAGAGAGGGGGTACCGGTGATGCGGCAGATTTATCTGGACAACGGGAGCACCACGTTTCCAAAACCAAAAGCTGTGGCGGAGGCCATGTACCGCTACCTCACCGAGAGCGGCAGCAACGTGGGCCGGGGGGACTACAGCCGGGCCTATGCTGTGGAAGAGCAGGTCTACGAGGCCCGGGAGCTGCTGTGCGGCCTGTTCCACGGGGAGGACTGCCGAAATGTGATTTTTACCAAGAACGTCACGGAGAGCCTGAATGTAATCCTGAAAGGGCTGCTGCGGCCGGGGGATCATGTGCTGGTATCCTCCATGGAACACAATGCGGTGATGCGTCCTCTGACGCAGCTGTCAAAGCGGGGCGTCTCCTTTACCCGCATCCCCTGCCGGGAGGACGGGAGCCTCTGTCTGGAGGAGATGGAGGGGCTTGTGCGGGAGAATACCCGGGCGGTGGTACTGACCCACGCCAGCAACGTCTGCGGGACGGTGATGCCCATTGAGGAGGCAGGGGACTTCTGCCGGCGGCATCACCTGCTGTTCATCGTGGACGGCGCTCAGAGTGCCGGGGTTCTGCCCATAGACATGGAGACCATGCATATTGACGCGCTGGCCTTTACCGGCCACAAAGGCCTGTTAGGCCCCCAGGGTACCGGCGGCTTTGTGTTGGGGGAGCGGATGCTTCCGGATCTGGAACCGCTGCTCTCCGGTGGGACGGGGAGCCTCAGCCATACGGAGGAGGTGCCGGAATTTCTCCCGGACCGCTTTGAGCCGGGCACGCTGAATCTGCCCGGCATCCTGGGGCTCCGGGCGGCGCTGCTGTGGCTGAAGGAGACGGGACTGGAACGCATCCTCTGCCATGAGCTGGATCTGACCGGGCAGTTTCTTCAGGGGCTGATGCCTCTGGAGGCGGCGGGGCAGGTGCGTATTCTGGGCCGCCCGGGCCGGGAGGGCCGCACCGGGGTGGTGTCGATCCAGCCCCTGACTCAGGACCCGGCGCAGGCGGCCTTTCGGCTGGATCGGGACTTTGGAATTCAGACCCGCGTAGGCCTCCACTGTGCTCCGGCGGCCCATAGAACCCTGGGAACTTTTCCCACTGGGACCATCCGCTTTTCCTTTGGATGGTGGAACACGGAGGAGGATGTGGCTGCGGCTCTGCGAGCACTGGGACAGATTCTGGAACAGCGTTGAAGACCTGCACAGGGAGGGGAACGGATATGGATCAGAATTGGAAAGAAATGTACCGCGCGGCGAAGGCTGCCCAAAACCCCCGGCAGATCTCGCCCTATGTGGAGGCGGGCAGCGTGGCTGCGGCTGTTCTCTCAGAGAGCGGGAGAATTTACACAGGGGTGTGCGTGGATACCAGCTGTACTCTGAGGATCTGTGCTAAGCGCAGCGCGATTTTTCGGATGATTGAAGAGGGAGAAAGCCAGATCCGCCGTGTCCTGGCGCTAATGCCCGGCGGACGGTTGGGCCCTCCCTGCGGGGCCTGCCGGGAGCTAATGGTGCAGTTGATGCCGGAGGCATACCGCGGTATTGAAATCCTGATGGACACAACTGAGGGACGGCAGATATTGGCACTGGGGGAAATAACGCCGGCGTGGTGGATATAAGAGAAAGCCGGAGAAGACGCGGGGAGAATTCTGTATGGAACAATACAGATTGATTCTTGCAAAAATGCCCATAATATGGTACATTAATTCGGTCTGCAGCAGGGAAAGGAGGACGGCGGCATGCCTGATTGGCAGCAGGGATCTCCCTGCCGGCAAATGTGCCTTTTCATTTCCCGGCTGTGCGCAGGGATTTTTCAAGGTCCGCCATGAAATAAATGCGCCCGGAGAAGCTGGCCCGCTTTTGCGGCACGGGGGTGCAGCCTCTTGCCCGGCAGTTGATGCGGAGCAAGGGACTGCACTTTTGCGGGCACCCTGATTTGATTTTGTTCCGGGGCAAAGTCCAGCCCCTTTTCCGCTTCCGCGGCCCAGGCTGTTTTCTTGGCCTGCGGCTGTTGCCTCCGGCAAACCGCTTGTACGGCGCACCAGGGGTCGGCAGCGGCCCAATCTCTCTTAATTGGAGGATATTCCATGCCTGATTTACGCACTGAAATTACCCGGCGGCGGACCTTCGCCATTATTTCCCATCCCGACGCCGGCAAGACCACATTGACGGAAAAATTCCTGCTCTATGGCGGAGCCATTGCCCAGGCCGGGGAGGTCAAGGGCAAGCGGGCCCGGGCCGCCACCAGCGACTGGATGGAGATCGAGAAGCAGCGCGGGATTTCCGTGACCTCATCTGTCATGCAGTTTCAGCACAGCGGGTACTGCATCAACATTCTGGACACCCCCGGCCACCAGGACTTTTCCGAGGATACCTACCGTACACTGATGGCCGCCGACAGCGCTGTCATGGTCATCGACGGGGCCAAGGGTGTGGAGCCCCAGACCCGCAAGCTGTTCCATGTCTGCGCCCTGCGGCACATCCCCATTTTTACCTTTATCAACAAAATGGACCGGGAGACCAAGGACCCTCTCTCACTGTGTGAAGAGGTGGAGCGGGAACTGGGCATTGACACTTACGCTGTCAACTGGCCCATTGGCTGCGGCAAGGAGTTCCAGGGCGTCTACGACCGGGAGAAGCAGCGCATCCTGTTCTTCCAGGCCCGGGAGCGGGGCAGGAAGGTCAGTTCCGCCGAGGTGTCCCTGGAAGATCCGGCTCTGGAAGAAATGATCGGAGAGAAAAAGGCGGCAGACCTCCGGGAGGAGGTGGAACTGCTGGGAGCCGGCCGGGAGTTTGATCTGGAGGCGGTGCGCAGCGGCACCTTGTCCCCGGTGTTTTTCGGCAGCGCTCTTACCACTTTCGGCGTGGAGCCGTTTCTGGAGGAGTTCCTCCGCATGACCACGCCGCCCCTGCCCAGGGAATCCGACCAGGGGGAGGTGGATGTGTTCTCCCCGGACTTTTCCGCCTTTGTCTTCAAGATCCAGGCCAACATGAACAAGGCTCACCGGGACCGCCTGGCTTTCATGCGCATCTGTTCGGGCAAATTCGAGCGGGACCGGGAGTATTATCACGTCCAGTCCGGCAAGAAGCTGCGCCTGTCCCAGCCCCAGCAGATGATGGCCGCGGAGCGGGAGATCGTGGAGGAGGCCTATGCCGGGGACATTATCGGCGTGTTCGATCCCGGGATCTTTTCCATCGGCGACACCATTACCGTGCCGGGGAAAAAGTTTAAATACTCCGGCATCCCCACCTTTGAGCCCGAGCATTTCATGCGCGTCAGCCCCATGGACACCATGAAGCGCACGCAGTTCATCAAAGGCACGGAGCAGATCGCCCAGGAGGGCGCCATCCAGATCTTCAAACTGCCCGGCGCCGGTATGGAAGAGGTTATCGTGGGCGTGGTAGGCACGCTGCAGTTTGACGTGTTCCAGTACCGGATGAAAAACGAGTACGGGGTGGATTTGCGGATGACTGGGCTTCCCTATGAGCACCTGCGGCGGATCACCGCCTGCCCCTGCGATGTGAAGGATCTGACGCTGAGCACCGGCGCGGCGGTGCTGGAGGACTTCAAGGGCCGCTATCTGGTGGCCTTTGGGGGGCTGTGGGCCATGAATTTCATGCTCAAGCACAACCCTGGCCTGGAGTTCTCCGAGACGCTGGCGGTGGAGTAAAACCCTGTGAAAAACTGAGCGGCACAGCCATCAGCTGTGCCGCTCTCTGCTTGTCGGGGAAGTTCGGAGGGACCCGGCAGGCAGGATCGCCGGGGGATCTTCTGTTTGACTTTTGTTTTACCCGTGCCGCTTCTCCGGCTCCGCCAGAGGCTGCCGGGCGGCTTCTGCCAGAGCGAAGTGCCGCTCCAGCCGGCGCTCCTGGAGGGCGTAGCGCGCCATTACCGGGCGGCGGAAGGTCTCCATAAGGGAGCAATACTTGTCCATCCACATCAGCACGAAGCCCTCCTTGTATCTGGGCGGCGTGAGGGTCAGGGGGAACATGTGGCGCAGGATACAGTCCCGCTCCACCGGGCACAGGGAGAAATACTGCTCTGCATTTGCCAGCGCTTTCCGGGGGTGCTCAAAGCCGTGGAGCCGTTCCCCTTTCCGGGGACGATAGGTGTGCCAGTCATAGAGAAACAGGTCGTGCAGCAAGCCGGCCCGGGCGGCGCATCTGGCATTGAGGCCGTGCTTGGTACAGAACAGATAGCTGAGATAGGACACGCTGATGCAGTGCTCCAGGCAGGTAGTGGTACCGTGCTGAGGGTAACGCGCCATCTCCCGAACGGCCGGATGGTCTAACAGATCCGCCACCAGACAGAGGTATTCCGAGTCGTCCGGCACGGCAAGAAAGGCCGCGGCGGCCTGGTTATGATGGATCATAGATTTCCTCCTCCTTGCTTTGCCGGGAGCGGTGCAGGGCGGCGCGGGCGCTGAGAGTGAAATCTGCCAGATAGGCGATACACAGCCCCGCCGCCAGCAGGGGAGCCGCAGGGTCCGGCACCCGGGCTACCAGACGGAACACCATCCGATGGACCAGGGCAAACACCAGTACCGCAATGGCGCCCCAGGCAATAGTGCTCTCCAGACAGAGGATGCCCCGGTAGTTGAGACGTTTGTTGGAGTAGTCCCACCAGAGCTTTCCAAACAGGCGCAGCATCAGCCGGCCGGTGATATACTCAAACAGTGTGGCCAGCAGCGCGCCGGTAAAATAGAGCAGCACATAGTTGTGGGAGATCGGACGGAGCATGGCATAACCGAACATGGCGCCGAACCCATAGATAATGCACAGAGGCAGATGGACGAAGCCGCGGTTTTCCCAGTGTCCCGTCTCCCGGCGGATCACCAGACATTCCATGATCCAGCCGCAGAAACTGTAAACAAAAAAGGCGTTTACCACATCAGCACCGCTGTGGGCGCCCTCGTAGAAAGTAAGGCCAAAGGGAAGCATATGTAACCACATTCCTTTCCAAGTGTCAGGGAGGTATCGCCAGTATACCCGCTTTTTCCCGCCAGCGCAATAGGCATTTGTCATTCCCCGGAGCGGATGGTTCGGCGGTATGGAAAGAATTGGCAAAAGATAACAAGAAGGGGAGAAGTTTATCAGGAATGTCTTGAAAAGGGCTGCGTTTCATGATATGGTAATACAAGCCCGTGAGGGGAGCAGTAGCCGCGGATGGCTGACGCTTTTTGGGCGATTTGTTTGTGCGTCGGAAACGGCGGGAGAAGATTTTGCAGAATTTGCGGAAAAGGAGGCAGCCGCCCGGAAGAGCGGCTGCGGGAGTGATATGATCCATAGAAAACTGGGGAGGTGCGCCCTCTATTTGGCATTGATCGGCGCACTTTGCTTTTATGTTGGGCGGCTGCTGCCAGGAAACTGGTTTCACAGCGACCGCTTTCCCTTTCGCTGTTTTCCCTTTGAACGGGGCGGGCGGGTGTATGAGAAGCTTGGGATTCGCCGCTGGAAGGACAAGGTGCCGGATATGAGCAAGATCCTGCCAAAGGTCATGCTGCCCAAGCGCCTGTCATGGGGCGTGGAGCCGGAGCGGGTGTCCCAGATGATCCAGGAAACCTGTATTGCGGAATTTGTCCACATCATACTCTTTGTGTTGGGGTTTGGATGTGTCCTGATCTGGGATGGCCTGGGCGGCTGGGTCGTGGCAGTAGTGTACAACCTGCTGGGTAATGTGCCATTTATTCTGATTCAACGATATAACCGCCCACGGCTGCGGCACCTGATGGGAACCATAGGTGCTGCAGCGGAGCGGGGAGAGGAGGAAGCCCCATGCGCGTCCTGATTCTCAGCTGCAACACAGGGGAGGGACACAATTCCTGTGCCGAAGCCCTGCGGGAATATTTTACTGCCCAGGGGGCGGTTTGTATCGTGGAGGACGCCCTGCGCTTCCTTTCTGATGGGATGTCTGATTTTATTTCCCACTGGCACACCCGTATTTACCGGCACATGCCTGATCTGTTTCGGACGGGGTACCGGTTTGTGGAGGTGCACCCGTCCCTGCTGCAAGAGGGGTCGGTTGTGTACCGTGCCCTGACCGGCGGCGCCGGGCGGCTGTACCGCTTTTTGGCGGAGGGCGGCTATGACACCGTGATCTGTGTCCATGTATTTGCCGCCTTTATGATCGAGGTGCTGCTCCAGGAGAACCCCGGGGCGTGGAAGACGGCGTTTCTTGCCACAGATTACACCTGCAGTCCAAGCGGCTCCCGGCACGATCTGGACTGGTATTTTATTCCGGACAGTTCCCTGACGGAGGAGTTTATTCGCGGCGGCGTCCAGGCGGAGAAGTTGGCTGCCACGGGGATTCCTGTGCGCATGGGCTTCCAGATCCGTGGAGACAGGGAAAAGGCAAAAGAGACATTGGGACTGTCTCCGGATTGCTGCCATCTGATGATGATGTGCGGCAGTATGGGGTGCGGCCCCATTCAGAAGATCGTGGACCACCTGTGTGCCAAGATCTCGGCAGATACTGTGGTATCGGTGATCTGCGGAACCAACAACCGTCTGCGGGAGAGTCTGGAGCGCCGGTTTGCCGGGAAGCCGCAGATCAGAGTGTACGGCTATGTCAATCAGGTTCCGCTGTTTATGGACAGTGCCGATTTATACCTCACCAAACCTGGCGGCATCAGCGTGACGGAGGCCGCGGCGAAGGCGCTGCCCATGGCGTTTGTGGATGCGGTGGCCGGGTGCGAGACATATAACATGCGGTATTTCATTGAGCGGGGCGGCGCTGTGACAGCCGACTGCCCGGAAAAACTGGCGGACGCATGCGTCCGGCTGCTGTCGGACCGACAGCAGCTACAGATGATGTCTGATCGCCTGGATGCGCTGCAGATTGGAAGCGCCTCCCGGCGGATTTATCAGATCCTGAGCGAGGAACATCTATGCGAATCGAAATAGATTACCGGAAGTTCCGGTTGAACCGATTGAATACGGACCAGTTCCGCCACCTGAAACTGCTGCTGTTCTGGCCGGTGTTCGGCCTGCTCTTTACGTATATGGAGCGGCTGCGGCCGGTGGCCCATTACCACGTGGTCCACTGCTTCCTGGATGATCTCATCCCTTTCTGCGAGATCTTCCTGATCCCGTACCTGCTGTGGTTTCTGGCGCTGGCGGGGATGCTTCTCTACACGCTTTTGTTTGATGTGAGATCCTTCCGTCGCTTTATGTGGTTTATTATGATCACCTACTCGATAACGATCATGATCTACCTGCTCTTCCCGACCTGCCAAAACCTGCGTCCGGAGGAATTTGTCCGGGACAACGCGTTTACCCGATTCCTGGCGTGGTTTTATACGTTTGACACCAATACCAATGTCTGCCCCTCCATTCATGTGATTGGCGCAGTAGCGGTCATGTTTACTGCCTGGCAGGCAAAGGGCCTGTCCAACTGGCCGTGTCGGATTGTGTTCGCCGTTCTGACGGTGTTGATCAGCCTTTCCACGGTGTTTCTCAAGCAGCACTCGGTGATTGATGTGCTCGTTGCAGTGCCGGTGTGCGCCGTGGGGTATGGCCTGGTGTTTGCCCGGGCTGCAGTACCGGTAAGGCCGGAGCCGCCAAAGAGCAAAAAGCAAAAAAAGAAACGCGTAGAGAACTCTGTGTAACATAAAAAGCATCGCCGCGGCATTTATGCCGCGGCGATGCTTTTTATGTGTAGCGGGATTCTGCCGCTGATCCGGAGCGGTGATTTTTTCGCAAAAGCGCTGTAGGATGCGGGGAGAGCACAGAAAAATTTCCCCTGCGGCAAAGTGAGGACGGGGACAGGAGACGAAGGGGAAAGGTGCTACAGCGCCTTTTCGTAGCAGTTGAGTTCCTCCCAGACGATATTCTGGAAGTGAAAGAGCGTCCGGCCTGCCAAGGTGTAACCCAGGCGGGGATACATGGCGTTGGCGGGGAGATTTCCCACATAGGTGTCCAGCCGCACGACCTTGGCACCAAGCCGCTTGCCCTCCGCCTCACAAAAAGTCACCAGCTGCCGCCCCATGCCGCGGCCCTCCCAGCGAGGACTGACACAGAGTGTATGGATGACGGCCACTTCCTCCGGCAGTGCAGGGATTGTCCATGGGATGCGTTCATACTCCGGCAACTGTTCATGGTTGAGAATAAAGCAGGCGTATACATCGCCCGCCTCCTCCGCAACATAGAGGCTGCCGGCCTCCAGGGCTGCCTGCGCGTGGCGGCGGGTGGGGTACTTGCCCCGCTGCCAGTTGGTATAGGAAATGCCCCGGCGGTCCTCGGCGTCCAGGACTTCTTTGTAGAGCCCGGCAACCGCATCTAAATCACCGGCTGCGGCAAGTCGGATCATAGGACGCACTCTCCTTTTTACAGCAGCGGCGCAAACAGCCGCAGGATATAACCGGTGAGCCGGCTGCCAAGGGACCGGGCCTTCCATTGCGCCAGAGTGGCCTCCTGACACTTGGTCAGCGTATCCAGAAAGTCCTGCTCCACCTGCCCCACAGCGGGGGCGTCTTCCATATAGACGCCGCACTCAAAATGGAGGTAGAGACTGCGATAGTCGAAGTTGATGGTGCCGACGACAGCGCGGCATCCGTCGCTGACCAGGACCTTGGCATGGACAAAGCCGGGGGTGTACTCGAAGATCCGCACGCCTGCCTCCAGCAGTTGGGGATAGTAGGTCTTGGCAAGAGCAAACATATATTTCTTGTCCGGAATATGGGGCAGAATGAGCGCGACATCCACGCCCCGCTTGGCGGCAAAGGTCAGGGCGGTTGCCATCTCGTTGTCAATAACCAGATAGGGGGTCGTGATGTGGACATAGCGCTGGGCGCGGTTGATGAGGTCTATATAGACCATCTCTGCCAGACGCTCATCGTCATAGGGGCAGCTGCCATAAGGAATGAAGAGCCCCTGTCCCTCCGCCGGAAAGACTTTGAGATAGGGGGCGCAGTCCTCCAGATTCCACTCCTCGGTATTCCACATCTGGAGGAACATCAGCGTGAAGCTGCGCACAGCCTCGCCGCGGACCAGAATTGCATTGTCTTTCCAGTGGCCGTGGAGAACGATGCGGTTGATATATTCATCGGACAAGTTGATTCCGCCGGTAAAGGCGACTTTTCCGTCGATCACCAGGATTTTTCGGTGGTCCCGGTTGTTATAGTGGGTGGATACCAGGGGACGCAGAGGGGCAAACATCTTGCACCGGATCCCAATGGCCTCCAGCTGCTTGTTGTAGTCATAGGGCAGATGGGCGAAAGCGCAGGTGCCGTCATATAGAACGCGGACCTCGACACCCGCTTGCACCTTCTGCTCCAGAATGCGCAGGATCCGCCCCCACATATAGCCCTCTTCAATGATAAAATATTCCAGGAAAATGAAGTGTTCCGCCTTTTCCAGCTGGTTCAGCAGCTCCTGAAAAACATCATCGCCCAGCGGGTAGTAGGTTGCCGTGGTATTGCGGCAGACCGGGAAATCACCCTGCTGCCACATATACTCCGCCAGGGACCGGGAGCCGCCGGGCAGGGCGGAGAGAGCAGTCTGATCCTGCTTGACCAGAGGGGCGGTCTTTTTCTTGATATCCTCGTGGCGATGATGGGCGAGACGATGCCCCAGCTCCATGTTGACAAAGAAATAGAGCGGAATTGCGAAAATGGGGACCGCCAAAATCAGCACCACCCATGTCAGCTTGACCGAGGGGTTTTGGTGGCGCCGATTAACCACCGCCAGGGCCATAACAATGGCAATGGCGCTGCCGCCTGTATAAAGAAGAACCGAATTCTGCCCCAAGAGGCGGAAGAAGGCTGCATACAGCACAAAGACCTGCAAAATAAGAAGCAGGATCACAAGGCCGGCGCGGCCGAACACGATCTGCAGCAATCCGCGCTTGCCGCGGCTGAGAAGCAGGACGGCATTCTCTTTGGATTTTTTGGATGGGAAGCCCGATTTTTCTCGGTTCACAGTTTGATCTCCCCTTTGCCGGGTGGATTTTCCAATGGCAGCATCTTAGCACATTTGACAGGAAAAGACAAGCGTTTGCGCTGTGTTGGCCGGGAGGCGCCTGACCGCGGAAAAGGAATCCGGCACACCCTGGGGTGTGCCGGATAGCGCGTTTTTATTCCTGTGCGGATGGCGGCGCAGAATCCTCGCGGTTGCCTTCCGGAGAGTGACTGCTGTCAGAGGTGCGGTCCTTGCTGCCGCTGCCAGCGCTGTCCGGGCGGACGGCGGACTGCTCCGGCTGCTCCGCTGCTTGGGACGGGGCAGCCACGGGGGCGCTGATGATGTGGATGGATTTTGCCGGCGGCTCGATACCGTCTTGATCCTGTTTGGGAACCGCGCCGGAGGTAATGCCGAAATACTCGGTTTGCTCCGGATCTTTGCCCTCCAGAATGGCCATCATCTCCTGACCGGTGATGGTTTCCTTCTTCAGCAGATATTGGGCCACCGCGTCCAGCATCTCCCGGTTGTCCATCAGCAGCTGACGGGCCTCCTGGTGGCACTGCCGGATGATCTGGGCCACCACCCGGTCGGCGGCGGCATAGGTCTCCTGGGCACAGTTCATGGAGTAGGTTCCGTCCAGATACTGGCTGTTGACGCTCCCCAGCGCCATCATGTCGAACTCCTCAGACATGCCGAACCGGGCCACCAGATTCTGGGCCAGCTCCGTGGCCCGCTCGATGTCGTTGGCTGCGCCGGAGGTCTGGGTGTT
Source organism: uncultured Oscillospiraceae bacterium (assembly GCA_944386995.1). GTDB lineage: Bacteria > Bacillota > Clostridia > Oscillospirales > Oscillospiraceae > CAJFPI01. Next base: position 19,986 of record CALXDF010000104.1, read on the forward strand.
GCACACAACCTCCTCCGCGCTGCGCCCGGCCAGAAGGGTGCGGATCTCTGCCAGAATATCCTCCTTGCTCATGAGGAACTTCTCCTCCTCCGGGAGGTTCAGCGTATAGCCCAGAGCCCCCTGGGTATGGGGAACGATTGTGATCTTGGTCACGGGCTGAGCATTTTTCTGCTTGGCGGCCACCAGGGCATGTCCCACCTCGTGATAGGCGATGATCCGTTTCTCCGCCTCGGTAATGACAGTGCCCTTCTTCTCGGTGCCGGCGATGACCACTTCAAAGGACTCCAGCAGGTCCTCCTGGTTCACCGCGTGGCGGCCGTGGCGCACGGCCCGGAGGGCCGCTTCGTTGACCATGTTGGCCAGATCCGCACCCACACAGCCGGCGGTAGCCTGGGCAATCTTGTTGAGATCCACGTCCTCCGCCAGGCGGATCTTCCGAGTGTGGACTTCCAGCGTCTTCAGCCGCCCGGCCAGGTTGGGCCGGTCCACGGTGATGCGCCGGTCAAAGCGGCCGGGACGCAGCAGGGCCTTGTCCAGCACCTCAGGGCGGTTGGTGGCCGCCAGGACGATAATGCCCTTGCCCGGGTCAAAACCGTCCATCTCCGCCAGCAGCTGGTTGAGGGTCTGTTCCCGCTCATCGTTGCCGCCGAAGCGGGTGTCGCGGGTCTTGCCGATGGCATCGATCTCATCGATGAAGATGATGCAGGGGGCTACCTTGGCCGCCTCCTGGAACAGGTCGCGGACGCGGCTGGCACCCACGCCCACGAACATCTCCACGAATCCTGAACCGGAGATGGAGAAGAAGGGAACGTTGGCCTCGCCGGCCACGGCCTTGGCCAGCAGGGTCTTGCCGGTGCCCGGGGAGCCCACCAGCAGCGCGCCCTTGGGAAGCTTTGCGCCGATGGCGGTGTAGCGGGCGGGATTGTGGAGGAAGTCGATGATCTCCTCCAGACTCTCCTTTGCCTCGTCCTGGCCAGCCACGTCAGCGAAAGTGACGCCGGTCTGCTTCTCCATGTAAACCTTGGCGTTGCTCTTGCCCACGCTGCCGATCCCGCCAAAGCCCCCGCCCTTCTTGGCCATAAACCGGAAGAGCAGGCTCAGGGCAAAGACCATGATGAGGACCGGCAGGATGTATCCCACCATGAGCTCCATGATGGGGGACATCTGGGGCACATAGGGCTGGGTGAAGTCCTCTACACCGTTCTCACGCAGCCAGGAAAACAGGTCTGGATAGCCAGGGTTTTCCGTAAAGAGGGTGGTGTTGTGGTCGTAAGTGTTGCCCTGAGAATCAGTATAGACCTCCCCCTCTTTCAAGGTGATGTCCAGGACTCCGTCCTGCAGGAGCACCTGCTCCACCTTGCCTTCCTCCACAAGGTCCATGAAGTCGCTGAACATGATCTCCTGGGTGGCGGATTTTGCGTTGGCACCGCCCAAATAGAGGCTCAGGTACTGGATGCCAACAGTCAGCGCCAGGACAATGGCGATCAGGGGCAGCAGGCTGTTGCGCCGGTTATTGTTATTCCCGTTTTTGTTGTCATTCGGATTTGTCGGCTTGTTGTCCATGTTATTCTCCCTTTTCTGAAGATAGTATTCTACCCTCATGCTGTATGGTAACACAAATTGCCACTTCTCACAAGAAGAGGATGTGGATTTTTTGTGAAATTTCTATGAATGGGCTTTTTATCTTTTGGCTCTTGTGCTATACTGGATCAAAATCCTGCAAAATTTTTCAGGCGGAGGAGAGAGCATGGAAATCAGCTTTTATCTGCCCACCCAGGTGCGGATGGGGCGCAATATTGTGGAGAGGAGCGCACAGGCGCTGGCAGGCTTTGGCAAGAGAGCCATGCTGGTGACCGGACGTTCCAGCGCAGTGAAGTGCGGGGCCCAGGCGGATGTGACGGCGATTCTGGAGAAGAACGGCCAGACCTGGGTTGTGTTTGACCAGGTGATGAGCAATCCGACGGTGGATTGTGTTTACGCAGGGGCGGAACTGGCCCGCCGGGAGGGCGCGGATTTCCTCATTGCGATCGGCGGCGGCTCTCCGATGGACGCGGCCAAGGCCATCGCCCTGCTGGCCCGGCAAGAGATCGCGCCGGGAGATTTGTTCAAAGGGGAGTTTACAGGCGATGTGCTGCCCATGGTCCATATCCCGACCACCGCCGGAACCGGCAGTGAAGTGACCCAATACGCCATTTTGACCAACGACGCCGCCCAGACCAAGACCAGTCTTTCGGGCCCCATGCTCTTCTCGGATCTGGCCCTGCTGGACGGGAAATATATGATGGGGCTGAGCCACCGGACCACAGTGAACACTGCGGTAGACGCCCTGTCCCACGTGGTGGAGGGGATGCTCTCCGTGAAGGCCAACCCCACCACTGATCTGCTGGCAGCAGACGCAATCCGGCGGATCACCGGCAACTACCAGGGGCTGCTCAGCGATACGCTGACCGTAGAGCAGCGGGATGAACTGCTGTACGCCTCCATGCTGGGCGGGGCGGTGATCGCCCAGACCGGCACCACGGCCGTCCATTCCATGGGCTACTCCCTGACCTATTTCTGGGGGACGGATCATGGCCGGGCCAACGGCCTGCTCATGGCGGAGTTTGCGCAGGTGCTGCTGCAGCGGGGATATGACAAGACCCGGGAGGTCCTGCGCCTGATGGGTATGGATAGTCCCGCAGCATTCCGCACCTGGCTGGATGCCCTCCTGGGGGAGCGGGAGACGATTACCGATGCGGAGGTGGAGAAATTCTCCTCCATCGCTATTCAAGCCAAAAACATCGCCAACTGCCCAGTGGTTCTGACAAAGGAGGAACTGGCTGGTGTGTACCGGAAGTCCTTTGGACTGGCATGAGCGGCGGCTGGGCGCTGGACAATAGAACGCAGTAAGGAAAGAGACAGAGGGATAGGATCCATGAGAGAGCGGGAACAGGCGCCGGAGATCCGGCAGGAGGCGGACGGCATCATCGAAGGGCGCAATGCTGTGCTGGAGGCACTGCGGGCCGGCACCTCCATTGATAAAGTATATCTGGCAAAGGGAGAGACAGATCGAACGCTGAGCCGTATTGCCGCTGAGGCAAAGAAAAGCGGCGCGGTGGTGGTGGAGGCGGACCGGCACAAGCTGGACGCCATGAGCGTTACCCACAGCCACCAGGGCGTGATTGCCGTGGCGGCGGTCCGGGCCTATGCCACGGTGGAGGAAATCCTCTCCGCCGCCCGGGAGCGCGGGGAACCACCGCTTCTTGTGGTGTGTGACGAGATCTCTGACCCCCACAACCTGGGGGCCATCATCCGCACCGCCGAGTGCGCCGGGGCCCACGGGGTTATCATCCCCAAGCGCCGCAGCGCCGGACTCACGGCTGTGGTGGCAAAGACCAGCGCCGGGGCGGTGAGTTATCTTCCGGTGGCCCGGGTGCCCAACATCCCCGCCCTGCTCAAGAGGCTGCAGAAAGAGGGCGTCTGGGTTTTCGGCACCGCTGCGGAGGGAGCCACCGCTTTATATGCGGCGGATCTGAAAGGCCCGGCAGCCATTGTTATCGGCAGCGAGGGGGACGGCATGAGCCGCCTTGCCCGGGAGAGTTGCGACTTTCTGGTGAGTATCCCCATGAAGGGGCGGATTTCCTCCCTGAACGCCTCCGCCGCGGCGGCGGTGCTGCTGTATGAGGCGGTGCGCCAGCGGAATGCAGGCCAGACCGGCACATGAAGGGCGCGGCCCGCCCGACAGATCCCCAGGATACCAAGGAGAACCCATGGACCATTTGAAAGAAAAAAAACAGCCGCAGGGGCTGGATGAGATTGATGCGATGCTTTCGGAATTTACCGTTCTTTCAGCTGACGAACTGCTGGGAGAGGGGGCTGTGCAGCCAGCGGCACCTGTTCCGGAGGCTCCGGCGGAACCGGAGAAGACGGAACTGACGACTGCCGTGCCGGCGGAGGCGCTGGAGGATGCGGCGGAGGCAGAACCGGAGCAGGGCATGGCTGAGGCAGGGATGGATCAGGCGGATTTCTTGCAGGAATCCGCAGTATCTGCCGCTGCGGAGGAAACCGCTCAGGAGGAGCGCACCCTCGGGGCGGCGGAAACGCCTGCGCCTCCGGAGCCTGTGCAGCTGGAGACAGAGCGGCATACGCCTGCACTGCGGAAACGGGGGCGCAGGGCGCAGGAGAAAAGAGAGAACCATCCAAAAGAGGAGAGTGGTGCGCTGCCGGCTATGGAGGCGGTGGTGGCGTCTACGGTGGACTCGGTGCTGGCGGAGCGAAAGGACCAGGAGCGCCGCTATCAGAAACAGCGCCGGAAAAACCAGCACCAACAGGAGAAAATCCACCGCTCCAATGCTGACCGGGCTGCGGATACCGTGGATTTCTCTGCGCCGGAGCCGTCGCTGGCGGAGGCCACGGTCCGACAGAAGCGGCGCTTTCGCCGCCTTCGCAAGACGGCAATCATTGTTTCCACTCTGACCCTGATTGCATGGGTGCCGGCGGTGCTGGCGGCCTTTGGGATCGAAATCCCCTATTACAGCCAGGATCTGCGGATTTCTGCGGCGGTGGGAGCGGCGCTGCAACTGGCCGCCTGCGCCGTTGGGTGGGGGGTGTTCTCACTTGCCCTGTCCCATCTGGCAAAAGGCAAGGTGACCTGTCACCTTGCGGTGGCGCTGTGTAATATTGTGACGCTGCTGGACACAGCGACAGCGCCCTTCCTCGGTGGGCGTCTGGCGGCAGCCTCCCTGGGCGGGATTTCCATGGCTGCCCTGTCTCTGGATCTGTGGGGGGAATGCTGGCACGCCGGGGCGCTGAAAGAGGGGTTTCGCCTGGTGGCTTTGGGCCGCCCGGCCTATGTGACGGACCTGACTGAGAGCGGTGCGGTGAAGCGCGGCGGCAGTGCCGAGGGCTTCTACAGCCGCACCGTCCGGGAGGATGAGGCCCTGGGGTGGCAGAGCCTGCTGCTGCCGGTGGTGCTGATAGCCTCCCTGGTTTTTGGCGTCCTGGCCTCCTTTGGACAAGGCCATGCTTCCAATTTCCTGTGGTGCTGGTCGGCAATCCTTTCGGCGGGCACGGCATTTTCCCTCCCGTTTGCCTACAGCCTGCCCTATTTCCGCCTGGCGAAGCGCCTGGGAAAGTCCGGTTGCGCCGTGGCCGGTCTCTACGGCGCCCGGCAGCTGAGCTACAGCCGGGAGCTGTTGGTGGGAGATGAGGATCTGTTCCCTGCCGGTACCATGAAAATGGCTGGCATGAAGCTCATCGCCGAGGACCGGAGGAAAGTCGCGGCCTATGCCGGCAGCCTGGCCCGCATCTATGGCGGTACCTGGCCCGGCCTCTTCGAGGCGTTCATGCAGGCGGAGGGGGCTACCCAGCAGCGCATGGAGGAATTCCATGTCCACCAGGAGGGGGGCGTGTCCGCTGTGATCCGGGGAGAAACCGTGGTGCTGGGCATTGCCAACCTGATTCGGAAGATGTCCATCCGTTTGCCCAAGAGCCTGGAGTGGAAAGATGGGCTGTTCCTGGCCATTGACGGGGAACTGGTGGCGATCTTCGGCGTGGTGTACGAGCCGGCGGACAGTGTGTCCTGGGCATTGGAGGCTATGCGGCGCAACCGGCTGACACCACTGTTGGCCACCCGGGATCCCAATCTGCACCCAAAATTTCTCCGGACACATTTCGGGACAGACGGCGGAAGCGTCCTCCTGGATCTGGAGGAGCGGCTGACGCTGAGTGATCCCAGCCGCCGCAGGCCGCCTCTGCGGCCCAACGCGTTGTTGTACCGGGAAGGGCTGGCCCCCTTCCTGGAGGCGGTGGCTGGAAGCCGGCGGCTGTGCCGGGCGGTGGCGGCCGGCAACCTGATTACTCTTTTTGCCTGCGTGCTGGGGACACTGCTGTCCTTCTATCTGATGTTCATGGATCGCTCCTTCATGCTGACGCCGATCCAGCTGCTGGTGTTCCTGGTGCTGTGGACGGTGCCGGTGCTGCTGCTGGCCTGGAACACGGATCGAATATAGGAAAAGGGAAAACTGTCTGTGATACGCGGACAGTTTCGTTAAAATGACCGAAAATCATCTGCATTTCCTGCGCTTTTCTGGGGAACGCAGATGATTTTTTGTTTGGTTTGACAAAAGAGAAAAAATAGTCATTCCGCCGAAAATTATGGTTGTGAATCCGAGGGAAATAGTATATAATCAACATGTTAGGCAAAATCCGCGTTTAGCGGGAAACGGAAGGAGACAACACAGTTATGGACATTCGCAACATTTGCCTGTTGGGCCACGGCGGCAGTGGCAAGACCTCCTTGGTGGAGAGCATGCTGTATATTACCGGAGTGACCGACCGCCTCGGAAAGTCGGCGGACGGGAACACCGTTTGCGATTATGACCCGGAGGAGATCAAGCGGCAGATCTCGATCTCCCTGTCCATGGCCCCTGTGACCTACCAGGGCGTGAAGATCAACGTGCTGGATACCCCGGGCAATTTCGACTTTGTCGGTGAGATGCAGTCCGGTGTCCGGGCTGCCGAAGTGGGCGTGTTGGTGTGTGCTTCCAAGGACGGACTCAGTGTGGGTGCGGAGCGGTGCTGGAAGTACCTCAAGGAGCAGAAGAAGCCCTGCATGGTTTATATCTCCAAGGAGGACGAGGAGAACGCCAATTTCTCCACTACGCTGGAGGCTTTGCGCGGCAAGTTCGGCAACTCCCTGGCTCCGGTGGTGGCACCGATCTGGGACGAAAACAAGCGCACCATCGGTATTATTGATGTGCTCAATAAAAAGGCCTATAAGGCCAGCGGAGACAAGCGGCCCAAGCGGGAGGAGATCCCCATTCCCGAGAGCAAGCTGCCTGTGGTGGAGGAGCTGTACGGTCAGCTGATGGAGGCTGTGGCGGAGGCCAGCGAGGAGTATATGGAGAAGTACTTCTCCGGCGAGCCCTTCACCAAGGAGGAGATCCGCAAGGGCCTGATGATCGGCATGCACGAGGGTACCGTGGCTCCGGTCCTGTGCGGCAGTGCGCTGACTGGGCTGGGGACGGAGATGCTGCTCCAGACCATCGTGGAATTGGTGCCGTCCCCGCTGGATATGCCGTCCGAGGAGGCGGAGGATGAGGCCGGCGAACTGATTGAGGTGGCGCACGATCCCAAGGGCGCCACTGCGGCCATTGTTTTCAAGACCATCTCCGACCAGTATGGCAAGTATTCCCTGGTAAAGGTCGTCTCCGGCAAGATTACCAGTGATATGTCCCTGTATGATACCACCAGCGGCAAGACCGAGAAGCTGGGCCGTCTTTATACCCTCCGGGGCAAGAAGACCGAGGAGGTCAAGGAAATTGCCTGCGGCGACATCGGCGCCATCGCCAAGATGGACTATGTCCGTACCGGTGACACCCTGTGCGATCCCAAGAAGATTGTGAAGCTCCAGGCTGTGCAGTTTGCCGAGCCCTGTTACTCCCGCGCCATTGCGCCCAAGGTCCGTGGCCAGGAGGAAAAAATCGGTACCGGTCTCAACCGCCTCAACGAAGAGGATCCCACCTTTACTGTGGTGAATAATGGCGAGACCCACCAGACGGTGATCTCCGGGGCCGGTGACATCCAGATTGATGTGCTGGTAAGCAAGCTCAAGAGCCGCTTCGGCGTGGAGGCGGAGCTGGATACGCCCCGCGTGGCTTATCGCGAGAAGATCCGCAAGTCCGTGCGCAAGCAGGGGCGCCACAAGAAGCAGACCGGCGGTTCCGGTCAGTTCGGTGATGTCCATATCGTCTTTGAACCCCAGGATGAGAGCGAGGATATGATTTTTGCCGAGGAGGTTTTCGGCGGCAGCGTGCCCAAGAACTTCTTCCCCGCCGTGGAGAAGGGCCTGCGGGAGGCGTGCCAGCACGGCGTGCTGGCCGGCTATCCGGTGGTGTTCCTGAAAGCAACCCTGGTGGACGGTTCCTATCACCCGGTGGACTCCTCCGAAATTGCCTTTAAGACGGCGGCGCAGCTGGCTTACAAGGCTGCTCTGCCCGAGGCATCTCCGGTGCTGCTGGAACCCATCGGCGAGTTGAAAGTCCGCATTCCCGACTCCTACATGGGTGATATCATCGGCGACCTGAATAAGCGCCGGGGCCGTGTGATGGGCATGGATCCCACCGGTGACGGCGACCAGATTGTCACGGCTGAGGTTCCCATGGCGGAGATGATGAGCTATGCCATTGACCTCAGGTCTATGAGTCAATCCCGCGGCTCCTTCACGTTCCATTTCGTGCGCTACGAGGAGTGCCCTCCTGCGGCTCAGGAGAAAGCTATCGCTGAGGCGAAAGCCCTGGCAGCGGAGCAGTAAGCGAAAGTGGCAGGTGTTCTCCTGGTCGGAACTCTGGCGCCCAAGCAGTTTGCCAAAGGAAAAATCGTGCAGTCGGGGCTATTTTGACGGGGCCTGCGCGGGCCGTACAGCCGCCCTGTGGGGAAAGGCTGCCGCTGCGGCGAGCATCTTGGCGGCGGAGCAGCGGACAGATTTCGGCTGGGTGCATCAGAACTTCTCTCAGACCGGGGGCCAGGACCCCCGGTCTGTTTTTGCAGGATTTCCCTGTGAAATGGGGGGACGATTGTTATGAAGACCCATCATACGGAGACGGATGTGCTGAGGCTGCTGGCATCTTTTGCTGTGGCGCTTCTTCACAGCGCAGCAGCGCGGATGAGCGGCCTGGAACCTGGGATGGAGGGCGCATGGCTGCCCTGCCTGGTCAATTCCCTGTGTCGATTCGGCGTGCCGATATTTGTGATGATCAGCGGTCGGTACATGCTCGCCAGCGAGTGCGGGATCCGCCGCGCAGTGCGCAAGGCGGTCAGAACATTGGGAACCATGCTGCTCTGGGCGGCGGTTTACCTGGGGTATGCGCTGTTGACCGGATGGCAGCCTAGTGGCGCAATGGATGTTGTGTGGAGACTGCTGACACAGCCAGTCCATCTGTGGTACTTTTATGCCGCAGCAGGACTGTATCTTCTGGCACCGGTGCTCTCGGTATTTACCCGCCACGCCACTCACCGTCAGTTTGTTTATGGGTTGGTATTGACGGGAGCTTCTGGATGCGGAATCGTGATTCTCCTGCGCACCAGCCATTTTCCGCTGCTCTCGGCAGTGATGGAGCAGACCAAGCTTCCCTATGCCACAGGCTTTTTATTCTGTTATCTGCTGGGATACTATCTGTTCCGCTACCCTCTGGAGCGGCGCGGCCTGATCCTCTGGGGAGCTGCGGGGCTTCTGGGCTGGGGGATTACGTTTGCCGGCACATTTTGGCTCTCTGCCCGTGCGGGGGCGTGGAACGATCTGCTGCTCAGCTTTTACGCGCCCAATGTGGTTGTCACCAGCGCTGCCGTATTTGCATGGGTCCAGCGGGTCTTCGGCCGCTGGGCACTGCCGGACAGGGTTCGCCGCCTGCTGGCCGGGGCGGCTGGCACCACCGGGGGAATCTACGGGCTGCATATGCTGCTGCTCTGGCTGCTGACAGGGCTTCGGCTTTCGCTGCTGGTTGAGGCGGCAGGCGTTTATTTCCTCAGTGCAGTTTTGATCTGGGCTGTGCAGCAGCTGTGCCGGCTGGGAAGATGTGCGCTGCCAGTCAAGAAAGAATAGTGTAGAAAGGGACGCCCTTGGGGCGTCTCTTTTTCTCCTGTTTTCGCCCTTGCGGAAGGAACCGGGTTTGGAGTATAATGATTCCAGAAAATAGACGGGGGAAATTTTGCATGGCACGCATTGGGTTTGATAATCAGAAATATATTGAGATGCAGTCTGCTCACATCCGTGACCGGATTGCCCAGTTTGGCGGCAAGCTGTATCTGGAATTTGGCGGCAAGCTCTTTGACGACTACCACGCTTCACGGGTGCTGCCGGGGTTTGAGCCGGACAGCAAGATCCGCATGCTCCAGACACTGCGGGACGATGTGGAGGTCCTGTTGGTGATCAACGCATCGGATATTGAGAAAAACAAGGTGCGGGGGGACCTGGGCATCCCCTATGAGGACGATGTGCTGCGCCTGATTGACAGCTTCCGCGGTCTGGGGCTGTATGTGGGCGGCGTGGTGGTTACCCAGTATGACGGGCAGTCTGCAGCTGACGCTTTCCTCAAGCGGCTCACTGCCCTGGGGATCCCGAACTACAGGCACTATCCTATTGCGGGGTATCCCCACAATGTGGACTTTATCGTCAGCGACGAAGGGTTTGGCAAAAATGACTATGTGGAAACCACCAGACCCCTGGTGGTGGTGACGGCACCGGGCCCCGGCAGCGGCAAGATGGCTACCTGCCTCTCCCAGCTCTACCATGACCACAAGCGGGGCATCCAGGCCGGTTATGCCAAGTTTGAGACTTTCCCCATTTGGAATCTGCCCCTCAAGCACCCGGTGAACCTGGCCTATGAGGCGGCTACAGCAGATCTGAACGACGTGAATATGATCGACCCCTTCCATTTGGAGGCATATGGAGTCACCACGGTAAACTATAACCGGGATGTGGAAATTTTCCCGGTGCTGCGCACGACCTTTGAGATGATCCTGGGCACCTGCCCCTATAAATCCCCTACGGATATGGGGGTCAATATGGCGGGCAACTGCATCATTGATGACGCGGCCTGCTGCGATGCATCCCGGAGGGAGATTCTGCGCCGTTACTATACTGCCCAGAAGGACAAGCTCCAGGGCCGGGCGGATGAAGAACTGGTATACAAACTGGAACTGCTGATGAAGCAGGCCGGTGTAACGCCGGACAGTTTTCCGGCGGTGGCCGCTGCCTTGCGCCGGGAGAAGGAGACCGGGGCCCCGGCCGGCGCCATGGAGCTGCCTGATGGCACAGTGGTTACCGGGAAGACCTCGGACCTGCTGGGAGCCTCGGCGGCGGTGCTGCTCAATGCGCTGAAATATCTGGGTGGCATTTCCCCCAGTCTGGACCTGATCAGCGCCCAGGTGCTGGAGCCGATCTGCCGGCTGAAGACCGAGTGCTTGGGCGGAACGAACCCGCGTCTGCACAGCGACGAGGTGCTGATTGCCCTGTGTATCAGCGCAGTTACAAACCCCATCGCCGCACGGGCCCAGGCGCAGCTCTCCAAGCTCCAGGGCTGTGACGCCCATTTTACTGTGGTTCTCAGCGAGGTGGATGAGACGCTGTACCGTCGGCTGGGGATGCACGTCAGCTGCGAACCCAAGTATGAGCGCAAACGGTTGTATTTTAAGTGATCGTACGCACATACGACGGAAGATGAACAAAACCGGCCGCTCCGGCGGCCGGTTTTTGGCCCCAAAAACAGACAGGGAGGAAACCGATGCCGGATACCATTGCACACCTGCTGGCCCAGGAGCTGGGCCAGAGCGAGACGCATGTCCAGAATGTCATCGACCTGCTGGACGGCGGGAATACCATCCCCTTTATTGCCCGCTACCGCAAGGAGCTCCACGGCTCCATGGACGACACCACCCTGCGCGCTCTGGAGGAGCGCCTGGGATATTTGCGCAACCTCCAGCAGCGCCGGGAGGAGGTGAAATCCTCCATCGAGAACCAGGGGAAGCTGACGGAAGAGCTTTCCGCCGCCATTGACGCAGCGGCAACCCTGGCGGAAGTGGAGGATCTGTACCGTCCCTATAAGCCCAAGCGCCGGACCCGGGCCACGATGGCCCGGGAGAAGGGCCTGGAACCGCTGGCGGCGGTGCTCTTTGCCCAGCAGCCGGATGGGCCCGCCCCGGAGGCCGCGGCGGCGGACTACGTCGACCCGGAAAAGGGAGTGGAGAGCGTGGAGGATGCTCTCCAGGGAGCCAGCGACATCATCGCCGAGCAGATCAGCGACGAAGCCGACATTCGCAAGAGTCTGCGCGTTCTGATGCTCCGCCGGGCAGCCCTGCGCACCCAGACCGCTGGGGAGGAGGACAGCGTCTACCGCCTGTACTACGACTTTTCCCAGCCTCTCGCCCGGCTCCAGGGCCACCAGATCCTGGCGATCAACCGGGGCGAGCGGGAGGGCTTTTTGAAAGTGTCCGTGGAGATGGACCGGGAGGAGGCCCTGGTGGTGCTGCGCCGGGCGGTGCTGATGCCCGGCGCACCGGCCATGGCCTTTGTCCGCGCCGCGGCAGAGGACGCCTATGACCGGCTCCTGCAGCCCGCCATGGAGCGGGAGATCCGCAGCACACTTACCGACCAGGCCGACGAGGGGGCTATCGGTCAGTTCGCCCTGAACCTAAAACCCCTGCTCATGCAGCCGCCGGTGAAGGGCCATGTGACCATGGGCCTGGACCCGGGCTACCGCATGGGCTGCAAGGTGGCGGTGGTGGACGCAACCGGCAAGGTGCTGGATACCGCCGTGGTCTACC
>CALXDF010000105.1 GCA_944386995.1 uncultured Oscillospiraceae bacterium
CCATGAGCTGCTCGTCGATATGGAGGCGGCCCGCCGTGTCCAGCAGGACCGTGTCAAATCCGTGGTCCTTGGCGTGGGCCAGGGCGTCCCGGGCGATCTGCACCGGGTCGATCTGCCCCTCGGCAAATACGGGGATCCCCAGCTGTTCTCCCACCACCTGGAGCTGGGTGATGGCGGCGGGGCGGTATACGTCGCAGGCCGCCAGCAGCGGCCGCTTGCCCATGCGGTTTTTGAGATAGCCCGCCAGCTTGGCGCCGTTGGTGGTCTTGCCGGCGCCCTGGAGGCCCACCATCATGATCACGGTGGGTCCGGAGTTGGCAAAGGCAATCTTGGCGTTGGTGCCGCCCATCATCTTCGTCAGCTCTTCGTTGACGATCTTGATGACCTGCTGGGCGGGGGTCAGGCTCTCCAGTACATCACTGCCGGTAACCCGCTCCGTCACAGAGGCGACGAAGTCCTTCACCACTTTATAGCTGACATCCGCCTCCAGCAGTGCCATGCGGACCTCCCGCATGGTCTCCTTCACATCAGCCTCTGTCAGCCGCCCCTTGCCCCGCAGGCGCTTAAAGGCAGCGCTGAGTTTTTCCGTCAGGCCTTCAAATGCCATAGTGTGAATCTCCTTATTCCTTCAAAGCGGCCACCGCATCGGTGATCTCGCCCAGGTAGCTGTCGATGGCAGGATCCTCATACTGCCGGTAGTTGATCAGGCGGATGCCCTCGGCGGCATCCTGGATCTTTTGCAGATTCCCGCTCATTGCCATGAAGCGGCGGATCAGGCCGGTCTTGTCCTCCACCTCCTGCATGACATGCTCGGCACGGACGATCACATCCCGCACACCCTGGCGGGAAATGCCGCTGTTTTCCGCAATCTCGGACAGGGACAGGTCCTCGTTATAGTACAGGTCGAAGAACTCCTTCTGTCTCTCTGTCAGGAGTTCCCCGTAAAAATCAAAGAGCATCGTCATCCGATAGGTCTGGTTTTTCACGGGTATTCCCCTCTCCATGTAAAGTATGCAGGCTTTACAGCTCGATCTATGATACCCCACTTTGCTGAAAAAGTCAAGTGAATTTTGGAGGTTTTAAAAAAAGCCGGTTTCATGGCTGGAAAAACTTTCAGAGAACAGTGGAAAAATTCACAAAGACGCGGTATACTATATGCTGATTGTAAAAATCCCCTCAGGGGAGAGGAGTTTGCTATGACGAAACAACGGATCCAGCTGCTGGATAACGTATTCCTCACCTACGTGCCGGCAGACAAATTCAAAACCGATTTTCTCAGTGCCCAGTTTATTACCCCCCTCCGCGCTGAAACGGCTGGGCTTAACGCCCTGCTGCCGGCCGTGTTGCAGCGGGGTACGGTGCAGTATCCCGATATGCAGCGCCTCAGCGCGGCCCTGGACCTGCTCTACGGTGCTACCATCGAGCACAGCGTGCGCAAACGGGGTGAGAGCCAGCTGTGGGGATTCCTGGCCACCTGCGTGGACGACGCCTTTCTCCCGGACGGCTCAAAACTTCTGGAGCCTCTGACGGGGCTGCTTGGTCAGCTGATCTGTCAGCCGGTGCTGGAGGGAGGGACCCTCTCGCCGGCCTATGTAGCCTCGGAGCGCACCAACCTGATCGACGCGATCCGCTCCGCCATCGACGAGAAACGCACCTTTGCCGCCCGGCGCCTGCTGGAGGAGATGTGCCGGGGCGAGGCATACGGCCTCAGCCATATCGGAGACGAGGCGTCTGTGGCCGCTATCACCCCGGAGGCGCTCACCGCCCACTACCGCGCCGCCATCGCCCAAAGCCGCCTGGAACTCTACTACTGCGGCCGTGCGGAACGGGAGCGGGTGGAAAGTGCCTTTCAAACCGCTTTCCGCAGCCTGCCCCGGGCGGAAGATCCCATCCTGACCCCGCCCCAGGCCCATCCGCCCCGCCAGTCGCCCCAGGTGATTCGCGAGCAGATGGATGTCTCCCAAGGAAAGCTGAGTGTTGGATACAGCGTGGATACCGACGACAAGGATGCTGTTGTGGTGATGAACACCATGTTCGGCGCCACCAGCAATTCCAAGCTGTTTCTCAATGTCCGGGAGAAGCTCTCCCTGTGTTACTATGCCAGTTCCACCTATCACCGCTCCAAGAACATGATCACGGTGGCCTCGGGCATTGAATTTGAGAACTATCAAAAGGCCCTGGATGAGATCGGCGCCCAGCTCTCCGCCATGCAGAACGGCGACTGGGAAGCATGGGAACTCACCGCCGCCCGCAGCAGCCTCTCCAACGGTCACCGCTCCATTTTCGACTCCGCCAGCCAGCTGGAGGACTTCTACATGGGGCAGATCGCCACCGGCCGGGACGATGACCCGGAAAAACTGCTGGAGGCCGCCCTGGCTGTGACGCCGGAGCGCATCCAGTCGGCGGCAAAGGCCGTGAAGCTGGATACCATCTACTTCCTCACCGGAAAGGAGGAACCCCATTCATGACCGAACGCAATTATGCTCAAATCGGCGAGCGGGTCTATGAGGAGACTCTCCCCAACTGCCTTACCGTCCGGGTCGTCAGCAAACCCCACCACGCCAAGGCCTGCGCCTTTTTCGTCACCCGCTACGGCGGCATGGACCTGCGCTTTCAGCTGAATGGCCAGTGGCAGGATACCCCGGCAGGCATTGCCCACTATCTGGAACACAAGATGTTTGACACCGAGGACGGCAACGCCCTTCAGGACCTGGCCCAGAACGGTGCTGAGCCCAACGCCTTTACCAGCAACGCCATCACCGCCTACTACTTTTACAGCACGGAGCACTTCTATGAGAACCTGAAAATCCTGCTGGAATTTGTCTCTGTCCCCTACTTTACTGATGAGAGCGTGGAAAAGGAGCAGGGCATCATCGGTCAGGAGATCCGCATGGTGGAGGACACCCCGGACTGGCAGATCTATACCAATCTGATGGAGTGCCTGTATGAAAAGAGCCCTGCCCGGGTCTCTGTAGCCGGCACCGTGGAGAGCATCCGTCACATCACCGCCCAGACGCTCTACGACTGCCACCGGGCCTTCTATGACCCCAGCAACATGGTGCTGTGCGTGGTAGGCAACGTGGATCCCGCCCGGGTGTCCGCCATCGCCCGGGAAGTCCTGCCCGAGGCGGGCGGCGCGCCTATCCTCCGGGATTATGGAGAGGAGGAATCCTCCGCCCCGGCCAGGCGGGAACACGCGCAGGTCATGGAGGTCTCTATGACGCAGTTCCTGGCCGGCTACAAGTGCGATCCACCGCCGGAGGGGGTGGATCTGCTGCGCCTGGGGATGATCGGGGACATGGCCTGCGACATCCTCTTCGGGGACAGCAGCCCCCTGTACAGCCGCCTCTATGAGCAAGGGCTTATTAACGACACCTTCGGCGGTAACTTCGACATCCTGCCCGGGGTGGCCTACCTCTATGTGGGTGGCGATACCAATGATCCCCATGCCGTCCACGCCGCTGTGACGGAGGAAGCCCAGCGCCTTGCCCGGGAGGGGATCGACGAGGACTTCTATCAGCGCGTCCGCCGCGCCGCCTATGGGCAGATGATCCGGGGCCTGAACTCCTTTGAGACCATCGCTATTTCCCAGGCCGAGGGCGTGTTCCACGGCTACGACTACTTCTCTTTCCCAGAGGTTTTCTCCTCCATCACCAAAGCGGATCTGGAGGACTTCCTGCGCCGCAATGTCACCGCAGACCGCACCGCAATCTCCCTCATTACGCCCAAGGCATGAACCGGAGCTCCCGCATCAAAAGTCTAACCATCGGAGGTAACCTTCCATGCACGCAATGCAAAATATGCCTATTTCCTTCCCGGGCCTGTTCGGGGACTGGTCCTTTAACCCGGACCCCAAGCTTCTGGACATCGGCAACGGCGTCTACTGGTACGGCGTTCTGATTACCCTGGGCGTCCTGATTGCCCTGCTGTTTTGTGCCCGCCAAGCCCCCAAATACGGCATCACCCAGGACGACCTCTACACCTTCTTCATCTGGGCCCTGCCTCTGAGCCTCATCGGTGCCCGACTCTACTACGTGATCTTTTATCTGGATCTGTATAAAAACGGCGACGGCTCTTTGGATTGGAGCCGGATCATCGCTATTTGGGACGGCGGCGCCGCCATTTACGGCGGCATTATCGCCGCAGTCATCACGCTGGTCATATTCTGCAAGCTAAAAAAGCTCTCTATCGGCGCCATGCTGGACGTGTGCGTCATGGGGCTGTTTATCGGTCAGGCGATCGGCCGATGGGGGAATTTCTTTAACCGAGAGGCCTTCGGTACGGAGACCACTCTCCCCTGGCGCATGGGCCTGTGGCTCTCCTCCTCGGTATATGTGGAGGTCCACCCCACTTTCCTCTATGAGAGTCTGTGGAACGTGCTGGGGCTGATCCTGGTGTACTTTGTGGTGTCCAAACTGCGCAGCTTTGACGGCGAAAATGCGTGTTTCTATTTTGCGTGGTACGCTTTTGGCCGTTTCTGGATCGAGGGCCTGCGCACCGACAGCCTCTACCTTTTCGACTGGACCATCGCCGGACAGCCCATCCGGGTATCCCAGGCCCTGTCCCTGGTGATCTTTGTGGCGGCAGTTCTGGTTCTGATCATCCGGCGCAGCCGCCATCCTGACCCGGCAAACCTTTTCGTCACCCGCCGCCTTATGGCCCAGGCTGCCGCGCAGTCCGAGCAGTACCTGGCTGAGCGGGAGGCAGATGAACGGGACGCCGCCCTGCTCAGCGCCGTGGACCAGGCCGGACGCGAGGCCGACGCGGAGATCGTCGCCCAGGACGCCGCTCCTCATACCGCAGACGCACCGTCTGAGGACGGGGATTCCCCGGCAGCAGAGGAAACTTCTCATACCCAGCAGTAATTTCCAGCGGGGCATGTCCCAAAAGCGGCGGCATGCCCCGCCGTTTTTTCCCTGTTCCCTTGGGACACCCTCCGGAAAGGAAAACCGCCTATGGAATTCATCACCCATTTTCATGGCCGCGCCGCCGACTATGATGCCGCCCGCCCCGCCTATGCCCCGGCCTTTTTCCAATATCTGTCCGGCACATACGGCATCACAGACGGTGCTGTGATCGCAGATATCGGCTCCGGCACTGGAAAACTGTCCCGACAACTCCTGGAGCGGGGATACCAGGTCTTTGCCGTGGAGCCAGATCGGGATATGCGGAGCATGGCGGAGCGGAATCTGGCAGATTTTCCCGGTTTTTTCTCTGTGGCGGGGACCGCGGAGTGTACCACCCTGGACAGCGCCAGTGCAGATGCCGTCATCGCTGCCCAGTCCTTCCACTGGTTCCGGCCCGGCGCTTTCCGTCTGGAGTGCCGGCGGATTCTCCGTCCGGGCTCCATCGCAGTGCTTGTCTGGAATTGGCGGGATCCGGAGGCGTCAGTCAACCGGGCATGGTCTGATCTCTCCCGGCAGTTTTGTCCGACCTTTCAGGGTTTCTCCAACGGTCTCCGGCCCCACGATCCCCGCATTTCGGAATTCTTTGGCGGTTGTTATCAGTATCACTTCTTCTCCCATCCGCTCTGCCTGGATTGGCCGGCATTCCTTCGCCGCTGTCTCTCCAGCTCCTATGCTCCCCGGGGGGAGGCGCCTGAGTCCGCGGCCTATCAGGAGGCACTTTTCTCTCTGTTCAACCGCTTCGCCCGACAAGGCGTCCTGGAGATTCCCAATGCAACCGTGGTCTATACTGGAGCGCCTGGCTGACGGCTCCAGGCAAAAAGAAAACAGGCGGCAGAAATGCCGCCTGTTTTTGTCTCTTTCAATCAGCCGCCCAGATAGGCTTTCCGCACTTGGTCGCTGGCCATCAGCTCCTTGCCGGTACCGCTGAGGGAAATCGCACCGGTTTCCAGCACATAGGCCCGATCCGCCACACTGAGGGCGGCCTGGGCGTTCTGCTCCACCAGCAAAATGGTGGTTCCGGCGGCGTGGAGTTCCTTGATAATGTCAAAAATCTGCTCTACCAAAATAGGGGCGAGGCCCATGGAGGGCTCATCCAGCATCAGCAGTTTCGGCTTGCTCATCAGCGCCCGGCCCATGGCCAGCATCTGCTGCTCGCCGCCGCTGAGCGTCCCGGCCACCTGCTTGCGCCGCTCCTGGAGTCTCGGAAAACGGCGGTAGACATCCTCCATCTCCGGGGCCACAGAGGCGCCCGGCTGGGTGAAGCCGCCCATCTCCAGATTGTCCTCCACAGTCATCTGCAAAAAGATCCTGCGCCCCTCCGGGCACTGGGCCAAGCCGCGCTGAACAATTTTATGGGGAGCAACCCCCTTGAGGTCCTTGCCGTTGAAGACAATGGAGCCGCTGCGGGGATGGAGAAGTCCGGAAATGGTATTCAGCACCGTGGACTTCCCAGCGCCGTTGGCGCCGATAAGAGTGACAATCTCCCCCTCGTTCACTTCGAAGGAGACCCCTTTGACAGCGTGGATGCTGCCGTAGTAAACATGGATATCATTGACTTCCAGCAGTGCCATGTCACGCCTCCTTCTGCTTACCCAGGTAAGCCTCAATCACCGCGGGATTGGCCTGGATCTCCTCCGGTGTCCCCTTGGCAATCACTTTGCCGAAGTTCAGGACACAGATTCCCTCGCAGACCCCCATCACCAGGTTCATGTCGTGCTCGATGAGCATAATGGCAATGTGGAAGGTATCCCGGATCTTTCGGATATTGTTCATCAGCTCTGCCGTCTCCGACGGGTTCATGCCCGCCGCCGGCTCATCCAGCAGCAGAAGGCTGGGGTTGGTTGCCAGGGCCCGCACGATCTCCAGACGGCGCTGGGCGCCGTAGGGGAGGCTGCCGGCCTGATGGGAGGCCAAATCCTGCATATCGAAGATGCTCAGCAGCTCCAGGGCCCGCTCCCGGGCAACCCGCTCCTCTTTCCAGTAGCCGGGCATGCGCAGGATGCCGGAAAACATGCCATAGCGCATCTGGTTGTGGAGTCCCACCTTCACATTGTCCTCCACGCTGAGGTTGGAGAACAGGCGGATATTCTGGAACGTACGGGCAATGCCGGCCCGGTTCACCTGGGCAGTGGTCATGGAGTGGGTGTCCTTCCCGTCCAGCATGATGGTGCCCCGGGTGGGCTGATAGACCTTGGTCAGAAGATTGAATACCGTAGTCTTGCCGGCGCCGTTGGGGCCGATGAGGCCCGCAATCTCCGTGCGCCCGATGGCCATGTTGAAGTCGCTGACGGCACTGAGGCCGCCAAAGTCAATCCCCAGGTTCCGGCACTCCAAAATCGGACTCTTGTCCGCGTCTCGGTCGGGGATGATATTGGTGCTTGGCACTGGTACCAGTTTCGGCTTGGGATAGGCCCCGTTCATGATGCCGCGCCTCCTTCCAGATCGGTATGCTTATGCTTGCCGAGTTTGAGTTTTTTGCTCACCGTGTCCAGCGCGCCGCGCAGCGTGGGATTGTTGGTCACCAACATCACGAGAATAAGGATAATCGCGTAAATCAACATCCGGTAATCCTTGATGCTCCCCGATCGCAGCAGTTCCGGCAGGATGGTCAGCACCGCCGCGGCGATGATGGAGCCCCGGATACTGCCAAGCCCGCCCAGGACCACATAGACCAGCACCAGGATGGAGGTGTTGAAGTCAAATTTGGAGGCCACGGTGGAGGAATAGTTGAGCCCGTAGAGAGTGCCCGCAGCACCAGCCAGGGCTGCGGAGGTCACAAAGGCCATCATCTTATACTTGGTCACTGAGATGCCCACGCTCTCCGCCGCGATGCGGTTGTCCCGCAGGGACAGGATAGCCCGGCCTGCCCGGCTGGCCACCAGATTCTGTACCACGAACAGGGTCACCAGCACCAGGATAAATCCGGCTGTAAATGTGGCAAGTTTGGTGACGCCTGTAGCCCCCATGGGCCCCTTGATAATCGAAATCCCTGTCTCGGACAGGATAAGGTTCTCCTGCTTGGTTGCCAGGTGCAGCCCCTCCTCATCCAGGCCGATATAGAGCACCTGGATGACGTTTTTGATAATCTCCCCAAAGGCCAGCGTGACAATGGCCAGGTAGTCCCCGCGCAGCCGCAGCACCGGCAGGCCAATCACCACGCCGCCGATGCCGCCTACCACAGCGCCCACCACCATGGAGAGCGCCAGGCGCAGGGGTTCCGCTGTCACCACATTTTGCAGGGCTGTGGCGGCAATAATGCCGGAGAAGGCCCCCAGGCTCATAAACCCAGCGTGCCCCAGACTCAGTTCGCCCAGGATGCCCACCGTCAGGTTCAGGCTCACCGCCATTACCACATAACAGCACACCGGCACCAGCATACTCTGGATGGTGTTGGAGACGGCATCCTGGCCGATGAGGATCTGCATCACCACAAAAGCGGCGATCACAAGGCCGTAGTTGATAAAGCCGTTGACGCTGCTCTTGCTGAGACGGCGTCTCCCTGTCAGGTTCTTCATGACGTTCACCTCACACTTTCTCGGGCACATACTTGCCCAGCAGGCCCGTAGGACGCACCAGCAGCACCACAATCAAGGCCAGGAACACAATGGCGTCAGACAAGTCTGTTGAGATATATGCCTTGGCAAAGGTCTCAATGAGTCCGAGGAGCAGCCCGCCCAGAAACGCCCCGGGTATGGAGCCGATCCCCCCGAACACCGCGGCGGTAAAGGCTTTAATGCCCGGCATGGACCCGGTAGTCGGCGTCAACGTGGGGTAGGCAGAGCACATCAGCACGCCGGCAATCGCCGCCAGCGCCGAGCCGATGGCAAAGGTCATGGAGATGGTGGCATTGACGTTGATCCCCATGAGATGGGCAGCGCCCTTGTCCTCCGAGCAGGCCCGCATGGCCTTGCCCATCTTGCTGTTCTGGGTAAAGAGGGTCAGGCACACCATGATAACGACACAGACCAGGACCGTGAAGATGGTCACATAGGAGATATTCAGCTGGTTCCCGAAGAGGCTGATGCCGTTTTGGACAACCTCCTCCCCGTTTTCCCCGGTTGTCGTGATGGTAAAGAACGCGGGGAACACCTTGGGAGCGGCGGACCAGAGAATCTGGGCACCGTTCTGCAAAAACCAACTGACGCCGATCGCGGTAATCAGCACCGCCAGGGACGGTGCCTGGCGCAGAGGCTTGTAGGCCAGCCGCTCAATGACAATGCCCAGGATGGTGCAGACCACCATAGCCAGCAGGATTCCCACCACCGGTGACAGGCCGTAGGTACTGACGGCGAAGAAACAGATATACGCACCCACCATAATGACGTCACCGTGGGCAAAGTTCAGCATCTTGGCTATCCCATAGACCATGGTATATCCCAGGGCAATGATGGCGTAGATGCTGCCCAAACTGATCCCGGTGATCAAATGGCTCAGAAACGTCATGACACACACCTCTTTTTCTCTGTATCGGGGACTGATACGGCGGAAAAGACCGCAACCGC
>CALXDF010000106.1 GCA_944386995.1 uncultured Oscillospiraceae bacterium
GCATGCCCAGGATCTCCGCCACCTGGTTCTGGCTCAGCTCGTCGATGCAGGGGAACTTGTCCTTGCCCACCAGGCTGAGGCCCAGATTCCGGCAGTGGTCCTCGATGAAGCCGTCCAGCTCCTCCACCACAACAAGCGTTTCCACCGAGGCGGCAAAGTCCCGGATCAGCTTCTCCGGAAGGGGCCAGATCATGCCCAGCTTCAGCACCGGATAGGTATCGCCGCAGACCTCCTTTACATACTGGTAGCTGGTGGAGGAGGTGATAATGCCCATCTTGTGGTCCTTCCCCGGTTCCACACGGTTGAGGGGGGAGGTCTCCGCATATTCGATGAGGGCGCGGGTCCGCTCCTCCACCACCGGGTGGCGCTTCTTGGCGTTGCCGGGCATCATGATGTACTTGGCCCCGTTCTTCTCATAGGGTTTCTTCACCGGCTCCGGCCGCTCGCCGGGCTCCACCACGCTCTGGGAGTGGGCGATCCGGGTACACATCTTCAGCAGCACCGGCGTGTCGAAGCGCTCGGAGAGCTCATAGGCCGCCTTGGTGAAGGCCAGCGCCTCGCCGCTGTCACTGGGCTCCAGCATGGGGAGCTTGGCGGATTTGGCGTAGTGCCGAGAATCCTGCTCGTTCTGGGAGCTGTGCATGCCCGCGTCGTCGGCCACACCGATGATCATGCCGGCATTCACACCGGTATAGGAGATGGTGAACAGGGGGTCGGCGGCCACATTGAGCCCCACGTGTTTCATGCCGCAGAAGGAGCGGCTGCCCGCCAGGGATGCGCCGAAGGCCGCCTCCATCGCCACCTTCTCATTGGGCGCCCACTCAGCATAGATCTCCGGGTACTTGGCGGCATACTCGGTGATCTCTGTGCTGGGGGTGCCAGGATAGCTGGAGACGAAGGTACACCCCGCCTCGTACAGACCTCTGGCAACGGCCTCGTTGCCAAGCATCAGGGTTTTCATAAAACGATCCTCCTCACTTCGCGCCGGATGCCTGTGTGCGGCGCTCCGGCATGTTTCCAAATCATGCTGGGAAAAACCTGGGTGCGGTGTGGCCGGGGACACAAAAAAACGTCCTCTGCAATGCGCTTGCATTGCAGAGGACGAGAAATTCCCGTGGTACCACCTCAGTTTACCGCACCAGGCGGCCTCATGGGATACTGCTATGATATCCCCGGCGCTGTATCGGGCGCCCCCGTCGCTGCTTACTGGGAAAAACCGGTTCGGCAGGCCGCTCGGGAGGGAATTTGATCCACGGCTCCACACTGCCTCGCACCATCCGGCAGTTCCCTGAGAGGAGCGCTGTAGTCTACTGGTCTCCGTCATCGCGTTTCATATGAACAGTTTCACTTTATCACTTTCCCGCATCAGAGTCAATGGTTTTTTGCGGGAAATTCCGGGTCCGGTCATTTCCGCTTTTCCCCGCTGCGGCCGATGGAGTCCTTGACTGTGACCGTGACCGTGCGGTCGTAGCAGGAGAAGATCTCCTGGAGCCGTCCCTGCTCCGGGGCCCGGGTGAACACGCTTACCACCGGCACGATCACGAGCCCTGCCAGCATGCAGAAGGCGCCGCAGTTGATGGAGGACTGGAGGAGGGCAGGGAAATAATCCGACAGGAAAATGTTGGCCAGCATCACCACGGTGGAGAAGAGGAAACTGGCGGCACAGGCGGCTTTCGTCGTCCGTTTCCAGTACAGTGCATAGAGGAAGGGCGCCAGGAACGCCCCGGCCAGAGCGCCCCAGCTGATGCCCATGAGCTGGGCAATGAAGGTGACGTTGGACCGGTACTGGATCACGGCCAGCACCACGCTGATGGCGATGAACACCACCACCAGTCCCTGCATCCAGCGGACCTGGCGCTTCTCATCCATGTCCTTGATGATGTTGTCCTTGATGAAGTCCAGCGTCAGCGTGGAGCTGGAGGCCAGCACCAGGGAGGAGAGGGTGGACATGGAGGCGGAGAGCACCAGGATCACCACGATGGCAATCAGCACCGTGGAGAGATCGGAGAGCATGGTAGGGATGATAGCGTCGTAGCCGTCCGCCGCCACGTTGACCTGGTCGGAGTAGAGCCGTCCAAAACCACCCAGGAAGTAGCAGCCGCCGGAGACGATCACCGCGAACACCGTGGAGATCACCATGCCGGTGTTGATGGACTTCTCGCTTTTGATGGCGTAAAACTTCTGCACCATCTGGGGAAGGCCCCAGGTGCCCAGGCTGGTGAGCAGCACCACGCCCAGGAGTCCTGCCGGGTCCGGGCCAAAGAAAGAGGCGAAGACCCCCGGGGCATCGGACACGGCGGGGTCGCTGACCCGGGCCAGGCCCTCCAGGGCCGCCGTAAAGCCCCCCTGGGCGTTCAGCACCGCGGCGATCACGGCGATGATGCCAACGATCATAATGATTCCCTGGACAAAGTCGTTGATGGCGGTGGCCATATAGCCCCCGGCGATGACATAGATCCCGGTGAGGACCGCCATCACCACCACGCAGACGCTGTAGTCGATGTCAAAGGCCATGCCGAACAGGCGGGAGAGGCCGTTGTAGAGGCTGGCGGTGTAGGGGATCAGGAAGATAAAGATGATCACAGAGGCCGCCAGTTTCAAAGGACGGCTCCCGAACCGCTTGCCGAAAAACTCCGGCATGGTGGCGCTGTCCAGATGCTGGGTCATGACCCGTGTCCGCCGTCCCAGCACCGCCCAGGCCAAAAGGGAGCCCAAGAACGCGTTGCCCAGGCCCGCCCAGGTGGCGGCGATGCCGTACTTCCAGCCGAACTGTCCGGCGTAGCCCACAAAGACCACGGCGGAGAAGTAGCTGGTGCCATAGGCAAAGGCGGTGAGCCAGGGGCCCACGGACCGTCCGCCCAGGACGAAACCGGACACATCGGTGGCGTGGCGGCGGCAGTAGAGGCCGATGCCAACCATGACAGCAAAAAAGGCCAGGAGCATGGACAGTTTGATGGCGAGATCCTGCATGGCGTTGCTCTCCTTTTCGGAACATCAGATTTCAGTTGGTCGTCTGGGCCTCCACCAGCCGCTCACCGCAGTATTTGTCCCGCAGCACAGGCTTTTCGATCTTGCCGGTGGGGTTGCGGGGGATCTGGTCGAAGATGATGCGCCGGGGGCGCTTGTACCGGGGCAGCTCCTTGCAGAAGGCGTTGATCTCCTCCTCCGTGCAGGTGCAGCCCTCCTTCACCTCGATGATGGCGGCGGCGATCTCACCCAGACGCTTGTCGGGCAGGCCGATGACCGCCACATCCTTGATCTTGTCGTTGCGGCGGAGGAAGTCCTCGATCTGCACCGGATAGAGGTTCTCGCCGCCGGAAATGATCACATCCTTTTTCCGGTCCACCAGGTAGTAGAATCCGTCCTCGTCCATCCGGGCCATATCCCCGGTGTAGAGCCATCCATCCTTGATGACCTCGGCGGTGGCCTCGGGATTCTTGTAGTAGCAGAGCATGACGCTGGGACCCTTGACGATCAGCTCGCCCACCTCTCCCTGGGGCACATCGTGCCCCTGCTCATCCACGATGCGGGCCTGCCAGTGGTAGCCGGGCTTACCGATGGCCCCCACCTTGCTGAAGTTCTCCACGCCCAGATGGACACAGCCCGGACCCAGGGACTCGGAGAGGCCGTAGTTGGTATCATACTGGTGGTGGGGGAAGATCTTGTTCCAGCGGTGGATCAGGCTGGGGGGCACCGGCTGAGCGCCGATGTGCATCAGCCGCCACTGGTCCAGGTAGTAGTGCTTCAGGTCAATGCGCCCGCTCTCGATGGCGTCCAGGATATCCTGGGCCCAGGGCACCAGCAGCCAAACGATCGTACACTTCTCCTCGGTGATGGTCCGCAGGATCCACTCCGGCTTCACGCCCCGCAGCAGCACCGCCTTGCTGCCGGAGAGGAGGCTGCCGAACCAGTGCATCTTGGCCCCCGTGTGGTACAGGGGCGGGATGCAGAGGAACACGTCCTTGCGGGTCTGGCCGTGGTGGTTTTGCTCGGTCTGGCAGGAGGAGACCAGGGCCCGGTGGTTGTGGAGGATGGCCTTGGGAAAGCCGGTGGTGCCGGAGGAGAAGTAGATGGCGGCGTAGTCCTCCTCCTCCAAAGCCACCGGGGGCGCGCTGGAGGAGCAGTAGTTCATCAGCTTGCAGCAGTCCTCGGTATAAGCGGGTTTGTCCGGGCCGATGAAAAACATCATCCGCACCCCGGGCAGGTCATGGGCAATGGCGTCCATCCGCTCCACAAACTCCGGGCCGAACACCAGCACCTCCACATCCGCCAGCTCCAGGCAGTACTTAATCTCCTCGCTGGAGTAGCGGTAGTTCATGGGCACCGCCACACACCCGGCCTTGAGGATGCCGAAGTACAGCGGCAGCCACTCCAGGCAGTTCATCAGCAGGATCCCCACCTTGGTGCCCCGCTCCAGTCCACGGCTGAGCAGGAGGTTGGCGATCCGGTTGGCCCGGCGGTCAAAGTCCTTCCAGCTCAGTGCCCGGCGGTAAGGGGCGTCCGGATTGGCGCTCTCAATGAGGCTGAAATCCCGCCAGGTCACCGCGCGGTCCCGCTCCTCCGAAGGGTTGATCTCCACCAGGGCGGTCTCCCCGCCGAAGAGCCGTGCATTGCGCTCCAAAAAATCTGTAATGACCATCGTTTCCTTCTCCTTACAAAATTTCACAAAAAAACGTCCTCTGCAATCGCTTGCAGAGGACGAGAAATTCCCGTGGTACCACCTCAATTTACCGCTTGCGCGGCCTCATCGGGCACATGGAGTATGCCCCAGCGCGCTATCGGGCGCACCCGTCGCTGCTTACTGCGGATCTCCGGTTCAGCAGGCCGCTCAGGAAGGTATTCAGAAACCGCGCCCTCACCGCCTTGCACCATCCGGCGGCTCTCTGGGAGGGGAAACGGCTCCCTACTTGGTTCCGTCATAGCGTTGTCTCTGGTGGATACTTTATCACTTTAAACCAAATAAGTCAAGGGGGTTCCCAAAATTTTTGACGGCGCTGTGCCGGAGCCTTACTCCTGCGGCACAAAAGGCTTTGGCGGAGCCGCCAGCGTAAAGCCGTTCACCGTGACATGGGCCACATAGGTGCCCAGCTCGTCCGTGATATCCACCGCATACAGGCAGGTCTGCCGTCCGGCCTTCAGACAGCTGGCCTTTGCGATCAATATCTGGCCCTTGGCCGGGGCCAGAAAGGTAACGGAGGCGTGCTGGGATACCGTGACTTGCTGGCTATGGCCGTTGGCTGCCACAGCAAAGGCAAAGTCTGCCAGGGTGAAGATCGCACCGCCCATCGGCGTGCCGTTGGCGTTGAGCAGCTCCGGCCGGAGCGGCAGTGTGCAGACCGAGGTGCCGGGCTGGGCGTCCTGAATCAAAACGCCGGTAGTTTCAGTAGCATAGCGGTCGCCGGAGAAACAGGCGCGGATCTGATCAAGTGTAGGCATAGGGGTTCCTTTCGGCTGAAATCAGAATTTTTCGATGGACTGCAGATCCATGATAAACACCGTGACGCCGCCGGCGTCTACCGTGATTGGCACAAGAGGCATGGAGGGGAACTTCCCGGACTGCGGCATGGCTGCGCTCTGCTGATACACAGTCTGCTTGCGGTGGCCGGCACAGTGCTTGAGAATCTCCAGAACTTCGTTGAGACGGTCGTTGGAGACACCGATCATCACCGTCGTGCTCTTCTTGCGCAGAAAACCGCCGGTCGTATTCAGAAGCGTAACAAAAAATCCGTTGTGGGTCAGTTCGCTGACCGTGTCGGCATAGTCATCCCCCTGAAGGATGGCCAGGATCAGTTTGTTGCTCGCCTCAGTAGACATCATAAAACCTCCCATCGGGCAAGTTTGGACAGCACGCTTAAAGCGGGCTGGGTTGCCCCTATTGTAGCTGGTTTCCGGGCAATTTGCAAGAGGCGGCAGACTTTTTAAAGAAAGGTTGCCCCGGGGGGTGCAACTTTAAGCCGGTACACAGGATCTGTGTACCGGCTTTTTTCGTCGCCGAAAAGCGCATCCCGCTTTCCGGCGAGAAAAACGTCCCTCTGCGCGCACGGCGTTCCGCCGCACACCGGAGGGGCGAGAAGTATTTTTGTCCGCGCACATGTTGCGGAAAAAACAAAAAGACCGGCAAATTCTGACAACAGAAAGGATTATTCGACATGGATTATACAGCTAATTATCAGCTCCCCCAGTGGGTGGACTCCGACCGCATCCTCCGCACCGACTTCAACAGTATGACCTCCGCTATCGACGCCGCCCTGAAAACCAACGCCGACGGCCTTGCCGCAGAGACCGCCGCCCGCACCGCCGCCCTGTCAGAAAAGGGCAACTGCCAGCTCTACACCGCCACCTATACCGGCACCGGAACCACGGGGTACGAAAACCCCAACACGCTTACCTTCCCAGCCCAGCCATTCGTGGTCCTGGTGGCTTCGGTAGGCAATGAGGATTCTTTTCTGCTGGTGGTGCGTGGGACTAGCGAGTCTTACGCCGACGGCAAACGGCTGAAATTCACCTGGAGCGGGAATACCCTTAAGTGGTACTCCAACGTGGGCGGTGCCCAGCCCAGCCAGCAGCTCAACACCAGCGGCGTCACCTATCAGGTGGTAGCCCTGCTGACCGCCTAACCCATGCAAAAAGGAAGGGACCCCGGAAAATCCGGGGTCCCTTTTTTCCTGGTATGGTTCAAATTGCCGGGGCAATCAGAACGCCAGGGATTCGGTGTCAGTTGTGATGGAGGCAACAGCCTTACCACCCCTGTAGACGGTGATCACTGCGAAGTAATCGCCGTTCTGCTTCAGTTCGCTCTTGCTGGTAGCCTGGTGATCGGGGCCAGCACCCATCTTAGAAATCTCCTTGGTTTCCAGCAGGTAGGTTCTGCCATCATCCTCGAGGTAGAAACGAACAATCACCTCATCAGCAGCGTAACTGCCATCGCTTTCCCAAGTGGCACGCAGGTTGCTGCCGACCTTGGTGATCTCAGCATTGCTGAGCTTGCCGGTGGGGGCGTTGATGCCGGAGTTGCTGTTCAGGACGCTCTTGTTGTTGAAGACAACCCACTCGGCAACACCCTGGCTGTTCAGAACAGCGGTGATCTTGCCCTCGTACTGCTGACCCGGAGTGCTCTCCTTACCAACAGGCTCGGCCAGAGTTGCCAGAGCGGCGGACACGGAATCGTACTCGCTGGTAACGACCTTGCCATCCTCTTCCTGGATCACAACAGCCTTGGCATCGCTGACGAAGGTCAGGCCGCGGTCATACTGGTTGGGCGTGACATACAGGGTGCGGCCCTGGAGCCACAGCTCGTTGTTGCCGCCAGTGAGTTTGACATCGTAGGCATCCTGATCACCAATGAGGTTTGCCAGATCATTCTCGGTGTAGAGATTGTCCACATCCACAGCCTTGACCACATAGTCGCCGTTGAACCGCAGCTCAACAACGCTGCCCTTATTGGCTTCCAGGACATCGAACACATCGGCATACTCGTCGGTGGCGGTCAGGGTAACAACCTGGCCGTCCATAATGGCCTCGAACTCCCAGTAGTACACGCCGTTCTCAACGTACTCAGCGCCGGCCTTCTCATCGGTGACGTAGGCGTAGTTGGCGTTGGAGCCGATGGCGTCGCCCACCACGATGGAAGCGATGATGAAGTAGTTGCTGTCATACAGGGTGTAAATGCTGGAGTAGGGGTGATCGGGATTGCTGCCGTACTTGTTGCCTTCAATCTCAATCTCCACGTTCTGCACACCGGTGTACACGCCAGCCACGTCAACGATGGTGTCGCGCTCCAGACCGGTGACGGTGGCGGGCTGACCATTGGTTTCCACGGTGATGTAGACGGAGTCATCCTCGCCGTAGGCGCGGGCGAGATCGTTGTTGGTGTCGTCCAGACGGACGTTGGAGCAGTTAATGGTGGTACCCTTCTCGAACCAAGTGCCGAAGGACCGGACAGCGGGCTTCAGGGTGTACACGCCGTCCCGCTCGGTGTAGGAGTACCAGCGGTTCTCCTGCTCCTTGCCCTCGGCGCCGCCGTTGTCTGTCCAAGCCTTGAACTGATTGGCCGGATCCTTGGCGTTGTTGATGTTCTTGTTGGTGGAAGAAACATTGACGCGGATCTCGCTCATGGTGCCGTCCAGGAAGATGGCGGAGGCACGGGCGGTGGTGGCGGCAATGTTGCTGGAGGCCAGGTCATAGCCGGTGATGAACACGTAGTTCAGGGTACCCTCGTACAGATCCACGCCGATGGCATAGCCGTACTGATCCAGGTACACGTTGTAGGTGGCATCGGTCAGCTGGCTGTCGGCATACAGGTTCAGCACCTCGGCGTTGTAGAAAGCCTTCTCGGAGGCACTGTACTTCTCGCCGTCCGCGGTCAGGCTGCTGAACATGCCGTGCTGATCCTGGTCATCTCTACCGGACTGGCTGAAGCGGGTGACGGTGGCATCGGTCAGGATCTCCACATCGGAGACCTTCACCACGTCGAAGTCCTTGGCGAGGTCATCGCCGCGGCCCTTGCCGGACATGTTCACCAGCACGTACTGGTCAGCCACGATGTCCTCAATGGCGGGCACGTCGACGTATTCCACACGCTTGGTGGTGGTGGGAGTGGTCGCCGGGGCGGTAGTATTCCCGTTCCAGGTGTAGTAGACCTCCAGGTTCACGGTCTCGTTACGATCGTTGTAGTCACCGGTGGCCTTGGCCAGGTAGGTGTTGATGCAGGTGATGGTGATGACCTCGTTGTCGTGGTCCATGAACACCTGGGTCAGCACGCCGTTGCCGGTGGGTGCCAGATCATTGTCGTAGTTGCGGCGCAGCTGGCTCTTGCTGATGCCGCCATCCTTTACAGGAGCGTCCAGCTTGTCAACGCCGTCCACATAGACCTCCAGGTCGTAGTCAGCGATAGCGGTGCGGCCCAGCAGGTTGTACAGGGTCTCGCCGGTCACGCCCTCGGTGTAGGTCTCCTGCAGCAGGTTGTAGTCCACGTAAGTGCCGATCTCCTCGTTCTCATACACCCAGGTGTGAGAGGGGCGCTCGAACTCATCGGACTCGCTGACCAGACGCAGGTTGGGGAAGTAGCGCTCGCCGAACTCCACGGTGTACTCCTTGGTGTTGGAGAGCTGGCGGGTGGAGATGCGCTGCTCACGGGCCAGGGTGGTGGTCACGTAGTAGGCATCGCCGGAGCCGAAGGACACGGGGGTGTCGCCCACAACGATGGTCACATCGTTCTCATAGGCAACCAGGGGAGCCTGGATGGCGTTCAGGGCCATCTGGGCGGCCTCCTCGCGGCTCAGCACATCGGTCCAGGACAGGTCCTCAATGCCGTTGTCCAGGCCCACCTCAATGGCCAGGGCGGCCACGTTCACAGACCAGGAAGGACCAGTCATCTGCTCCTTCTCGCTGCTGTAACCGATGGCGGTCAGCAGGATCTTGGCAAAGGCATTGGCGGTCAGCTGGCCGGCGGGATAGAAGTTGCCGTCGCCGGCGCCGTCGATCAGGCCCAGGCTGGCGCAGTACTCAATGGCGGAAGCGGACCAGCGGGTGGCCGCCACGTCTTTGAAGGTGCTGCCCTCGACGCCGAGGCGGTCGGCGTTGGTCCCCAGCAGCATGTAGGTGACCAGTTTGGCGGCCTGCTCACGGGTCAGGGTTCCGTCGGGATCGAAGGAGCCGTTTTCAAAGCCTTCGATGACGCCGATGGCGCTCATGACCT
>CALXDF010000107.1 GCA_944386995.1 uncultured Oscillospiraceae bacterium
AATGGACAAAAAAGTTAGAAAAAACCGCTGTTTTCTCTTGAAAACAGCGGTTTTAATGGTGGACGATACAGGACTCGAACCTGTGACCCCCTGCACGTCAAGCAGGTGCTCTAGCCAGCTGAGCTAAGCGTCCAAAGCGGAACGAAACTATGATACTCCAGCGAAAACAATTTGTCAACACTTTTTTGCGAAAACTTTTCCTGGTTTTTACAAATTCCAAAAACGGCCACAGAGCGGGAAGAGAAAAATTCCAGAGGCTGATTGCGCCGGCAGTCCGGCTGTGGTACACTGATTGCGATAGGAGGGATACTTGCCATGCACATTCCAAGTGCGGATACAGCCACATTGACCATTCTGCCCTTTGCACAGGCGCTGGATGCAGCCATGGAGCCGTCGGCGGACTACGACGTGACCCGGTGGCTCTATGTCCCCAATACCTATGCCGACTACCGCTATCTGCTGGGGACACGGGGCATGCGGCCGCTGATCTGCGTAGGCGTCAACCCCTCCACCGCCGCGCCGGATCATCTGGACAACACGCTCAAATCGGTGGAGCGGATCGCACTGGGGAATGGCTTTGACAGCTTTTTGATGTTTAATGTTTACGCTCAGCGGGCTACCCGCCCCAATGATATGGAGCGGACCTGCAACCAGGTGCTCCATCGGGAAAACCTGCAGGCTTTTGATTACGCGCTGTCCCTCTCGCCCCGGCCCGCGGTCTGGGCGGCCTGGGGGGCGATCATCACCCGGCGGGACTATCTGGCCGCCTGTGTCCGGGATCTGGTGGGACTGGCTGCGGAGCACCATGCCTGCTGGTACACAGCGGGGACACGCAGCAAGCAGGGAGGACACCCCCACCATCCGCTCTACCTGCGAAAGGACAGCCGTCTGGAGCCTTTTGATGCAGAACAATATTGTGCCGGCCTTTGAATGTGTCGGATTCACGGCAATTTTACTTTTCAATTTGCCGGGAGCGTGATACAATAGCAACAGAATGTCCGCCGTATCGGCAGTTGGCGGGCCGGTGCCTGTCGCCGGCTGGTGCGGGATACAAAAATACTCCCAGCGTAAGGAGGCTGCGGCTTTGGAATGGCAGAGATCCCCTTTTCTGGACCTGCTCCAGGAGCTGCGGGTAGAGGAGGAGAATACCATCCGCGCCCGGCAGTTTGCAGGGGAGACATTGGAGCAAGTGGATCTGGAGAGCCTGGAGTTTGAAAATGTGGTCTGGACCGACTGCAAGTTTGTCCGCTGCGATTTTACCCGCTCTGGGCTTTATCAGACGCAGTTTCACAGCTGCTTGTTTACAGGCTGCCACTTCCGCGGCAGCTACTGGCGGGACAGCAGCATGACCGGCTGCAAGGCGGAGGGATGTGACTTCCCGGAGAGCCGGCTTAAGGGGTGCACGCTGACCGACACCTCTCTTCGATATACCAATTTTACCCGCACACTGTGGGACCGGACGGCGCTGCGGCGCTGCGATCTGCGGGAGACGGCCCTCAGTGAGATGCGCCTTTCCAGGGTGACGCTGGAGCATGTGGAGCTGGGCGGAGCGGAGCTGTTTCGTACATCCCTTGCGGGGGTGGATCTTTCTACCTGCGGCATAGGCGGCCTGGTAGTATCAGAGGGCTGCGGAGAGCTGCGGGGAGCGAAGATCGGAGCGGAACAGGCGGTGGAGATCGCCCATCTGCTGGGGCTTACGGTTGTATTTTAACGCGGGGGTCCGCGTACTTTATATCACAGGAGGGAGCCCTCTTTGGACAAGATTTATGTAACTGGACACCGCAACCCGGACACGGATTCTATTGTGGCCGCCATGGCCTATGCCGCCCTGCGCAACGCTGTGGGGGACCGGGAGTATGTGGCGGCCCGGCTGGGGCAGCTCAGCGACGAAACCAGGGGCGTATTGGAGCGGTTTGGCTTTGATCCGCCCCTGCTGGTGAAAAATATGCGTACCCAGGTTCAGGACCTGGACTTCGATACGCCGCCCATCCTCAATCAGGCGGTGACGGTGGACCGGGCCTGGTCGGCCATGGAGGACGACCGGCATGTTTCTGCCATCCCGATTACCAATGACGAGGGGAAGCTGGTGGGAATGCTGACCCCCGGAGATGTGGCGGAATACAATATGCGCAACATCACAGATCAGACGGTTCAGGACATTCCTCTTTTCAATCTTCTCAGTGTGCTGGAGGGGAAGCTCCTCAATGAGCCGGCCCACGCGGTGAACGTGCTCTCCGGCCGGGTGGTTATTGCTCTGCCCGGCGGGCTGGATGAGTATCCCTTCCGGGAGAAGGAAACGATCCTCATCTGCGGCCGTCAGCCGGAGACTATCCGGGCGGCCATGGAGATGGGCGTCAGCTGTGTTATCCTGTGCCAGGCGGAACTGCCGGCGGATTTGCGGGAGAAGGGGGGCGATACCTGTATCATCGCAACCTCCTATGACCCCTACCGGGCCATGCGCATGGTGTTCCAGGCAATCCCCGCCGGCTGTGTCTGCCGCCGGGACGATATCCAGTATTTTCGCCTGGACGACTATATTGACGACGTGCGGGAGGTAGTGCTCCAGAGCCGTTACCGCAGCTACCCTATCCTGGATCAGGAGGATAAGGTGGTGGGGACCCTGTCCCGCTTCCATCTGATCCGCCCGCGGCGCAAACGGGTGGTGCTGGTGGACCACAACGAGGTGGCTCAGTCCGTTCCCGGACTGGATCAGACAGATATTCTGGAGATCATTGATCACCACCGCCTGGCGGATATCCAGACCAACAATCCCATCTGGTTCCGCAATGAGCCGGTGGGCAGCACCACCACCATCGTGGCCGGGATGTTCCAGGAGCGGGGGATCATGCCCTCCAAGAAGATGGCGGGGCTGATGGCCTCGGCCATTGTTTCCGACACAGTGATGTTCAAATCCCCGACCTGTACCAAAAAGGATCGGAATACTGCCGAGCGGATGGCATGTCTGGCGGGGGTTTCTCTGGACCAGTTGGGGCGGGATATCTTCGCTGCCTCCGCACCGGAGGACAAGCCGGTGAGCGAGTTGCTCTTCGGTGACTTCAAGGAGTTCCATATTGCCGGGCACGACTTCGGGATCGGTCAGATTACCTGCGTGGACTCCGACCGGCAGCTCCAGCGCAAGGATGAGTTCCTCAAGCTGATGGAGCAGACCAAGGAGGAGCGAAGTTACAGCCTGGTGATGCTGATGCTCACCGATGTGCTGCTGGAGGGGACCAAGATCCTCTACCTTGGGGACGAGGACCTGGTGGAACAGGCCTTCAATGTGAAGCTCAAAGACCACGAGGCGTTTCTTCCCAAGGTGATGAGCCGGAAGAAACAGGTGGTGCCCATGCTGTCGGCTCTGTGGGGCTAACAGCTGCGGCAGCGGCGCCCTGATAGAAAGGGAGATCAGCTGGTTTGCCGTATACCGGAACAGCCGCAAAGGGCGGCACAGTCTACAACGTAAGGAGGCCGTACCATGTCTACTCCGCATAATACCGCTCAGCCGGGTGATTTTGCCAGAACGGTTCTGATGCCTGGAGATCCGCTGCGTGCCAAGTTCATCGCGGAGACATTCCTTCAGGAGGCAAAACTGGTGAACAACGTCCGGGGCATCCAGGGCTATACCGGCACCTACAAGGGGGTGCGGGTGTCCGTGATGGCATCGGGCATGGGGTGCCCCTCCATGGCCATTTACAGCACCGAGCTCTACCGGGACTACGGCGTGGAGAATATTCTCCGCATCGGCAGCGCCGGTGCCATCAGTGAAAAGCTGAAGCTGCGGGATGTGGTGGCGGCCCAGGGGGCCTGCACCAACTCCGCTTTTGCCATACAGTACCAGCTGCCCGGCACCTTTGCGCCCATTGCGGACTTCACCCTGCTGGAGACGGCAGTGGCCGTGGCCCGGGAGCGGGGCGTGGAGATGCCGGTAGGCAATCTGGTGTCCACGGATAATTTCTATGATGTAGGGAGCCGCACCCTGGAGTGGGGAAAGATGGGCGTGCTGGCGGTGGAGATGGAGGCCGCGGCGCTGTACTGCGTGGCCGCGAGCCTCGGCAAGCGGGCACTGGCCCTATGCTCCATCAGCGACCATCTGCTCACCGGGGAGGACCTCCCTCCGGCGGAGCGGGAGACCACCTTTACCACCATGATGGAGATCGCGCTGGAGACAGCGGTGCGCATGGAGGACCGCTGAGAGCGATCAGGAGGTGGCGGACATGACAGAGCGGATCGTTGAGACCCTGCTGGGGCTGTTTTTGATCTATCTGGGCTACCGGGTGGGGTGGAAGGGAGAGATGGGCACCATCCACCGCTATCACACCGCCTATGTGGCCGAGCAGGACCGGATGAAGTTCTGCCGGGGCTGCGGCATCGGGGAGATCGCGGCCGGTGCCGGCTGTGCCC
Source organism: uncultured Oscillospiraceae bacterium (assembly GCA_944386995.1). Lineage (GTDB taxonomy): Bacteria > Bacillota > Clostridia > Oscillospirales > Oscillospiraceae > CAJFPI01. The sequence goes on from CALXDF010000107.1 coordinate 4,402, forward strand.
TGATGCCCTGGATCAATCTGCTTACCCGGTCTGCGGCGGGGTACTGGATCGGCGTGCTGGCGATCGGGGCCGGGCTCCTGGGGATCGTGGGGACCATTCTCCGGTACAACGGCCGCTTGTTTTGACAGGATAGGTTCGGCGCGGGGCTTCACCCAAAAGTGAAGCCCCGCGCTCTTTCCTTTTATGGATACAACCAGAGGGATACCGCCCCGGCCAGCAGCACCGACAGCAGAGCCTGGAGCGCCTTGCCCAGCCAGTGGCGGCGGAGGGACAGGCCGGTGCCGGAGAGGGCCGCCATGGTCTGGCAGTGGACGGAGAGGCCGCCCCAGCCGACAATACCGGCGGCGGTGACAAAGCCGGGCCGTCCCGGGGAAAGGGACGCCAGACCGGTAACCATCTCAAACGTTCCCAGGACGCCGGCGGGAAGTGCCCCCGGCAGCAGTTCCGCAATCACCCGGAACAGCACCACAAAGGCGCAGATACTCAGCGTGGAGGTGAGGGCTCCGGTGACTGCCGCAGGCAGGGCCTCCCCAAGGGACTTCTCTGCCACCGGGGGACGGCGGTGCGGCGGGGGATTTTCTGCGCCTGGGGTCCCAATCCGGCAGAGGATCAGGCCGGTGAGCAGGGCGGAGAGAACGTGGATGAGCAGCAGATCCACCCCCGCCCGGCTGTCGCCCAGAATGCCGGCCCCCACATAAGAGAGGAGAAAAGCTGGGCCGCAGTTGTTGACAAAGCCCAAAACATGTTCCGCTTCCCGGCGGGAGATCAGCCGCTGGGCATACAAGTCGGCCACGGTTTTCGCTCCTGTTGGATATCCCCCGACCAATCCGGCCAGCAGCGGTGCGGCACAGGTCCCAGGGAGGTGAAACAGGGGTCCCATGAAGGGGGCAAAGAGCCGCTCCAAAGGGTGGATCAGTCCCAACTGAACGAGCAGGGCGGTTACCACAAAGAAGGGGAACAGGGCGGGAATGATGGTGCTTGCGCACAGGGCGAGCCCCGCCTGTACGGCGGCAGATACCGCCCGGGGATAGCGCAGCAGCGC
>CALXDF010000108.1 GCA_944386995.1 uncultured Oscillospiraceae bacterium
AAAACCGGGTGCTACATCCTCGATCCGGGGGAGTACTACTTCGCCATTGGCGACAGCAGCCACGACGCCCTCAACAACATCCTCGCGGCCAAGGGCGCAAGCGGAATGTTTGATGAAAAGGGCAACATTGTCCCCGGGGACAGCTCCAAGGCCGTCAAGGCAGAGCTGGCAGCTTATGACAACACCACCTGGGCCGTGCACCCCAGCACTGGGACTGTGGTGTCCAATCAGCTCCAGGACGCCGATCTCAATGAACATCTGCCCGACGCAGTTACCTACCTGACCCGGGCGGACTGGAACACGTTTCCCGTGAGCATCACCGGGCTCACCGCCACGGATGCCATGGCGGAGGGGATGGTAGGCGCTACCTATGTCAAGCCTGCTGACGCGCCTGACACCGGTGATATGACCTTTGGAGAGGACGCGGGCCTCAAATTGGTAGGTATGAAAGACGTGCCCTATGGCGATGAAGAATGGCAGGCCTTCATTGAGCAGCTCTCTGTCAACCAGGTGGCCACCATCTGCGGCGACAACCGGGGCAATGTGGCCATTCCCGAGGTGGGCAAGCCGGCCAACGCCTCAACCAACGGCCCCTGCGGTATCCAGGGCAGCTATGTGAAGGGGAGCGGCAAAGCCTGCACACTCTATGTGGACGAGCCCATCCAGGCGGCAACCTTTAATTTGGAGCTGGCCGCTGAACGGGGAGCCCTCATGGCGGAAGAGGCAATGTACGCCGATGTGACAATGGTCTTTGGACCTGGGGCCAATATCCACCGCACCGCCTACCTGGGGCGCAACAGCGAGTACTTTTCTGAAGACGGCATGCTCAGTTATTTTATGAGCCGGGACACTGCCCGAACCATGACTGAGAAGGGTATCATTACCGGCTTCAAGCACTTCTGCCTTAATGACCAGGAGGTGAACCGTCACGGTGTGGCCACGTTCTCTACGGAGCAGACTTGCCGTGAGATCTACTTCCGGGCCTTTGAGGGCGCCATGTCCGATGACAACGCGCTGGGCGTGATGACCAGCTATAACCGCATCGGGCTGACAGCCTCCCCGGCTCACCGGGGTGCTCAAATCGAGATCCTCCGCAATGAATGGGGATTTAAGGGTATCAATATTACTGACTCGTCTAAAGATGCATCCGACTATGTGCTTACAGCCGAGTGTATCACCAGCGGTACGGACCTCTTCCTTTCCGACACGGGCCGCACTAGCCAGCTGACCAATTTGGCGATTAAAGAACGGGACGGCAACATCCTCAGCTGGATGCAGACCGCCAATAAGCACTTCTACTACGCCCACAGCCGGAGCATTCTCGTCAACGGACTTTCGACAGAGACTGTCATTGAACAGACTATCTACTGGTGGCAGCCCACCCTCATTGGTATTTGCATAGGGGTCGGTGTGCTGGCAGCAGCATCTTTGGCGGTGTTTTTTGGGAAGGCATATCTCAGAAAGGAGTGCAAGTAAGATGAAAAAGTCCTTTGCAGACCGGAATTTTGGCTTCTATATACTTTTGGCTGCGGCGTTTGTTGCACTAGCCGGAGCTATCCTCTATCTGGCGTTGGACGGGGGAGATCGCACCTTTACCATCCTTGGGTTCCTGCTGGCGCTGGCCGGGGCGGTCTCTACCATATTGGCGGTGCTCACCCGGCTGAAGTTTGCGCCTCTGGTGCCGACTGCTTTTTATGCCGCAGCCAGCGCGTTTGTGCTCCGGTTGGCGTTGCCCAGCCTGTCTGACCTGTGGAACAAGGTCAATTTCATCGGTGGAAACGCCGTCTTGGGCATGACATTTGCCGGAGTGTTCCTGCTGTGCGCCGTCTTGGGCACTGTGTCCTGTTTTACTGGAACAGAAAAGAGGTAAGCAGGGTGATTGTCAAAGCGGTTCAGCAGATTATGCTGGGAAAGATCACCCGAACAGAAAAGGAGACCTTTGCTACCCTGGAGACCATCAAATTTGCTGGCTACGACGGCATTGAGCTTAACGGCTTCATGATCCGGCCCACCGGCATCCTGGTGCGGGCGCTTACCGCCGCCGCCGGGATGCCGGCGGGGGGGGGCGGAGGCTATGACTGGGCGGCTCTCACCCGGGAAGCGGGATTAAAAGTGGTCTCTCTGCACGAGGATTTGGGTACGCTCAAGGCAGACCCGGAGGCTGTGGCGCAGCGGGCAGCAGAGCTTGGGACCGACAAAGTGGTAGTCACCGGGATGTATCGCTTTGATTACACCAGCCGCATGGCTTTGGAAGGGCTGTGCGCCGACCTGAACAGGTGCGGCGCGCGCCTGCGCGCATCGGGGGTGGAGCTGCTCTATCACAATCATAATGTGGAGCTGTGCTGGCTTTCTGAGGGCGGAGAGCGTTCCTATGAGTACATCCTGCGGGAGACTGACCCGGAAGTAGTCAACTTTGAGTTCGACAGTTACTGGTTTGCGGAGGCCGGGGCTGATGCTGCGGAGTGGATGGAGCGGCTGGGCGGACGTATGCGCCTATGGCACATCAACGACAGGGGGTCGCGCCAGCGCGGCCCCTCCATGACCCCGATTCTGAAGTGTGACAGCATGGAACTCGGGTGCGGCAATATGAATTTAGCCCGCTTGACGCAGCAGGCAAAGGCCAATGGCATTCAGGCTGTCGTGCTGGAGAGCCATCGAAACCATGTGGAGCACAGCGCCATTAAGAGTATTCAATGTTCGGCTGCATATCTGAATCAAAATTTCTAAAAGTTCTTCAGGAAAGGACAGGAGCAGAAATTCATAAAAGAGGCACAAGAGAGCGCAGTTCCGGCAGTAGTGCCTGTAATATTTATGTGGTTTAATCCAACCGCTTCTTGGGTGTGGTATTTAATTGAAAGCGGAATTACATATATATCGTTCATTATAGGGATTATTGTGATGATACGATATATATGCTCACTTTTTCCGGGAAAGGAGAATGAATGATGCCTGACTTTGATGTAAGAGAAAAACGTTTTGAGCAGGACCTCGAGGAATACCTGACTACATACGGCGGTTACCAAAAGGGCGATCCCGCCGCCTTCAACCGGGAAAAGGCACTGGACACCGGCACGTTCCTCTCCTTCATCCGCACCAGCCAGCCCAAAAAGTGGGAGCGGTTTGAAAAAATCTATGGTGCCGACAGCGAGCGCCAGCTCATCGACCGTTTTTGCCGGGAAGTGAAGCTGGTAGGCCTGCTGAAAGTGCTGCGCCAGGGCTTCACTGACCGGGGCATCAAGTTCCGGGCCGTGTTCTGGAAGCCGGAGACCTCCATCAACGAGACCAGCCGGGCCCAGTACGCCGCCAATATCCTCCACTGCACCCGGCAGCTCCACTACTCTTTGAGCAATGAAAACAGCATTGATATTGTCCTCTTCCTCAATGGCATCCCCGTGGTGTCCATGGAACTGAAATGCCAGTTCACCGGACAGAACACCGCCAATGCTATTCAGCAGTATAAGTTCGACCGGGCGGACAAGGACGCCATTTTTGAGTTCAAAAACCGGGTGCTGGTCCACTTTGCCGTGGATCTGACCAATGTGTACATGACCACCCGCCTGGAGGGTGCGAAGACCTATTTTCTCCCCTTCAACCAGGGCAGCAACGGGGCCGGGAATGTGGGCGGTAAGGGCAACCCCATCAATCCGAACGGCTACGACACCGCCTACCTGTGGGAGAATGTGCTGTGCAGGGACCGCCTGCTGGAGATCTTGCAGAAATATCTTCACTTGCAGCAGGAGAAGGACGAAAAGACCGGCGAGATAACATCCGAGCGGATGATTTTCCCCCGGTATCACCAGCTGGATGTGGTGACCAAGCTGCTGTCCGATGTGAAGGCCAACGGCTCCGGCAAGAACTATCTCATTCAGCACAGCGCCGGTTCCGGCAAGTCCAACTCCATCGCCTGGCTGGCCCACCGGCTCTCCGGCCTGCACGACGACCACGACGAGAAGATTTTCCAGTCCGTCATCATCGTCACCGACCGCCGGGTGCTGGACAGCCAGCTGCAAAACACCGTCTATCAGTTTGACCATGTGGCGGGCGTGGTGAAGAAAATCGACAAGAATGCCCAGCAGCTCCGGGAGGCCATCGAAGCTAGGACCGGCATCATCATCACCACTCTCCAGAAGTTCCCGGTGATTTACAAAGAGGTGCGCTCCGGCAACAAGCGGTTTGCGGTCATTGTGGACGA
>CALXDF010000109.1 GCA_944386995.1 uncultured Oscillospiraceae bacterium
CAGCGATAAGCTTTCGCAACAGAGCGGCGATTTGACGCTCTTCATATGGCCGCCCATCGTCATGCGCGATGGCCAGGCCGTGATCGGCATATTCATCACCAATTAACAACTTGAGCGCATCCTGCGAACTCTTGACCTCTCGCAAAGCCAGCGCCACGGTTTTGGGCAGGTAGACTTTGCGGACGCTGCTTTCTGTTTTCGGCAATTTCAGAACCAGTGAAGTGGTGGAAGTGGTTTGCTTCCATTCAGGAAAGGTGAAGATGACCTGGGAGCGGCCGCGCTGGGCAAGGGCTTTCAGGCTGTCCTTCTGACAACGCTTCAGTTCCTTGTTCACAAAGACGTGGGCGGTGCCATCGTGGAGATTTTCGTCTGAAAAATCCACACAATCCCAAGTAAGGCCAAGAATTTTGCCAATCCGCATAGAGCAGCCCAGGGCCAGCAGCATAGCGGTATGGAGGATCGGATCTTTTCAGCAATCCAAGGCATACTGTGCTTCGCTGGCGCTCCATACGTCACGCTCAGCAGAACGGTATTTAGGAAGCGTGACCCGCTCTGCGGGGTTGCTGGAGATATATTCCCACTTCACCGCCTGATTTAAGGCGCTTCTGAGCAGCGCATGGTTCTTCTCAATCACGGAAAGGGAGACAGTCGCATCGGTTTTCTTATGGCCTTTCAGGATCCCTGCGGGCTTATCCTGCAGGGAATCGTAAAAGAGATCCAGATCATGTGTGGTTAGATCTTTCACGGCCACATTTCCAAGATAAGGCTTGATACAGTGTTCGATCCGGTGCTTGCTGCAGGACAGGAACGAGGCGCCCCAGTGGTTCAGGCCGTACACCTGCACATACTCGTCCATTAACTCGCCCACGGTGATGTACTTCTGCCGTGTGGACCGAACTGGAGTAGGAACAGGTTTAGGCGGTTGGAAAACACCGAGAGACTTCTCGTATTCAATTTGGGCGATGCGTAGATTTGCTTCCTCATATGAGGAAAAGCGTTCATAGAAGGGTTTGGAATATCCGAGACAGCGGTATGAGATCTCATGCTGCTGCTGATCAGCTCCTTATATTTCTCCGCCGCGAAGGTATGGCGAAGCCCATGGAAGGCCATCGGACGGTCAGAACCCACGTCCCGCACCTCGTCCCTGTGTTTCATGATGAAGAGCTGCAACAGGTTGATAGTCCGGTCCATATGCATATCGTCGGGCACCAGCAGCTTATGGCCCCGGGGAGTGCGTTCCAGCTGCTTCCGCATGGCGATGGTAATCTGCTCATTGATGGGGACAGTACGAACCTTGCCGCCCTTGCCCTTGATGGTAATGGCGTTTTCTCGAAGCGCCTGCTCCGCCGTGGCGGTGTCGATGCGGAAGCACTCGTGGATACGGAGTCCAGCATACCGGGCCAAGTACAGGGCGAGGATAAAGTCATAGCGGTCAGCAGCCAGGGCCTTGCCCAGCATTTTACTGAACTCGACGTTGCTCCAGGTTCGGTCCGCGCCGCCGAAGCAGCGCCGCTCCAGCTCCACGGACAGCTCATCGTTGGTGGGAAGCGGGTATTTGGGCCGGCTCATCTTGTCGTGGAAAAGCCGGATAGCCGCCAGGTCTGTCTTGATCGTAGAGGGGGACTTGCCGCTCTCCTGCATCCACAGGACATACGCCGTCAGATGTTTGCCGCTGACGTTCTCCAGCTTTTGGAGGCGAAACTCGTCCGCCTGATCTCCATAGAAATCGCAGTAGCTCCAATAAATCACAATGCCAGAACCCCTTGTAGCAGAGGCACTTCATAGAGGAAGCACTCCACTTGCGGAAGCCTGTCTCTTTTTGATTTTAAGCCAGGTCAGTACGAATGCAGTATGGGGATGAACCCTGCCACCGGACAAACATCCGGTGACGACTGCGACACCACAGCTGAACTCGGCTGCGGTTGGTGGCATCTGTCACCACCGCCAGTGTCGTTTGATCCGCCCGGCTGCGGATCGGGGATAAACGTTCCTGCGCTGCCGGAACCATGCTGTCACCATGGCGCACAGGTCGGGCGGCTGCCCCGCTCCCTGGGCGGTTTTCCTGCCGCACCACCCTGACGGCTCTCAATGCTCCACCGTTTTTCTATGACCGGCAAGTTATTTTCTCGCCGGCATTTCTGCCGGGCCGTGGCTGGCAAACACCACAGCAACTCCTTAAAGATAGAAAAAGACACGGAAAGAGGCTGCGTGTCCCGTTCACACAGTCAAACTTTTCGTGTCTTCGTCGTTTCACTATATACTTTTCGCTGGGACTCTATATCTTCAAGGCCGTTTCAGAGACGAGAGAATGTCCTCCGGTCCCTATATTTCGTCGTTCTTCCCGAAAAGAAAACAGAAGTCCGGACAGACTCCCCCAAAAAGGGTGCCGTATCCGGACGCAAACGTACAAACCTGACAACGTGTGCAATGCGAGTATTCCTTCGGTCACAGGACGAGTCCTGCCTCCACTTCGATGCAATCGAAAAAGTTTCCGACTACACGCGAAAGAGGGGCTTCCGCCCCCCCTTTCACGCTTTTTCCCCCGTTGCCAGTCCAATGGTTTTCGCCTTTTTCGACACGCTGAGGCTCCAGGTGCACAATGGGCACCTATGGAGTCTAATGCCATGTATGGGGAAACGGACGGTTATATGAGCTATAAACTCATATAACCGTTTGTTCATTTATCCCGTCTGGTCGGAGGTCTTCGTGTATGACGCTGTGCTCTTTTGCGACCTGCACGGGGAACCGGGGCTGGGTTTATGAACAGGTGGACTTCTCCGCCCGATTGTGCGCCAGGGCGAGGATGCCCTTGTACAAACTGGATGCCAACCTACACGGGGATTTCCTGCAAAACTTTGGCCGGAGACATATCGCCAGTATCCCGTTCTGGATGCTGGGGGAGGACGGCAAAAAGGGACTCACCTTTTACGCCATTTTCTATGAAAGGACCTCCTTTTCGTATTTTTCCTTGGCAAAGAGGGCGGCGCCCAGAGCCCCGGTGAGCTGGGGCTCCGGGGGGATCAGCAGGGGGAGCTTCAGTTCCCGGCTCAGGGAGGCCACGATACCCTGGTTTTTGGCGACCCCGCCGGTCAGGGCCGCATCCGGGACCAGGCCGATCCGCCGGGCCAGGCCGGCCACCCGGCGGGCCACCGCCATGTGGACCCCCGCCAGGATATCAGGCGTCTCGCAGCCCTCCGAGAGGCGGGAGATGACCTCTGACTCGGCAAAGACCGTGCAGGTATTGCTGATGTCCAGGGCCTCCTTAACGGTGAGGCTCACGGGGCCCATCTCGTCGATCCCCAGGTCCAGGACCTTGCACATGACCTCCAGGAAGCGGCCGGTCCCTGCGGCGCACTTGTCGTTCATCACAAACTGCTCGATGGTCCCCTTGTCGCTGACCCGGATGGCCTTGGAGTCCTGCCCGCCGATGTCGATGATGGTATGCACGGTGGGCAGGACCTTTTTTACCCCCTTGGCATGACAGATGATCTCGCTGAGCTGGGTGTCCGCACCCTTGAAGTTCAGGCGGCCGTAGCCGGTGGCGATGATGCCGCCGCGCTGGGCCGGGTCCAGGCCGCCCGCCTGGTAAAGGGCGTCCAGGGCGGCGGTGGAGCCCCTGGTCCCCGTACCCATGGGGATGACAGCGGTGGATAGGACCTCTCCCTGAAGGTCCACCGCCGCCGCCTTTGTGGCGGCGGAGCCAATATCAATGCCGACAAAATACATAGGACACTCCTCCATTTTTGTTTGCTGCTTTTGATACAGCAAGGGAGAGGCCAACTAAAATCCGGCAAAAACACCCCATCCACGGTCCGAGTCAGGCAAAAATGCCTTGTAAAAAAGCGGAGAGAGGCCCGCAAAGCCCTGCGGTGACAGGCGGGAAGGGTGGTCAGGCAATTTTCCCTTACTCAGGCAAAAACGCCTTACAAAATCGGAGGATTTTGGGGCGGCTGGCGGAGCCAACGCATGCTGATACGGATTCAACTCCTTGTGCCGCAGGACTTGCGGCTTTTTTTGTGCCGGAAGGCGGCCGGTTGGCACACTGGTTGCTTTCTAAGAAGGTGACACCGGCAAGCGGCCATATCGGAGATCAGGAAAAAAGAAAAGACCTGCTAATAAAAGTCAAGTAGAAATTTCAGATTTTTAGGGAAGCGAAAAAGGCAACACAAAATCAAGCCGCTGAGCATCTCAAAATTAAAACGGCGGCCAGCCAGATGGTATAGCGCA
>CALXDF010000110.1 GCA_944386995.1 uncultured Oscillospiraceae bacterium
TGGACAAGATTATGTATGCCCCCATGGAAGAGCAGTTCGGCGCCTACTGGCACCGGGGCAACGACGAGGACAGCCAGATGTGGTACAACATGATCTACTGCCTGCAGTTCAAGTCCACCCGGAAGAAGGTGGAGCAGTGGGAGAACGATCCCGCCGCCCACCGCGCCGAGATCAACGCCCTGTATGAAAAGGCCCAGAAGCTGGCAAAAGCCCGCTACTACTACAAGAAGGCCCGGGTCGTTCTGAAGAGCAAGCTGTAAAAAAGGAGGAGAGCGCCATGGTGTGTCCCCAGTGCGGGAAGGCGATGCGCCCCGGATTCCTCCAGGGCGGCAGAACACTGGTATTCAACCAGAAGCAGTACCGCGTCTCCATCGCCCCCAGAAAAGAAGGGGATGTGGAGATCGTCTGGAACCTGGCGGCTGACGCGGACTTCCATGGCTTCATCTGCACGGACTGCGGTTTGGTGGTGTTCGACTACGAGCACCCCATGGACCGCTGGCTGTGAATGCTTTGGCCGGTGATTGTTGCTGTGTGGGCACAAATTGGAAGGACTGTAAAAAATGCGGAGATTCCCTGAGGGAGTCCCCGCATTTTTTAAACTCTTCCGACAAGAGAGCTGCCAGGCTTTTTCTGTAAATTTCCCTTGACTGAGAGTCCACTCCAGGTTTTATAATGCAGTCATCCAAAAAACTGCCGCGCGGGTTTGGAGCAGGCTGTTTCCCTTGCCCTTCGCACTGCGCGGCCCTGTTAGAACAAGGAGGTATCAGTGATGTCGCATCAGAAGTCCATTCCCGGCACCGGTGGGGACCACTACATCCCCTATGACCAGCGGACCGGCAGTGAATCCGTCGTCTACTTTACCAGAGATCTCTCGGCCGAGGGCCTGCGCCGGATCTTCAGTCGGGTCAGCGCCCCTCTGACCGGGAAGATCGCCGTCAAGCTCCACACCGGCGAGCCCCACGGTCCCAACATCATCCCCCGCCCCTGGGTGGAGGCCCTGATCAAAAATGACCTGCCGGACGCCGCCATCGTGGAGACCAACACCTACTACGAGGGGGAGCGCTACACCACAGCACAGCACCGGGAGACCCTGAAGGTCAACGGCTGGACCTTTTGCCCGGTGGATATCATGGATGAGGACGGGGTTGCCGCCCTGCCGGTGAAGGACGGCAAGTGGTTCACCGAGATGCACATGGGGAAGAACATCCTCAACTACGACTCCCTCTTTGTCCTCACCCACTTCAAGGGACACGCCATGGGCGGCTTCGGCGGCTCCAACAAGAACATCGGCATCGGCTGCTCTGTCGGGCGGATCGGCAAAAAGGAGATCCACACCATTCCAGGCTCTGACGACATGTGGAGCATCCACACAGAGGAGTTCATGGAGCGGATGACCGAGTCGGCAAAGGCGGTGGTGGACCACTTTGCCCCCCACATCACCTATGTGAACGTGCTGCGGAACATGTCCGTCTCCTGTGACTGCGAGGGAACCGCCGCCGAGCCCGTGGTGACCCCCAACATCGGCATCCTGGCCTCCCTGGATATCCTGGCCATTGACCAGGCCAGCGTGGACCTGGTGTACGCGCTGAAGGAGGAGGACCATCACGCCCTGGTGGAGCGCATGGAGACCCGCCACGGCCTGCGTCAGCTGACCTACATGAAGGAGCTGGGCATGGGCAATGACAAATACCGCCTGGTGGATATCGACCACGACGATGCGCCTATTACTGCACAGGATGCGGTAAAGGATGTGGTCCCCTTCAAGGCCCCCTAAGCATCTCGTCCTTTATTGTCCCGGGCAAACGCAACAGGGCCCTTCACGGCTCTCCTTTGTCTAAAGGCATCCCTTCCCGCTGTGTCCGAATCTTCTCCTCATATCCCATGATTTTTCCATTCAGACGCTCCAGGGAACGCTGCATATCTTCCATCCGTGCCATTAGCTGTTCCCGCTGCTCCATTAGCAGCATCCTGCGTTCCTCCAGGGTATCGTCTCCCTGTTGAACCAGCGCCACATATCGAATCAGCGCCTCAATCCGTACGCCGGCGGAACGCATACATTTCATCAGTTCTATCCACCGGCAGGAATCCTCCTCATAGTCCCGGATGCCGCTCTTGTTCCGGGGTACCGGCGGGATCAGTCCGATGCGCTCATAGTACCGCAGGGTATCCGCAGAGATCTCATATTTTTTGCTCGCCTCGGCAATCGTCATCCCTTGCCACCTCCTTTGTTATTTGTATCAGCATACCATCTGGAGCAAGCTCTAAGTCAAGTCCTTTGTCCGGCCGGCCAGCATTTTTTTCTTTCCGGCCGGGCACCTCCGTGGTACAATGGAGGAAAAATGCAAGGAGCGCGCCATGCGATATGACTTTGCCCCCATGGAGGGTATTACCGGTTTTCTTTTCCGGCAGCTGCACCACCAGTATTTCCCCGGCGTGGACCGATACTATATTCCCTTTCTCTCCCCCACCCAGGATCATACCTTTACTCCCCGGGAACTGCGGGAGGTTCTGCCAGAGAATAACCAGGGCTTGGAGGTCGTCCCCCAACTGCTGACCAAATCTCCGGAGGACTTTCTTTGGGCCGCCGGGGAACTGTCTGCCATGGGCTACCAGACGGTCAACCTGAATCTGGGCTGCCCCTCCGGTACCGTGGTGGCCAAGGGGAAAGGCGCCGGGATGCTGCGCTGTCCAGAGGATCTGGATCGCTTTCTGGACACCGTTTTTTCCCGTGCGCCCTGTGCTGTCTCTGTCAAGACCCGGCTGGGACTGTCAGACGCGGCGGAGTTCGGCTCTATTCTGGAGATCTACAACCGCTACCCTATCTCGGAACTGATCGTCCATCCCCGGGTTCAGCAGGATTTCTATCGTCATCCGGTCCGGATGGAACAATTTGGTCCCATTCTCTCCGCCAGCCGGAACCCTGTCTGTTATAACGGCGGCCTGGTCCGTGTGGAATCCTGCCGGTGTCTGGAAGCCCGGTTCCCCACTATCTCCGGGATCATGATCGGGCAGGGATTCCTGGCCAATCCCGCTCTGGCCAGCCAGATTCGGGGCGGTCTCCCGGCAAGCCGGGAAGCCCTGCAATCCTTTCATGATCATCTCTTTGACGGATATTGCCGGCTCTTTGACAGTCCTCACAATGCCATGATGCGGATGAAAGAACTCTGGCCCTATCTCATTCGCTTGTTTCGCAACAGCGGGTCCTGTGCCAAAGCGCTGCGGAAAGCGCGGGATCCCCAGGCCTTTCGTCTGGCTGCAGATACGGTCTTTCAGACACTGGAGCTGTTTGCGGAGGCGGACTGGGCTTCATAAAAACCCCGAGGGAGCGCACGGAAATCCGTGCGCTCCCTCTTTTGGTGGGGTTCAATGGCCTTCCGGTCAGCAGATACAGCAGTTCCAGCGCTCCGGACGGGGCTGCCAGCATCCGCTGCCACTCTGGCAGCAGTCCAGGCGGCAGCTGTTCTGACAGCAATCCTCCTGACAGCACCCACCGTCTCCGCCGGCAGCAGTCCACATGGCATAAAGCCCCAGGCCGGCGTCCAGGCCGGTTACCAGCTGCCCAGGCTGGTAGGTAAGCCCAATACCGTCTGGTGAAGTATTCCACCCGGCAAAGGTATACCCGTTCCGGACCGGGATCTGTGCGGAAATCACCGCGCTCCCGCCCGCCACCGGCGTGGGGGCCGGCATATTGTATGCAGGGGGATACGTGGCATTGTTGTAGTATTCAATGAAATTCAGCAAAGGTTCCGTGCTCTCCCACTGCGCAAACAAGGTGATGTCGCTTGTCACACTGGGAATCGTCTCCCCTGGCTGGTAACTGATACCTTGGCCGTTGGCTGCAGTATTCCAGCTGAGGAAGCGGTAGCCTGCCCGGCTGGGAAACGTGGTCGCCAGCACCATAGGCTGGCCCAAGACAGTCCAAGTATCCGCCGGCAGGCCGGCAGCCGCGGGGCCGCCAGCATCGTTGCCGTTATAAGTGGCCTGCACCAGGGTGATCTGCGCAGGCTGGATGGCTGCGCTGTTATATGGGATGATTTGCATGGTGATACACCTGCCCTTTCTTTGGTTCCCTCCATCGTATGCCTCCGCCGGCGCGATGGTTCCAATTCAGGGCCGGTACCCCGCTGCGGCCAGCAAACAAGGGAGCGGCTTCCGCCGCTCCCTTGCTATTTGTGCTGATATCTGCCGGGAACCCGCCTTACATCAGGGGATCCATACCCAGGACCGGATGTCCCTTCTCAGTCAGGAAAGACATCAAGGTCTCGGGATCCTCGGCCACGGTCTCGTCGCCGATCATATCACAGAAGTTCTCAATGCCGTAGAGTTCCTTGGCCGTCTCGTTGACGCGCTCAGCCACCTGATCCTTCAGAGCCTTGGGCATCCAGACGATTCGCTCGATGCCACCCTCGGCCTTCATAAACTTCTTGGAGGAGATAAAGTGCTTTCCGTGGCCCATGAAGCCCGGGGTCTGCACGCCGCCGCCGGTCATGGAGGCCATCTCGGAGAAGGTCATGCCCAGGGGGGTCATGCCGGCATGCTCGCGGTTGACGATGATCACACCGTTGGAGAAGGGCTCAATGCCACAGATACACTCGAAGCAGCCGCAGGAGGTCATGGGATCCTCCATGATGGAGTACAGGGTAACGTGCTCCAGGGCGCCCTGAGAATACTTGTTGACAGCCTCGTCAACCTCCTCCCAGCGGCCCACATTCTCGTCAATGACGTGGGCCTTGGGCACCACCTGGCAGGGGCCGGAGGGATCCAGCTCATTAGTGGCCTTGGCATCCAGCCAGGACACAGCGCCGCACAGGCCCAGACGCTCGGGGGTTACGATACACACATGGCTGGGGGAGAAGGACTGGCACATAATGCAGGTGTAGAACTGATCCACGTTCTCGTCGGTAAGACTGTTCAGTCGCTCGTCGCGCTTGTCGTAGGCGGGGATGGCGACCTCCTCCCGGAACTTCTTGGCCTCGGCAGGATCGGTAATGATGGTGACCTCGCACTTGTCGATGACCGCGTCGTAATCGCTCTTGAGCTTGGCGTAGAGCACCTCGCCCAGGTGCTTGGCCCGCAGGCCGGCCTCGAAGGCGCTCTTGCTGACGCGGATGCGGATCATGTCGCGCTGGCCGGTGTGCATGACACCCTCCAGGCAGTTGATATAGGCGTGGAACTTCCGCTCGAACACGGGCTCGAAATCGCCGGTCATGTTCTTGCCGGCCACATCGGCCACGATGGCGAAGTCCACCTTGCTGCCCACCTCGAACTGGTCGAAGTCGGGGCCGATCAGGGTGAAGCGGTGATCCTCGATCTCGCTGGCCTCCTTGCTGCGCACCAGCTCCAGGCCGATCTTGCGGGAGCCGTCGAACTCCACCTGCATGTCGCCGCGGCGGACGATCTCGCCCTCGAAGGCGGAGGAGAAGGCCACGGGGATGTCCATCTTGGTGACCTTGATCTTGATGTCCCGGGCCTCCAGGGAGGTGGCGTTGAAGTCCTTGGTGTTGGGCTGGATGATCAGGCTCTTGGGCACGCGGAACATGTTGTTCTCTTCCGTGTCATTGGTGATGACGGGGAAGCCCAGCTGGATGGCGCCGGCGCCGCAGGCCACGGTCATGTCGTCCACCGGAGCAAAGGCATTGACAAAGGCAAACACACGGTCCATGGTGTAGCGCCACATGGCCTCGTAGTTGCCGGGCTCAGTGCTGCCGAAGATAATAGCGGCACGGAGCGCCACGCTGACCACGTGTGCCACGCTGCTCAGATCGCGGCCCAGGGCCACACAGCGGACGTTGAAGCCCAACTTCATGCCCTTCTCAATGCACTGGTCAATGATGCCGCCCACCAGGGTGACGAAAATACCCTGGGACTGATACTCCTTCACCAGCTCCACGCCCTCGTCGGCAGTGGGGGCAGCGCCGATGATCACGGCCACACCGGGAATGTCCCGGGTAACCAGAGGCACACCCAGCTCACGGACCTGTGCATCGGTGAAGTGGCCCATTACGGGCTCTTCATAGGGGCAGCCGCCCTTCTCCGCCCACTTCATCAGCTCGATGATCTCGGCAGACAGGGCTGTGGCGATACCAGAGGTAAAGATATCCTTGGTGCGGTTGCCCCGGGTCATAAAGGCCTTTACCTCGTTCTCCAGGGCGGCCTTTGCCTCGCCTACGGTGGCCACCTTCTTGCCGGTCATGGCATAGAGGCAGGGCAGGCTGTATGCGGTATCGCCGAAGGTGGCAGGGGCATCGGCCCCCAGCTTGGCAACCGCCTCGTCAACGGCTTTCACCGCAAGGGCGTACATCTCGTCGTTGCCGGTGAAAACTCTCTCGAACAATGTCTTCATCTATTTTTTCACTCCTTACGATGCTCTCAGCAATGTTCCATTGCATCCATTTTTTCTTTGATGGCCCGGATCTCCTCCACCGCCTGACGGCTGAAGTCATAGGGGGACTGGCCGTGGCGGTCTGCGTCGATAATGTCAGGGTTATAGTGGATAAACCCCAAAAAGTCCTCCTCAGGGATACGGGCCTGAATAAATGCCTCGTCCTCTGCGTCGCGCACCTTGTTGGCCACCACCCGGACCTTGGTGATCCCGATGTCCTTTGCCAGCTCCTTGATGCGGGAATAGGTCTGAATGGACCGGGCGCCGGGCTCGATCACCACGATGAACTGATCCATCATGCTGGCCGTTCCCCGACCCAGATGCTCCAGCCCCGCCTCCATATCCATCACCACCACGTCGTCCTTCCGGAAGACCAGGTTGGATAGGATAGCCTTGAGCATCACATGCTCCGGGCAGACGCAGCCGCTGCCGCCGGTATCCACAGTGCCCATAACCAGAAGCTTCACGCCATTGACATCCTTGCTCAGGGCATCCGGCAGGTCGGAAACCTCGGGGTTAAGCTTGTAAAAGGTGTTACTGGCATTGGCCGCTGTACGCTCCTTGGCCAGTTCCTTCATCTTTGAAACCGGGACAATGGCATTGACCTCCTCCTCCGTCAGTCCCAGGGCAAGCCCCAGGTTGGCGTCGGGGTCCACATCGGCAGCAAGGACCTTGCGGCCCTCGTCGGCATACAGCCGGCACAGAGTGGAGGCAAACGTGGTTTTGCCCACGCCTCCCTTGCCGGTGATGGCTACTTTCATAGGGAAATCCTTCTTTCTTGGTATGCGATTGCAGAGGAAATCAGGGGACGGTGGTCTCACCGAGTTTTCGCCGCAAGGCGAAAAGGAATTTCAATGATTTTTCCGGCGACATGTGCGTCGGAAAAATTCATCGTCCCGGTGCATCCGGCACCGAAACATCGCCGCAACGATGTCCCCCCTCGATGCAGACCGTGAAACGGTCTGCATCGAAATCTCTTAAATGCCGAGGGCAACGCGCTTGGCCTCGATGGCCTCAATCATCCGGTCGCCCAGTTTCTCGATATCCAGCTCCACGGTGTAGTTGGCCTCGACCCAGTCCTTCACGCCGTGCTCACCCTGGAGCAGCTCGGTGACCTCGGTAGACCCCTTGGTATAGGGATCCACACCCAGGAAGGTGTCAATACCGGTAGCCACCACGTAGTTACCGATGGACACGGCCTTCTCACTCATCCACTCAGGAGCGCAGCCCACCAGGGGGATCTGGGAGATGTTCCAGCCGGAATCCTTGGCAATGTCGGCGGCCAGGACCATCATACGGGAGATGTCCACGCAGGAACCCATATGCAGCACCGGCGGGATCCCCACCAGCTCGCATACGCGCTTGAGACCGTCGCCGCAGAACTCCTTAGCCTCCTTGCTCATGAGGCCGGCCTTGGCAGCAGCCTGGGCGGAGCAGCCGGACACCACCAGAATGATGTCATTGGCGATCAGCTTCTTCATCAGCTCAATATGGGCATAGTCGGGGCGAACCTTGGGGTTGTTGCAGCCGACCATAGCCACGGCACCGCGGAGAACACCGGACTGGACGCACTCGATCAGAGGCTTCATGGTGCCGGTAACATCCACATGAGAGTTGGTGACACCATCCAGGCACTTCTTAATGGCCTCCACAGAGTAACCCACGGTGGCCTCGATCTTCATATCGGGGATATGTACCAGCTCAGGCTTGCGATTCTTGAAGTTCTCCACAGCCAGCTTCACAATGGCCTTGGCATTCTCACCGGCATTGGCAGCGGAGAAGTGGATAAACTCGCTGTCCGGCATCCGGGCGATATTGGAAGTGGTGATGAACTTGGTGTGGAAGCACTTGCTCAGGGGGCCCAGGGCGGGGAAGATGCACTGCACGTCCACCACGATAGCCTCGCAGGCGCCGGTGAGAACCACGTTCTCCTGCTGCAGGAAGTTACCTGCCATGGGGATCCCGTGACGCATAGCCACCTCGTTGGCCGTGCAGCACACGCCACAGATGTTGATGCCCTTGGCGCCGTTGGCCTTGGCCAGGGCCAGCATCTCAGGATCCTGGGCATAGAGCACGATCATTTCGGAGAGAGAAGGATCGTGACCGTGGACAACGATATTGACCATGTCCTTTTCCATAACGCCCAGGTTGGCAGTGGTATCCACAGGCTTGGGGGTACCGAACATAACATCGGAAAACTCCGTGCCGCACATAGAACCGCCCCAGCCATCGCTCAGGCCGCAGCGCAGCGCCTGACGAATCAGAGCCTCCGGGAGAGAGGAGCAGCCCATGTGGGTCATATGCAGAGCCTGGGAGACCTCGCGGTCAATGGCCCGGGGCTCAATGCCGGCATTATGCCACAGCTCGCGGGTGTGCTCCGGAGCGCGGCTGAGGAAGCGCTGAATGCCGAAGGGCTTGCCGTACTCCATCAGAGCCGTCTCGGCTACCTCGTGTGCCAGATCATAGATGTCCTTGCCCTCTGTCTCGATCCCCCACTCACCAGCGATCCGCTTGAGCTTCTCGGGATCCTTCACCGTGTAGTTGCCGCCCTCCTTGGTCTGGTACAGGGTATGGCAAATTTCGCGGCCGTGGTCGGAGTGGGTAGCGCTGCCGCCGGCAGTGAAGCGCAGGAAATTGCGGGCCACAATGCCGTGGACGTCACAGCCGCAGATACCTCTGGGTGCCTTGGGGGTAATCCGGCAGGGACCCATGGAGCAGATGCGGCAGCAGGTGCCCTCCTCGCCAAACTTGCAGTGGGGGGTCTGGTTCTTGACGCGCTGCTGCCAGGAGTCCGCGCCCACCTGGGCGCCGGTTTCCAGCAGGCGCTGGGTTGCGGCTTCCATTTGTTCGACAGTGATCAGTTTCATAAATGCTCTTGCCGAAAGCGGGTTTCCCCGCTTTCAAACGCTCCTTTCTCTGGAAAATGTCTCAACGGAACCGATTTGCTGCACTTTTGTTGTACTTTTTGCATGCATTGTGTTCATTTTAGCAAATTTTCGTTCAAAAAGCAAGTCCAAAATCCTCCTCTGGGGGATTTTTCACGGCCTTTCCGGAAACTTTCGTCAAATTCGTATATGTGCCCAAAAATTGTCCAAAATTTTTGTCAAAAAAAGATGGCCAATAGGGGTTGACCGCTTCCGGGCAAAAAATGTCCTTCCCCTGTCTCAGTCCGGCCCGCCGACGGCTTCCGCCCGCTTCTCCAGATGGTTGAGCACCCGGCAGCCCTCTGCGGTCACCAGCACCAGGTCCTCCACCCGCACGCCGGTCTCCCCGGGCAGGTAAACCCCCGGCTCGATAGAAAAGCACATCCCCGGCTCCGCCGTCAGATCCGTCGTGGCGCTGACATCCCCGCTCTCGTGGCACTCCGTACCGATAAAGTGACCCAGGCGGTGAGTAAAATTCTCCCCATACCCGGCGGCGGCAATGTGTTCCCGGGCGATCCGGTCCAGCTCCCGCAGCGGGATCCCGGGCCGGACCGCCGCTTCCGCCAGTTCGTTGGCCTCCCGGACCAGGTCGTGGAGCGCCCGGTTCCGCTCCGACATGGTGCGGTAGTAATAGGTACGGGTCATGTCGCTGCAGTAACCATCCAGCACGCAGCCGGTATCCACCAACACGCAGTCCCCCTCCTGCACCACGGTATCGTCGCTGACATGGTGCGGGTCGGCTGCATTTGCGCCAAATGCCACAATCGGTGCAAAACTGACGCCGGTGGCGCCATACTTCCGGTACAAACCGCTGATATACTCCACACATGCCCGCTCCGTCATCCCTGCATGGAACCAATTTTTCAGCTCCTCCACACACCGGTCGTTGAGTGCTGAGGCCGCAATCATCTTCTCCTGCTCTGCCTGGTCCTTGACGGCCCGAACCTGATCCACACAGTCCGACGCTACCACGCAGCGCAGCCCTTCCACCCGCTCTATCAGGGGCAGCAGATACCGCGCCGGCCACTGCCGGTCCACGCCCAGCACCTCCTCTGCTTTTACCGTTTCTGCCAACGGGGTCACCGGGTCATCGCTGTCGCTGACCCATACCTCCTCCAGGCCGGTGGGCGGGACGGTAAACATCCGGTTGAGAAACAGTCTGCACCCGCCCTGCCGGAGGTACAGGGCCAGCAGCCGCTCCATCGGCTGAACATCCACGCCCGTGAGATATCGGATACTGGCCGGGTCGCTGACAATCATCTGCCGCAGGCCCCTCTCCGCCATCCGTTCCAGAACCCGGCGGATCCGCTGTTGTTCCATTTCTCTCGTCTCCTCTCAGGTAGTTTAGCTGACAGGCTCATTATACCGGCCGCGCCCGCAAAATACAAGGGGATCGCCTGGGCCGGCACGGCGGAAAAAGCCTTTTCCTTTTCCCTTCTCTATGCTATACTGGGCTTACCAAGTGACATGGGAGGAACCGCCATGAGCAAAGCCATTGTTTTAGCCGCCGGGAAGGGCACCCGGCTCCAGACCGAAGGGATCACCCTGCCCAAGGTCATGCGGGAGGCCAACGGGAAGCCCCTGCTCCACTATGTGCTGCAAAACCTTTCGTTTTTGAAAAAAGAGGATATTATTCTGGTAGTGGGCTACCACCGGGAGGATGTCCTTCGTGTCTACGGGGAATACCCCCACGCCGTCCAGGAGCCGCAGCTGGGTACCGGCCACGCCGTCGCCGTGGCCAAGGACTACTTCCAGGACTACGACGGCCCGGTCCTCATCTGCTATGGGGACATGCCGCTCCTGCGGCGCAGCACCTATGAAAACCTGCTCTCTGCCCACCAGGAACAGGGCAACGCCTGTACTTTGCTGACCGGCACCTGCGGCTGGGATCTGCCCTATGGCCGGATTCTCCGGGGGGAGGACGGGGCGTTCCTGGGCGTGGTAGAGGACCGGGACTGCACGCCGGAACAGAAGGCCATCCGGGAACTGAACGTGGGTGTCTATGTGTTTGACAGCCGGAAACTGTTCGCGGCCTTGAGCCAGCTGAAAAACAACAACGCCCAGCAGGAGTATTACCTCACCGATGTGCCTGCCATCCTCCGGGCGCAGGGGGACCGGGTGGGCGCCTGCTGCGCCTGCAAGGGGGCGGAACTGATCGGGGTGAACACGGTGGAGCAGCTGCGGATGGTGGAGGAAGAGCTGCGCAAGTGACCCAATTCCCGCAAAGCAAGAGGGGCCGGACATTCGTTGTCCGGTCCCTCTTTTGTTACAGCAGGTCCAGCAGCTCCCGGTAGAGCACCACGCCCTGTTCCAGGATATTTTCATCAAAGTGGAAATCCGCGGCATGAAGGGGCGGCACATCCCCCGCTCCCAGGAAGAAGAAGACCCCCGGCACCCTCTGCTGATAGAAAGAGAAGTCCTCGGCGGTGAGGGACGGCGTCTCCAGCATGGACGGCGCCCGCTCCCCCAGGTGCCGGCACACCGCCTCCACCAGCCCCTCGTCATTCCACACCGGGGGATATCCGGCGCTGAAACGGGCCTCTGTCCCACATCCGCTCTCCCGGGTGATGTCCTCCCCCAACTCCCGGACCCGGCGGCACAGGAAGTGGAAGGTATCCATGGAGAACACCCGCATACTGCCCCGGATCACGGTCCGGGCGCTGATAGCGTTGCGCACGGTGCCGCTCTCCATCTGTCCGAAGCGGAGCACCCGCAGCTGCGGCGGAGGCAATTCCTCTTCCACTGCGGCGTAGACCCGGCGCAGCCACTCCGTCCCCCACCACAGGGCATCCCGCCCCTCATCGGCCCGGGTGATATGGGCACTGCGCCCGGTAACAACCAAATCCACCTCGCTGTTTTTGGCCATCAGGGCCCCGGGCCGGGTCCAGACACTCCCCGCCGGCAGCCCCGGCCACAGGTGGATGCCGAAGATCCGGCGGACATGATAGTCCTCCAAGACGCCGCTGTCACAGATGTCCTTCGCGCCGCCGGTGGTCTCCTCCGCCGGCTGGAAGATGAGCAGCACATTCTGTTTCAGGGGTTCTGTACGCTCCTCCAGGACATCCGCCAGGGCCAGCACCATGGCCATGTGGCCGTCGTGGCCGCAGGCATGCATCCGCCCGGGGTGCCGGGAGCGGAAGGGGGCGGCTCCCGTTTCCTCTACCGGCAGGGCGTCCATATCCGCCCGGAAGGCCACGGTGTCCGGCTTCCCGGCGTCAAACCAGGCGCACAGCGCCCCGTCCGCCGGGGAAAACACCCGGCAGCGGTGCCGGGATAACACTCGTTTGAGATACTCCACCGTTTCCGGCAGATCCCGGTCCAGCTCCGGGATCTGGTGAAGGTCACGGCGGTATTGGATCACGGACATGACATGTCTCTCTCCTCTCTACAGCAGATTTTCCGTCAAAACGACTCGATAAAATGCACCCTGGAGCACTCCCAATAGCGGCGGAACACCCGCCCGCAGGCCCCATCCAGATTTTTCTGGTACAGCCGAAAGGTCACCAGCTGATTCTTTGGCTGAACCAGTTCCTCATAGGAATACTGGTACTGCATCCCAACGCGCCGCATAACGGCTCCGCTGCGTGGATTATTCACATCGTGGGTGGCGGTAATATAGGGGATCCCCTCCCGCCCGGCCTGCTCTACTACAGCCCGGGCCGCCTCGGTTGCGATCCCCTGATGCCAGAATTCCTTCCGCAGCCCATAGCCCAGGTCGTAGCTGTCATCCGCTTTGACGGTGACATAGCCGATGGGGATATTGTCCTCTTTCCGGCAGACGGCATAGTTGTGGGCCTGCGGTTTCCCATCACTGGCCGCAAACCGCTCCTCGTAGAAACGCTCCGCCTCTTCCATACTGGTTACCGGAAACCAGGGCAAAAACGTGTTCACTTCTTTGTCGCTCAGGATTGCATACAGTGCATCAATATCCTGCCTGGTAAATCTCCGCAGGATCAGGCGGCGTGTCTCCAGCTGCGGCAGATCCATCCCAGTCCGCCCCCTTCCATCCGTTCTGCTGCTGTTGATTGTACCACATGCAGGTCGGTCTCACAAGTGCACAAAGCCGCCGGAGCAGCTGCAATCTGCGTCAAAAATCGAGGTCAGGAGCAGCCGGCTGTCCCTGGCTGGCATTCGGCGCAGGGGATCCTTCTTCGTCTGGTTCAACTGCTGCCTCCCCTTTCAACCCATCAGGTGATCGGGATCAGCGCTTTTAGCAAATCCTCCCCTGTAACACCCAGCTGCGCTTCGTCATCCGCAAACGGGATGCGCAGCAAATATTGCCGGTCCACCTCATAAACATAGATATAGATCCCGGAGCCAAGGTCCTGTGTATCCCCCAGAAAAGAGAGCACCTCTTCCCTTGTCATGGTGGGCGTTAATTCTCGGATCTGCTCAGATGTCACCTGTGCCGGAGCACTCTCCGGCTTCTCTTGGTCCGGCAGCAGACTCAGAATTTCTTCACTCAGCGGGCTGCTCTCTCCTGCGTCAATGGTTCTGGCAGCCTCTTTTATTTCATTGCGGGAATAATCGCTCAAATCCGCAGTCGAAATTCCGAGAGAGCGGAGATATTCCACTGCCGCATGATATCGGAAGCCGTCAATTGCAAATGCGGCAAATGACAATGCAGCCACCAGGCACAAACAGGCCGCCCACGTTCTCCATCGCATCCGATATTTCTTCCGCTTCCCGGCGCCGCGGTCCGCTTCCGCCTCTTTTACATAGCGCTCGTCGATGTCGCCAAGAACTTCGCAGAATTCTTCTCTTTTCATAACATAAATCCCCTTTCCAAAAGGTGACTGCGGAGTTTTCCGCGGAGGCGGTTCAGCGTTACAGATACGCGGTTCTCCGTCATTCCATACCGGGCGGCGATCTGGTAAACAGGATCAAAATACCAGTACCGGCAGACAAAAATGCCTCTCTGATCCTTTGAGAGCTTCCCCAGGAAAGCGTTGATCTCCTCTACCAGTTCCCGGCGGTCCATCTCCTGCTCCACGCCGCCCGGATCCGATACGAGTTCTGCCATTTCATCCAGGACAGCCGGGATCTCCCCGCCCCCTCTTCTGTCTGCGCTGTTGTATTTATAGCGGTTCAAGGACAGATTCCTTGTAAGTTTCCCGAGAAACGCAGACAGGACCCCCGGCCTGTGGGGCGGCATGGCATTCCAAGCACTCATATATGTATCATTGACACATTCTTCCGCATCCTCCGGATTGCCCAGGATGTTCCTTGCAATGGAGGCACAGTAGGCCCCATATTTTTCTGATGTGGCGGGAATGGCCTGTTCATCCCGGTTCCAGTATAACTGAACGATCTTTTCATCATCCATCCAGCTCCACCTCCCTTTCCCTTTGACCCTTTCACTTATATACACAATGTTTGCACGTATATCTTACAACACCTCCATCCTGTTTATCTTACCGCGCTGGATCCCACCTGCTTGAAACCGGATTTTGAAGAGATTTCGCTAAACTTTTTCTTGCAATCCAGGGAGCGCTGTGGTAATATGGCAAAAAACAAGATAGAGGTTGCGGATGCGACGAAGCTGCGGGAGCCGGCAGGCAAAGAACGCAGTGGAGGCAAGTCCGCCGAATCCTGTGAGCAGGCATGCTGGCAGGGTGGGGGCGGGGAGAAGATCTCCGTCACTGTCTGCGGGAACTCCCGCAGTTGCGCTATCTACTAACTAAGACAGTCCCTTTGTTCGAAGTCGGTAGAGAGCCTACCGGGTTTCTTGTTTTTCAACATCTTTTTCAGGAGGAAAACAGGCATGAACAGACTACAGGGACTCCAGGGCTCCATCGTGGCCCTCATCACCCCCTTCCACGCCGACGGCAGCGTCAACTTTGAAAAGCTGCGGGAGCTGACGGCCTGGCACATCGAAAACGGCACGGATGCTATTCTGGCCCTGGGCACCACCGGCGAGAGTTCCACCATGACCCACGAGGAGGACGACGCGGTCCTCCGCACGGTCATCGAGGCTGCGGCGGGCCGGGTGCCCGTCATCGCCGGCACCGGCTCCAACTGCACGGAAACCATGCTGGAAAAGAGTTTGCGGGCGGAGCGCATGGGGGCCGACGGCCTGCTGCTCATCACACCCTATTACAACAAGGCCAACACCGAGGGGATGGTCCGCCACTTCACCACCGTGGCCGACGCGGTAACCATCCCCTGCATTCTCTACAACGTCCCCGGCCGCACCGGCTGCTCCATTGCCCCGGAGGTGGTGGAGCGTCTGGCCGCCCATCCCAACATCGCCGGCATCAAGGAGGCCAGCGGCGACCTGTCCTACGCCATGAAGATCGCCCACTGCATCTCCCCGGATTTCGCCCTCTGGAGCGGCAACGACGACATCACCCTGCCCCTTATGGCCATCGGCGGCAGCGGCGTCATCTCCGTGTGGGCCAACGTGATGCCCCGAACCTGCCACGACATGGTGATGGACTTCCACGCCGGCCGGCGGGAACAGGCGGTGGCTACCGCGGTGAAGTATCTTGACCTGATGAACGGCCTCTTCATGGAGGTCAACCCCATCCCTGTCAAGACTGCCCTGAATCTGATGGGGTGGGATGTGGGGCCCTTCCGCCTGCCTCTGTATGAGATGAGCGAGGCGCACCAGGCGGTCCTCCGCCGCCTGCTGGAGGAGGCCGGGCTGCTGGGATGAACATTCTTCTGATCGGCCGCGGCCGCATGGGCCGCCTCATCGAACAGACTGCCGCCGCCATGGGGGACACTGTTGTTGCAGCGGTTGGCCGGGATGGCCTCGCCTCCCTGGAGGCGCTGGGCGCAGAGGCGGATGTGGTGATGGACTTCTCCTCCCCCGCCGCCCTCAGCGCTGTGGCCGCCTATGTCCGCCGCACCGGCACGCCCCTCCTCTCCGGCACCACCGGCTATACACCGGAGCAGATGGAGACCTTTGAGCATCTGGGGCAGTTTGCCCCGGTCCTCCACAGTGCCAACTTCTCTGTGGGCATTGCCGTGCTGCGCCGGGTGCTGGCGCAGATCAGCGATGTGCTGCGTCCGGATTTTGACATTGAGATCGTGGAGACCCACCACAACCAGAAGGCGGACGCCCCCAGCGGCACGGCCAAGCTTCTGCTGGAGGCCATTGACCCCCGCCACGAGCTGACCCCGGTCTACGGCCGGGAGGGGCTGTGCGGCAAGCGAAGGAAAAATGAGATCGGCATGCATGCCCTCCGGGGCGGCACAGTAGCCGGACAGCACACGGTCCATTTCTTCGGCGCGGACGAGGCGCTGGAGCTCACCCACACCGCCACATCCCGCCAGATCTTTGTCAACGGCGCCCTGCACATGGCCCGGAAGCTGCAAAACTATCCCAAGGGCCGCTATGACCTGCAGGAGATCTTATTTGGAGGAGACGCCCTATGATGACCGCACAGGAGATCATCGCCTATATCGCCGGCGCGGAGAAAAAGACGCCGGTGAAGGTCTATGTCAACGAGAAGCGCCCCATCGACTACGGCAGCGCCACTGTATTCGGCGACGGCCGCAGCAAGGTGGTGTTTGGGGAGTGGAAGGACCTCTCCCCCATTCTCTCCGCCCACGGCGCCGACATCGACGATCTTGTGGTGGAAAACGACCGGCGCAACAGCGCCATCCCCCTGCTGGACACCAAAGATATCAATGCCCGGATCGAGCCCGGAGCCATCATCCGGGAGCAGGTATCCATCGGGGACAACGCCGTGATCATGATGGGCTCCATCCTCAATATCGGCGCTGTTGTGGGTCCCGGCACCATGATCGACATGGGCGCTGTGCTGGGGGGGCGGGCCACCGTGGGCAGCCGCTGCCATATCGGGGCCGGCGCTGTCCTGGCCGGGGTCATCGAGCCCGCCAGCGCCACACCGGTGATCGTGGAGGACGATGTCCTCATCGGCGCCAACGCCGTTGTGATCGAGGGGGTCCATATTGGCCGGGGCGCTGTGGTGGCCGCCGGGGCCGTAGTGGTCAACGATGTGCCGGAGAACGCCGTGGTGGCAGGCTGCCCGGCCCGGATCATCAAAATGAAGGATGAAAAAACCGCCGGCAAGACCGCTCTGGAGGATGCCCTGCGCAGCCTGTAAGAGTCAACATGCGCTGAAGAGGCCGTCTTTCCGGCATACCTCCTCTGTCCCGGCTCAACGGTCTGTCAGCAAGGAGGTGGAGAGGTACTGTGGAAATCGTTGTGGATGGCATTCCTATTGCCGTGGAAAAAAAGCGGATCAAATATCTTTATCTGCGCATCAAGCCTGACGGGTCTGTCCGCCTCTCTGCTCCCCGCGGCATGTCGGACGCCGCGATCCGCTCCTTCGCCGCCTCCCGGACCGGATGGATTCTTCAACATCTGCAGCGCTTGCAGCCCGCCCCCGCTCCGTTCCAATATGTCTCCGGTGAGCTCTTCTCCCTGTGGGGAGCGTCCTATCCGCTCCATGTACTGCCCGCGCATGGCCGGTGCGCCGCCGTGCTGCGGGATGGGGTACTGCTCCTTTACGCTGATGCGGCCAGCACCATTCCGCAGCGGGAGGCCGCCGTCAAGTCCTGGTACCGGGATCAGCTGCTCTCCGCGATCCCCTCTGTCCGTCAGGAATGCGAGTCCATCGTCGGTCAACGGGCGGCCGAAGTCCGCGTTCGGGACATGCGCACCCGCTGGGGCACCTGCAGCGTGGCCCGGCGGCGGATCTGGCTGAGCCTGCAGCTGGCCCAGAAGCCGCCGGCGTGCCTGCGGTGTGTGATGATCCATGAACTCATTCACCTGCTGGAGCCGGGCCACGGTCCCCGGTTCTGGACTCTGATGGACCAGTTCTGTCCGGACTGGCGGGGGATCTACCGTCTGCTGGGCGGCCCCCACGCAAATTAGCCATTGCTTTTAGCTCATGAAAGTGATAGAGTATAAAAGAATAATTCGTTTTCCACGCAGCAAATCTGGATATGTAAGGAGCACGAACCATGCAGGAACTGAGCAGAAAGAACAAACTCTTCACCGACTCCGTCATCCGCCGGATGACCCGCATTGCCATTGCAAACAATGCCATCAACCTGGCGCAGGGATTCCCCGACTTTGATCCTCCCAAGGCCATGCTGGACCGGCTGGAGGAGATCAGCCACATTGGTCCCCACCAGTATCCCATTACCATGGGCGCCCCCAACTTCCGTCAGGCTCTGGCCAAGAAGTGCGGCCGTTTCATGGGCCGGACCATCGACCCGGAAACAGAAGTGGTCGTGACCATTGGCTCCACCGAGGCCATGGTGGACACCATCTTTGCCCTCACCAATCCCGGGGACAAGATTATCATGTTCTCCCCCTACTTTGAAAATTACCGGGCCCAGGCTATTTTTGCCGACTGCGAGCCCGTGTTTGTCCCTCTGAATCCTCCGGAATTCAACTTCGACCCCGCCGTTCTGGAGGATGCCTTCAAGCAGGGGGCCAAGGCCATCCTGATCTGCAACCCCTCCAACCCCAGCGGCAAGGTGTTCACCGAGGAGGAACTGAAGTTCATTGCGGACCTGTGCATCAAGTACGACACCTATGCCATCATGGACGAGGTGTATGAGCACATTGTCTATGCTCCCCACAAGCACATCTATATGAACAGCCTGCCCGGCATGTGGGAGCGCACCGTCTCCTGCTCCAGCCTCAGCAAAACTTACTCCGTCACCGGCTGGCGCCTGGGCTACGCTGTTGCCCCCCAGAACCTCATGGACCGCATCAAGCAGTACCACGACTTCAACACTGTGGGTGCACCCTCCCCGCTGATGGAGGCCGCCGTGGTGGGGCTGGAGATGCCCGACAGCTACTATGAGGAATTCGGCGCTCACTATGCCCACATGAAGCAGATCTTTACCGATGGACTCAAGAGCATCGGCATTCCCTTCACCGATCCCCAGGGTGCCTATTTTGTGCTGGCCAACATCGGCCCTTATATGAAACCCGGCCAGAGCGATGTGGACTTCTGCGTAGAGATGACCGAGAAGGTGGGCGTGGCCTGTGTACCCGGCACCTCCTTCTTCAACGAGGCGGGCATCAACAACATCGTCCGCGTCCACTTCGCCAAGAAGGACGAGACGCTGTACGAGGCTCTGAACCGTCTCTCCGATATCAAAAAGAAGATGGCATAAATTGTTCTGTCCTCTTTCAGCAGAAAAGGTCCCTGCCCCAAAGTTGGGGCAGGGACCTTTTTATCCGGCCGCTATATGGAGAGCGGATATGGTCCGAAAAACAGCCGGGGCGCGTCCCGGCCTTCTGAATCCAGGAACGCGCCGCCAGCCAAAAGAGA
This sequence comes from uncultured Oscillospiraceae bacterium, assembly GCA_944386995.1. GTDB lineage: Bacteria > Bacillota > Clostridia > Oscillospirales > Oscillospiraceae > CAJFPI01. Next base: position 19,575 of record CALXDF010000110.1, read on the forward strand.
AAGGAAAAGAGAAAAAAGAGAGAAAAGAGAGGGAAAATCTATGTTATGCGGCTTGGCCGGCATAACCATTGTAACTGCTGCCGCCAAAGAAGTAGTCCCAGGGGTTGAAATACCCGTTGTAGTTGTTGCTGGGCTGCTGGGTGGTATTGCTCTCCTGGGTCACCTGGTTCTCCTGGGGCACGCTGTCAAAAGTCAGTTCCGTGGTGGCCTGCT
>CALXDF010000111.1 GCA_944386995.1 uncultured Oscillospiraceae bacterium
GATTTGGTACCTCCCGGAGAATCGCCCGGAATCGACGCAACCGCCATTGCAAAGGCACTGGGCATTCAACGGAGTGATGCATCCGCAGATTTAAATAAACTGTACCGCAGCGGAAAACTAGAAAAAATAGGTAAAAAACCAGGCCGAAAGGAAAATTTGTCTTTCGACCTTCTGTTTTTGTGCCCAATTAGCCATAAAACGACAAAATTCTCCCAGGGGCTCTCTTTCTAAGCTGGAAAGAGGGTCCCTTTTTTCTATGTACTTCCGGACAAAATGTTGATTTTGTGATGGGGGGTGATCCATTGCGGGAAACGCTGAGCGCCTATTGCAAGCGCACGGGCCTGGAGGCCGTGCTGGAGCAGTGGGACACCGGGCGCAACCTGCCCCTGACGCCGGACAACACCTCCTACGGCAGCAAGCGCAAGGTCTGGTGGCGCTGCGGGAAGGGCCATCGCTGGCAGGCGGCGGTACATACCCGGACCGGCAGCGGCACCGGCTGCCCGGGCTGTGACGGTAAGGTGGCGCAGGCGGGGGAAAACGACCTGGCCACCCGCTGTCCGGACCTGGCCCGCCAGTGACACCCCACCCGCAACGGGGACCTCATCCCGGAGCAGGTACTGCCCGGAAGTCACCGGATGGTCTGGTGGGTCTGCGAAAAAGGCCATGTTTGGCGGGCACAGATCAAATCCCGTGTGGCCGGCTGCGGCTGTCCCGTGTGTGCCAACCGGGAAGTACGCCCCGGGGAAAACAGTCTTTCCGCCCGGTACCCCCAGCTTGCCGCCCAGTGGCACCCCACCAAAAACGGGAGCCTTACCCCCGAGCAGATCCCGCCGGGCACCACCCGGAAGGTCTGGTGGCGGTGTGAAAAGGGACATGAGTGGCAGGCCACGGTAGCCGCCCGGGCGGCGGGGGGCGGCTGTCCCGTGTGCGCGGGGCGGCGGGTCTCGGCCGGGGAAAATGACCTGGCCAGTCGCTTTCCCCTCCTGGCGGCCCAGTGGCACCCGGTAAAAAACGGGGCCCTGACCCCCGGCCAAGTGACCCCCAATTCCAACAAAAAGGTCTGGTGGCTGTGTCCCCTGGGCCATGCCTATCAGAGCGTTGTGGCGGCCCGGGTCCAGCGGGACAACGGCTGTCCCTACTGCGCGGGCAGGAAGGTCCTGCCCGGCTTCAACGACCTGGCGACCGTGGAGCCGGAGGTGGCCCGACAGTGGCACCCCGCCCTCAACGGTACGCTGACGCCGGAGCTGGTGACAGCCGGCGCCCGCCGGAAGGTGTGGTGGGAGTGTGACCAGGGCCACGTCTGGAAGGCGGCCATCTATTCCCGGACAGGGGCCCAAAAATGCGGCTGCCCCGTGTGCGCGGGGCGGGTACGGACCAAAAACCGGCTGTCCGCGGCCCCAAAATCGGTATGGGGCCAAACAATCTGTTGACCCAGCCCTGGGAGCAGGGTATGAAATATGATCCTATTTTTATAAGGAGTGAAGAGAAATGCGAAAGAAAACGCGAACACGAATTGGGAGTATGTTGCTCGTGGCAGTAATGCTCCTCAGCCTTCTGCCGGTGACGGCGTGGGCGGAAGAAAATATCAACCAGAATGTTGAGCCACTCAACATCGTCGAGGACGACACGATTCTGACGGAGGGCACCTCCCCCGCCGTGGATGACACTCAATCCTCCGTTACCACCGTCCAGGGACTGACGGATGCTATCAACAGTGCCAGTGATGGCGACACCATCGTGCTGGGGGCGGAAATTACCAGCGACACAACTCTTACGATCCCGGAGGGTAAATCTCTTACTCTGGATTTGAACAGTAATAAACTGAGCCTGACGCAGATAAAAGTTGATGGAAGCTTGACTATTTGCGATGGTGAAAGCGGAGGTAGATATGCTTCTACTCTTTCACAAGAAAATAAGGGCGCAATTGAAGTCGGCGCGAATGGCTTGCTCACCCTGGAATCGGGCACGATTCAGAGCGCAACAAAAAACTATGGTGTTTATGTTTCTGATGGTGGTAAAGCTGTCGTGAACGGCGGCACTATTAATTCTACTTATGCGGCATTGACGGGCAACAACACCACCGGCGACATGAACTTTGAGGTTCATGGAGGCACGTTAAATACCACATCCGGACCTGCCATCTATATGCCGGGACAGGTTTCCCTGACGATTACAGGTGGTACCCTGAACGGCGGCATCTCCCTGCGGATGGGCCAAGTGGATATTTCCGGCGGTGTTATCAATGCAATTACTACAGGTATCGATGCGCCAAATATATACTACAACTTTAGCGGAAATGCTTGGCTACCGGATGCCCTGTATGTCTTTAATGGAACGTATACTTCTGAGAATGCGACATACGGCAACTCCCTGAACCTGAATATTACCGGTGGTACGTTCAACTGCACCAACGATCAGGGCAGCGCTGTTGCCATCTATGACTTGGGGAGGGTTGAGCAGACATCCAAAATCAGCATTTCCGGTACGGCGAAGCTTTCTTCCAGAGCAACGGGACGCACGGCTTACCAGGTTCTCAGTTTGGAAGATATTAATGTTACCTCACCCACCGAAGGATATGGCGTGCATACCGGCGACGTGGAGAGCTCCATCACCGGCGGTACCTTCTCCACGGACGTGAGCGAATATGTTGCCCCCAACTATGAGTGCATTGAAAACCAGAGTGGCACATACACCGTCCAGAAGCTGGAAGACAAGCTGGTGGTGGAAGGCAGTGTTGGAAGCGACGGTAATGTCACCGGCTCCCTGGAGGGCAGCTTCAACACGGGCGCTGACATTGTAGATAATACGGACGGTAACGTTGCTGGCGGCACTGAGACGAGCGTTTCCGGCAGCAATGTGACGGTGGACCTGACCACTTCTGGACAGTCTTCTGCGACTACCACCACCCTGGAAGTGACCCAGGAGACCGCCGCCACGCTGAACAACGCTAACACCCTGACCGTCAAGACCGACGCGGCCGATGTCTCCTTCGACAGCGCCGCTTTGGACAAGATTTCCGAGGCCGAAGACCAAGTGACGATCACTGTCAAGGACACGACGAGCAGCACTACCGCTCAGAATAATGTCAAGGCCTCCTACGAGGTGTCTGTTGAGGCCAATGGCACCAACCTGCTGCCCAACAGCGCCAACAACGGTACCGTGACCATCACTGTTCCCGTGCCTCAGGGTGTTGACAATCCTGTCGCCTGGTATGTGCAGGACGGCGTCTTTGTGACGAACCTGGGCGGCAACAAGAGTACCGATGGCATGAGTTTCACCTTCTCCATCACCCACCTGTCTGAGATTTACATTGTGGACGGCGAGATTACCAGCAATGTTGTGGCCTCCTGTGTGGAGAATGATGGAGAGACCCATTATTATAACACCCTCGCAGAGGCTGTTCAGAATGCAGCGAGCGATACCAAGGTTACCCTGCTGAATGATACAAAGCTGACCACCGGCGTGGATGTGGACAAGAAGCTCACCCTGGACCTGAACGGCTACACCATTACGGATGATACTAACAGCTGGACCACAGACTCCACCAAAGACTACCTGGTGGCCGTCAAGCGCGGCGGCGATCTGACCATCCAGGATAGCAGCGCCGCCAAGACCGGCGCTATTACCTCCAAAAACTCCAAAATCTCTGTCGCCGTCAAGATGACTATCAAAGACGAGGACGCAAACGGCAATCTAGCGACCCTGACTGTTGATGGCGGTACTCTCGCAGGTTACTACTACGGCATCAGCGGCAACGGTACCCGCCACAACACCAAGATTACCATCAATAACGGTACCATTACAGCTACCAATCCGGGCAATTCTGAAGACCGTGTGGCCATCTATCAGCCCCAGAACGGTGAGCTGATCGTCAATGGCGGTACCATTACCGCCAATACAGGCATTGAAGTCCGTTCCGGCAGCCTGACTGTCAACGGCGGCACCATCTCCGGCGGCAATGGTACTCCCGTAGCTGATCCCAACGGCAACGGCACTACCACCACCAACACCGGCATCGCTGTTGCCCAGCACACCACGAATAATCCCATCACTGTCAACATCAACGGCGGCACCATCTCCGGCAGTGCGGCGGTGTATGAGAGCAACCCGCAGAACAACGGCGGCGGCAGCGCCGTCACCGTCAATGTTCAGGACGCTACGCTGAACGGCGATCTGATGAGCTCCGGCTTCGGTACCGTGGCGGTGGAAAACACCAACATTAACGGCGATGTGTCCAAGACCGGCACCGGCAACATGGGCCTCACTGAAGTCACGGTTACTGGCAATGTCACGAAGGACGCCAGCAACTCCGGTTCCCTGGGTCTTGTGAACAGCACCATCTCTGGTACGGCCCCTGCAAACGACGGTACCAATGGCGTTACCTATGTCAACACCACCGTGCAAGACACTGTGACCAACACGACAGTCACCAGCAAGGAAGCCATGATTAACGGCGTGCAGTATGAGACTCTGGAGGCTGCTGTCAATGCCGCTAAGGACGGTGATGTCATTGTCCTGCTGGCGAATGTGGAGCTGGACGTCAAGAATGTGGATAACAACTACGGTATTCTGACCATCACCGAGGACATTACTCTGGACGGCAATGGGAAGACCATCACCGCAGAGAATGTGACTGCTGACGCAGACACTGATGCCGGCCCCAGCATGATCAATGTTGAGGGCGGCGCCAAGGTCACCGTCAAGAACCTGACCATTGACGGCGCTGGTGCAACAAGTGAAAAGACCGACAACACCAAGCACGGCCTGAATGTTTACGGCGAGGGCACCGAAATCACAGTACAGAATGTTACCATCCAGAACGGCAATGGCTATGGTCTCGTGGTCAACGGTGCGAAGGCAACCATCAACGGCCTGACCACCTCCAACAACGGTTGGGGCGGCGTCAATGTGGACAGCAAGTCCGGCGACGCCAGCCTGACCATCAACAACGCCAATATCGGTGAAGCAAACTCCGTTAAGATCGAGAATGGCAATACTTCTAACGATAACCCTGCTGTTGAGATCAACGGCGGCACCTTCCAGTACATTACCAAGGGCGATGAAATCACTGAGCCGGATCTGACCATTTCCAACGGAAAGTTCGCTACCGGCAGCTACGAGGGAGCCGTCGATGTAAGTGATTATCTGGGGGATGGACTGATTTTGGACGGCAACGGCAATGTGATTACCCGTCCTACTACCCCCTCCACCCCTGACACTCCCTCCTACGGCGGCTCCTCCGAGCCCAGCGGCGACTACATCGTCTCCGTGGACCGTGTCTCCGGCGGTAAGGTCACCGTCAACCCCGGCCGTGCCGACAGGGGCGATGAGGTCACTGTGACCGTCAAGCCCAACGACGGCTATGAGCTGGACGAGCTGGTGGTCACCGACAGCAGAGGCAATGAGGTGGACCTCAGCTATGAGGGCGACGGCAAGTACACCTTCACCATGCCCTCCGGCACCGTGGATGTGGAGGCCTCCTTCGTGCGGATCGACGCCGGCTCCGTCCTGGACGGCTTCACCGACGTGAACCCCAACGCCTGGTACGCTGAGGCCGCGGAGTTCGTGGTGGAAGAGGGCCTCATGACCGGCACCTCCGCTACTACCTTCGCCCCCGACACCTCCATGAGCCGGGCCATGATCTGGACCGTTCTGGCCGCCTACAACGGCTATAACACCAGCGGCGGTAACCCCTGGTACGCCCCTGGCCAGCAGTGGGCCATGGTGAACGGCGTCTCCGACGGCACCACCCCCAACGGCTCCATCACCCGGGAGCAGCTGGCCGTGATGCTGTGGCGTGCCGCCGGCAGCCCCGAGACCACTGAGAGCCTGAGCGGCTACGCGGACGCCTCCGGCGTCAGCGACTGGGCTGTGGAGGCTCTGGCCTGGGCCGTGGACAACGGCATCATCTCCGGCATGGGCGGCAGCACCCTGGCCCCCCAGGGCACGGCCACCCGCGCTCAGGTGGCCGTGATGCTCATGCAGTTTGTCAGCTACATGGAGGGCTGATCCCAGCCCCCAGTGGGAAGACAACTGAAAACGGAACGAATAGGCCCCCCTCGGCTGTGCCGAGGGGGGCCTATTTTATAGCTCCTCCAGTTTCCGCACATATTCCTGCTGGGTGATCTGCTTTGCCAGAAAAGCGTCCTTCAGCTCCTGTGCCTGCCTCACCTGCCGGTTCCACTCGTCCGTGGTAATCCGGCCCCGCCGCTTCCGGGCCTTCAGACGGTTGTAGATCCGGCTATACTCCCGAGAAGCGGTTTCGGTCTTCTGCTTTTCCTTCTCCCGCGCATGAGCTCCCACCTTCCGGCAGGTCTTGCCGCCGGTTCCCGGTACCACCCGGTCACAGTAACGGGTATCGTATCCCCCTACCGCCAGAAACCATCTGCGGCAATGGGCGCAGCGCCGGGGCAGATTCCCGGCGGCCATCCCCTTGTAAAGATCCATGTACAAAAAGCTGGTGAGGCGCTCAAAGGTCATCTGCTCCGCCAGCGTCAGACGGTGGGACTTGGATTCCTTCACCGGAACCAGGGAGATGTTCACAGGGCACTCAAAGGTGACCGTGTCCAGGTCCACAGTACCGTCTTCCCACTCCTCTCCCTCGTCTTCTCTGTCCTTCTTCTCGCTCATCGCCTCTTCCATGGCGCTCCGGTAACCGGCATAAGCCTTGATGTAGTCCTGCCTCTTCCGGGTAGGAAGCTCCTGAAAGAACTCCTCCAACATCCACTTCGTATTTTTGACAAAGGACCGTAGGTCACCTTCCAGCCGCTCCAGCTTTCCCATCCACCGGGTGTACGCCTCATTACGGGGCGTCCCCGGTGTCAGCATCTCATCCAGAATGTCCGGGTGTCCGCGCAGATAGGGGATCAGTGCCGACATCCGGTGATCCCCTGCCAGCAGCTTGTTGTACAGCGGCAGCTCCTCCAGTGCCGTCCACAGCTGCCGCATGGCCTGGAGCGCCGTGGCCGCGCTGGACGGATCTCTGGCCGCAAGGAAAACCTGGAACTCCTCTTGGAAGTGTTTCAACCTCCGATGAATTTTTCCAGATGCGTTCCATCCGCACTCCAGCGCCTCCGCCGCGAAGGTTCCCAGGGGATAATATTTTCCTCCCACAATACTCTCGCTCGGCGTGAAATCCACCCGGAAATAGTCCACGGCGTCATGATTCATGTAGTACATCGCCTGCCACACCCTCTCTGTACCCGATAGAGTTTTGAACTTTTACCCATCTTTTGTCTGCGGGGCTGAAACTGTGCTCAAAGCCCTTGCAAAGGTATTTCAATCTGTTATACTGAGATTGTACCCGATAATTATATCATGAATCAATCAGGTATTCAATATGACTGTGTCACAATGTGTACTGAGAGGAGGGAATCTTGTGAAGCAATTACAAACCATTGATGCCAATACCCTGCAGTCCGTTGACTACGAACCGATTTCCTTTCTTGTGGAGGACCTGCTGCCTCCAGGTCTGCACCTGTTGGCGGGAGCGCCGAAGATCGGTAAGTCCTGGCTGGCGCTGTGGCTGTGCCTCCAGGTAGCTCAGGGGCAACCCCTCTGGAACTTCTCCACTCGCCCATGTGAAGTGCTCTATCTCTGTCTGGAGGACAGCTTCCAGCGTATTCAAAGCAGGCTCTTTGATCTCACCGAAGACGCGCCATCGACGCTGCACTTCGCTGTGATGTCCGAGCAGCTCCACAATGGGTTGGTCGATCAGATGGAGCAGTTTCTCCAAGAGCATCCCGCTACCGGACTGGTGGTCATTGACACACTCCAGCGTATCCGATCCACTGGAAATGAGGCAAACCCTTACGCCAATGACTATCGGGACATCGGTGTTCTGAAGGCACTGGCAGACCGGCACCGCATTGCGGTACTGCTGATCCACCATCTGCGAAAGATGAACGATGACGATCCCATGAACATGATCTCGGGTACCACAGGCTTAAGCGGCGCGACGGATTCCAACTTTGTACTCCGCAAGAGTAAGCGCAGAGAGAATACCGCTACGCTCTACTGCACCGGCAGGGACATCTCCTACCGGGAACTGTCTCTGGAGTTCAGCAGTGAAACCCATGTCTGGAACCTGCTCTCAGATGACGGTGAGCAGGCAGGGCAGCCATCAGGACGGATCATCTTTCTCCTCTCTGCACTGATGCGGGAGCAGTCTGAAATTTGCGTCCCTGCCAAGGGGCTGCTGGAAAAGATCGACCCTGACGGCATTGAGGGATTTTCCCCTATCAGCGTTTCCCGCCAGATTCGCAAAAGCGTTGCCGCTCTAAGGCGCAGCGGCATTTCGGTGACCTTCCGCAAGAGCAATGGGGAGCGCCTCATCTGCCTGCGTAGGGTCGATAGGGTCGATAATTCCCCTACCAGAAACATCGTCCCTATCGACCCTGTTGAGGAAGCTGTCGAAGATGATGCGCCTGGTTCTGCCGCGAGAAAATCCTCGTCCTGACCGGCGCCCAAGCGAAATCCAGCGTTGCGGTGAGCGGGCGCGGGTGTGGGCGGCGCAAGGCACGGAGTTGGGGGGACGAGGGCAAGCATCGCGCCCGGCTATACGCCGCGCACAGTTTCGGGGCGCTGCCCCGTACCCGGCCCCTGAGGGGGAAGAGGAGGAGCAATGCAGAGAGTAAAAAAGAGCGAGATCATCACCCTGCGGGTGACGCCCCGTACCAAGGAGACCATCCGGGAGCGTGCGAAAGCCGCTGGTCTGACGGTCACCGACTACCTGTGTTACAGCGGACTTGCAAAAGAGATCGTGCGGGTGGAAGGGCTGGAACAGGTGCTGTCTGAACTGAAAGCACAGGGGCGAAACCTGAATCAGCTCACTACCCTGGCCAACATGGGGAGAGTAACAGTTCTGAAGGGTGACGCACTGGCAGAAAACTACGGAAAAATTTATGAACAGCTCCGGGAACTGCTGCGGGGGGGAAGTGGGGCCCCCACAAAATCGGTAAACCGCTTTTGTGGGGAGAGGAGACACCCTGGAGCGAGTGAGCTTTCAGCCAATCAGGCTGGAAGTGAATGATACGGAGGAGGTGTCGACGAGGTGGCAACTTTCACCGCAATCAAAAACCGTGGCGGGGGCGGCGGTGCTCTTGGTGGTGTGCTGCGCTATGTCCAGCAGGAGGAGAAAACCACATGGGAAGATCGTCGGCTTGTATCCGGCTGGAACTGTACTGCCCGGTCCGTCTACGATGAGATGCGGCTTACCAAGGAGCGGTTCCATAAGACAGACGGCCGACAGTACT
>CALXDF010000112.1 GCA_944386995.1 uncultured Oscillospiraceae bacterium
GGTCATCATGACGGACGGCAGCAAGATCCCCATCCCGGAAAGACGCTATAAGGAGGTCCGGGAGCGGCTGACAGCGGTGGAGGACCGGGCCGGAGGGGAGGACGGGTGATCGCTGGCAGTCAGACCGATAGGGAGCGGGGGAACGCGCCTGATCGGGAACAGGATAATGAGCAGCAGCTCCACCCGGGCAAACGGGTGGAGCTGTCGCTTTTGCGTGTTTTGTTGGTTTGCCCTCTCATACGCCTCTGGAGGCCGGGGAGGGGGCAGCAAAGGACACGCCCCCTCCCGGGAGGGCTGGAGACGGAAAATTGGGGAATGGCCTGCCTTACAGGGTCATGAAGCGCATGAGGATGGTGGCCACCTGGGCCCGGCTGGCGTCGCCCTGGGGGTCCAGAGTGCCCGCGCCGGTGCCGGTGCACAGGCCGGTCTCCACCGCCCAGGCCATGGCGCTCTGGGCGTAGTCAGACACGGTGGACCCGTCGGGATAGCCGCTCAGGTCGCCGGAGACGGCGGGGCTGCCCGCATAGCGGTAGAGCATGGTATACAGGTCCTCCCGGGTGATGTCGCTGTCCGGGGCGCTGCCGTCGGAGATGCCCTGCTCCACGGCCCAGCTCATGCCGGCCTCATACCAGGTGGAGCCGGTGGTGGTGTCCACCCCCTCCAGGCGGGCCAGGACGGTGGTGAGCATGGCGCGGCTCATGGGCAGATCGGCGGCGAAGGTGGTGTCGGAGATGCCGTTGAACAGCTCACGGGCGGTGACGAAGGTGATGGCGTCCCCGGCCCAGTGGGCGGCGGTGTCGGCAAAGTTCTTGGTGTTGTCCACGACGATCAGCTGGGCGCTGGCGTCCAGGGTGACGGACAGGCCGCTCTCAGAGGGGATGGACTGCTTGACCACCTCGCCGGTGGCGGCGTCCACGGCCACGGTGCCAAGGCCCACCTGGTCCATGGGGATGGTGACGGTGGCCTGGGTCACGCCGCTGGGGACGGTGACGGAGATGTCCCGGTCGCCCTCGGCGCTGGTGACGATCTCCAGGGCCACGCCGTTTTCGTACTGCGTGGTCTCGGTGACGGTGCCGGTGGTGTTGTCGGTGACCGTGGTGGTGGTGGATCCGTCGGGGTTGGTGACGGTCTCGGTGGTCTCGTCCGGCTCTTCCGGTTCCTCGGGCTCCACCGGGTCGGTGGGGCGGATGGGGGGGATATAGATTTCCGACCACTGAGCCGTATAAACAACTGTTCCGGTCACCTCATCTGTTACAGCAGGAGACCAGCCAGTGAAGTTGTAACCAGAACGGCTGGGGGTACCTGGTTTCCCGTCTATTAGGAAGGCAGGGGTCGCAGTACCTGCGGGCAGATCAGAATAAACCTGGTCAGCGAAGATCTCCTCACCAGAAACGCCATCTGTATAGGTGACAGAGTAGGTGCCGGAAAGCAGGTAGCTGCCAGATCCCGTGACAGGAAATGTAACTGTCCCCCAAATTTCATCCCACACTGCGCCAGAGACCACTTGGTCATTATGAGTGACGGAAACAGAGTCCCAATTTCCTGTAAAGGGGATCGTCAGGGTGATGGTATAGTCGGAAGGAAAGCTTTGCTCTGCGACCGTGATCTGGAGGTCAGCTTCGATTTGTTCCACAGTCAGAGTGGGGTCCAGAACAGGTGTGCTCAATTCGTTTTGCCGACTAAGAGCGGAGAGACTGGCGGCAGAGAAAGTAGAAAATCGCTGGAGGTCCTGTGAGAAGGACGCGGGTGAGAAACTCCAAGTGCCAAGAGTAGTCAAATTGTTGTGGTCATCTGCGGTGACGACCTCAACGGAAGTGGAGGTGTCTGGCATAGCAAGCCGTGTGACAGACTCATTGAGCATAACATTTTCGCTCTCAGGCGATCCTGCTGACAGATAAGAGATCCCCTCAACATTGGCATTAAAATCAGTATCTTTATAGTACGGAGTGTAGCTCACTTTTCCATTTCCCTCGAAGTCACCGGGCTTAGGGTCGATAACATTTCCAGCTGCATCCAGGTAAAGGTTTCGGGGCATAAAGAAGCGATAGTTGCCACCGAGAGAATGACTGAAATTTTTCCCGTTATTTTGGAAGATGCAGTTCATCAAAGGGGCAACACTCAGCCGGAACAGAGGATTGTCAAAACTATCTCCGTCTGGATATTTTGTTCCCCGTTGTCCCAATTGGACCGCGATATCGTTATCCTTAAAATATAGGCCTGTGGGCCGATTCCCGAAACTGCCGATGGAGCGCTCGATCAAAAACGCGATGCCGTTGTCCTCAAACGTAGTATATTGGACAGAGGTGGTCGTTCCGCTGATCCCGACGGCAAACCCTTTGATGGTACAGTCAAAAATCGAGATGTTGCTGTTACCGGCGGCGATTTTTCCATAGATGCCACTGGCAGAGCTGCGCTCTCCGCTGGGAGCTCCATTTAAGACTAGGTTTTGGAATTGCATGCCGACTGTGACATATTCATCAGAATCGACAGGCTTTTCAGTAAATTCAATGGAGATGGAGCCTTGGATCTCTGTGGGAGAATCGGGGATACTGCTGCCTTCCAGAGAGAATGGCCGGGTCAGGTGGATCACGGTCTCTCCATCATTGCCTGCGGAAATGGTTCCAGCTGGCAGTATGATAATGGCCTGTACGTACCGGGAGGAGCATGGGTACTTTTCATCCTGGATGATCTCGTTCAGTTCCTGGATGGTAAGGTCGGTCCGTTCGGATAAGTCTACTACGTTGATCCCTGGCTTTGGCTCGACTTTGAACTGAGAGTATCGGACAAAGGTCTGCTCCTGATAAGTAGCGGACAGGCGGATATAATGTTGGCCCACGGACTGAGCGGACAGAGTAAAATAGGGGAGCTCATTCTTATCTTTTCCCGGGGACATGGCAACGGTAAAAGCGGCATCTTCATCGGAAACAGGAGTGCCGTCAGCATCTACGACCTCGACAGAGACATTGGTGAGTTCACGGCCCATATCCCACATCATTTTGAAGGTGCCATCTTCCTGATAGTGGTCCTCCAAAAGTGAAATGCGGTAGTTTCGGACATCGTCTACAATGAGAGTGGCTGAGACAGGAGAGTGGTACTGAAATTCAGCGTCTTCATCCTCCGCCTCTACTAAGCTTGCATCGCCAGAGACACAAAAGAGATATTCCTTTCCGTCGATGATAACTGGCTCAGACTGGTCGATGATAGCGGGATCTTCCGGCGAGGCTGCCAATACTGGCACAGCCATGGACAGCGCCAGCACCAGGGCCAGTACAGATGCCAGACTGTGCTTGATCCTTGTTTTCATCATGGTTCCTCCTGTCTTGTGATCTGCAGATCGTTTCCCGCGCCTCTGCCCGCGCGCGCCGGGATGTGGGAACATTTCCGGCAAACTGACGATCTTATTGTACAAGAGCGGGGTGGAAAAACAATAAGCTGGCTGCTTAGTTTTGGCAAAAAAAGACGAAAAAGCTCCCCGGCAGAGCCGGGGAGCGCGCTGGGCGTTGAAATTCGTTCATTCAAAGCGGGTATTGGACAGGTCCACGGGATAGTTGTTGATGTTGTGGATATCCACCTGGTTGCCCCGGAACACGCTGTTGGAAAAGTCCAGGGTGAGCGACCCCGGCACCCGGGTCAGGAGCAGGGCGGTGCCGTTGCCGGTGAACTGGTTGTTGAAATAGGTGGTGGAGGTGAAGTCAGCATAGGAGCTGTCGAACTCAAAGCCCACCTGGTTGCCGGAGAAGGAGCAGCCGGCCACCGTGACCCAGGACCCCTCCGCGGACAGCACCCCGGTGTCCCAGCCGTCGAACTGGCAATACTGGATCAGCAGGCCGGAGGAGGCGGTGAGCCCGGTACCGCCGCTGCCGGAGAAGCGGATGTTCTGGACGTCCCCCCGGCCTGCCATCCCGCTGTTGACGGTGACGGAGGCGGCAAAGGTGGTCTGAGCGCCCCCTGAGGTAGAGCCGTAGAGGTTGAACTTCCGCCCGGTGAAGGACACCGGCTGTCGGTAGGTCACCGCAGGCAGGTAGAGGTCGATGACCGTGTCGGGGGAGGTCTCCTCCGCGATGCGGGCCAGCAGGGCCTGGAGCTGTGCGTCGGTCTCCATGGGGGTGGTCTCATAGTGGTACTCCCCAGAGGTCAGCGCCGTCACCTCGATGCGGTGGGTCAGCCGGAGGGTGTCCCCGTTCTTCATCTCCAGGGTCCAGACGATCTCATTGGTGCTGCAGGCCGCAGTATAGGTGACAGTGGACACCAGCAGGGCGTGGGGATAGTTTCGGTCCGGGGCGGGGGCGGTGTGCCGCATCTGCTGGGCGCCGTCCAGGGGGACGGTCTCCACGGAATAGCGGGCCACCTTGTCCAAAAAGCCCTCCGCGCCTCCCGTCCCGCTGGTCTGGGTGACATACAGCTGGGAGGGATTTTGCAGCGTGGTATCGGCAGCCATCTGGACTTCCTTGACGGCCTCCGGGAAGGGCGGGTAGAGGCCGTTGAGCATGAGCAGCAGTTCGTAGCTGTCCGCCCCGTCGGTGTAGGTGAGCTGGGCCTCCCCCTCATAGAGGGTGCCGGAGGGCTCGGGCTCCGCCGTGGAGGGGGCAGAGGCGGAGGGGGGCGGAGCGGCGGGATCGGAGGCGGCGGGGGCGTCAGAGACAGTGGGGGCATCGGAGACGGCGGGCGAGGCCGGCGCCACGGGGCCCGAAGCGGCGGGCGTCGGCGATGCAGATCCTGGATCGCCAGGGTCGGA
>CALXDF010000113.1 GCA_944386995.1 uncultured Oscillospiraceae bacterium
CGATGCCGTCAAAGAACCGGCCCAGGACCTTGGCGCTGTCCTCCAGGCTCTCCTTCTTCCCCATCTGGCTGCTGCCCGCGTCCAGGTAGGTGACGTGGGCCCCCTCCTGGGTGGCCGCCACCTCGAAAGAGCAGCGGGTCCGGGTGGAGGTTTTTTCAAACAGCAGCACGATATGCTTGCCCTGGAGGGTGGGGGAACAGATCCCCGAGCGGCGCTTGGCCTTGAGGTCGTGGCCCAGGTCCAGGAGGTAGCGGATCTCCTCCGGGGTCAGGTCCATCAGGGTCAAAAAGCTTCTGCCTTTTAAGTTTACTGCCATAGGATGACTCCTTTTTTCATATTTTCAGCGCAAAATATCTGCCTTGCGGCGGAGGCGGTGCTCCCTGACCGCAGGGGAGGGCGGTTCCGTCCCCCCATTTTCTTTTTAGAAAAGAAAACGGGCCGCGGCCGGTCCAAAAGAAAACTCTTAGCTGGTCAGGACAGACCTGACCACTCAACCGGACTTTCAGCGGCTTTCGCCGTAACCAGTCCACCCCCTGCTCCTGGCCCCGCGCTTTCCGCTTCGCTAAGCGCTACCTGGGCGGGTATCGGTAGCCGGAGCTCGGGATCCCGGCGCACCGGGAGACTCCTCCAGGAAGCGGCGCAAGCAGCGAAGGCCGCAGAGGGCGCCGGAGACACCAGGTCAGCGTCAGCGGGAATCAGCGCAGAGACAGTTCCCCGACCATGCGCCGCCCGAGAGCGCCAAGTTCGCTGGATGACATCCCCCGTAAATTTCTGGGGGTTCTTAGGGGGTGAAATTTTGAGGACCGTTCGCCGCCCTTTGACGATAAGGTCCGACAATTTCATCCCCCTAAGCGTCCTTTTGCCTACTTTTCCCACGTGGGAAAAGTAGGTCGTCCCCGAGGGGGACGACCCCCCCTCGTCCTCCGGCATGGCCTGCCGGTAAAAATTGACTCTCCCCGTCAGGGGATCTCCTCCCGGACCAGGGGCATGCTCATGCACCGGGGCCCGCCCCGGCCCCGGGACAATTCGCTGCACGCAATCACATGGGTTTTAATGCCATGTTCCTCCAAAATCCGGTTGGTGACGGCGTTGCGCGCATAGACCACCACCTCGCCGGGGGCGATGGCCAGGGTATTGCTGCCGTCGCTCCACTGCTCCCGGGCCGCGTCCACCACGCTGCCGCTGCCGCATTGGATCAGAGTCACCTGGTCCAGTTCCAGGTGTTCCTTCAAAATATCCTCCAGCCTTCCCTGCTCCTCCCGGATGCGCACGTTGCCCTCCTCCAGTTCCAGAACATATACGGTGATGGCACTGAGAATGTTGGGGTGGACGGTGAACTTGTCCCGGTCCACCATGGTGAACACCGTGTCCAGGTGCATGAAGGAGCGGGTCTTTGGGATATCAAAGGCCAGCACCTTGCGGAAGGTCCTGCTGATGGAGAGCACCGTGCGGGCAAATTTGTCGATGCTGTCCTCCCTGGTGCGCTCTGAGATGCCCACCGCCAGGACCTGGGGGCTCAGCACCAGGATGTCTCCCCCCTCGATGGAGGTCGTCTCCCCCCGGTCGTACCACTTGGGCGCGTTGCGGTAGAGGGGGTGGTGTTCGAAAATTACCTTGCCGAAAATGGTTTCCCGGTTCCTTGTCTCGGTGTGCATCCGGTGGAGGGACACGCCGGTGCCGATGACGGCAAAGGGATCCCGGGTAAAATACAGGTTGGGCATCGGGTCCACCAGGAAGGGGTAGTCGTCCGACTTGAAGCTCAGGTAGTCGCTGAGCTTCCCGGTTTCAAAGCCCCGGACGTCGCTCTTGCGGATGCCCGCCATCATGGTATCCACCAGGGTCAGGTCATCCATTCCCGCCAGGTACTCCTTCACGATATCCCTGAGGCGGTGGCCCTGGACCCCCGCCTCGTCCAGGAACTCCTCCACAAATTCCCGGCGCACCTCCGCCTGGGCGATAGCCTCCGCCGCCAGATCCCGCAGGTAGACCACCTCCGCGCCGTTCCGGCGCAGGCAGTCGGCGAAGGCGTCGTGCTCCTCCTGGGCCGCCTTCAGATAGGGGATGTCGTCAAAGAGCAGCCGGTCCAGATATTCCGGCATCAGATTCTCCAGCTCCCTGCCCGGTCGGTGGAGGAGTACCTTCCGCAGCCGCCCGATCTCCGAGGTGTTGTGCAGGCCCGTGGGATAGGTGAGATGTTCCATTGCTGCATCACTCCTTTTCGGTGATAGGGTGTCCTGCGGCAAAGGATTTCATACGCCGTTTGAGGAAGAAAGCGGCCGCCTGCCCACAATGGGCGGCGGCCAAGGACAGCAGCAAAACACCTGCCGCAGCATGCCTTCCGGGAATTTGTCAGGCAGCCGTCTGCTGCGCCCCGGTTTTCCAGGCGGCAAGGGCATCCGGGCGAAAAAAACCGCCGCACAGGCTGTGCGGCGGGTTTCATGTTCCGTATGCTTTTACGGTTCTGCTTCCCCGGCTGCTTCTGGATCCGGGGCGTCCTCCCCATCCCGGGGCGCTTCCCCTTCCTCCATCACCTTGCGGAAGGTCTCCCCATCCATGGTCTCGTTGCGCAGAAGGTACGCAGCAATCTCGTGCATTTTGGCGGTATAGCCTTTCAGGATCTCCTCGCACCGTCCATAGCCCTCGTCGATAATGCGCTTGACCTCCTCGTCAATCTGGGCGGCCACCGCCTCGGAGTAGGGGCGGGTGTGGCCCATGGAGCGTCCGATAAAGACCTCCTCGCTGTCCGCCTGGTAGTTGATGGACCCCAGGCGGTCGCTCATCCCATAAACCGTGACCATCTCCCGGGCCAGGGCGGTGGCCCGCTGAATGTCGTTGCCCGCGCCGGTGGAGATGTCCCCCAGGAACAGCTTCTCCGCCACCCGGCCCCCCAGGAACACAGCGATACGCTCAACAAGGGTGGTCTTGGCATAAAAGGAGATGTCCTCCTGGGGCAGGTTGATGGTCATGCCGCCGGCCTGGCCCCGGGGAATAATGGTGATCTGGTGCACCGGGTCCTGGGTCTTGAGGGCATAGGACACCACAGCGTGGCCCGCCTCGTGGTAGGCCGTGAGCTGGCGCTCCTTTTCCGGCACCACCCGGCTGCGCTTCTCCGGGCCGGCGATGACTTTGATCACGCTGCTCTCCAGATCCTGCTCGGTGATGAATTTCCGATCCTCCCGGGCAGCGTTCAGCGCCGCCTCGTTTACCAGGTTTTCCAGGTCCGCGCCGGTAAAGCCGTGGGTCACCCGGGCCACCTTTCCAAGATCCACATCTTCAGCCAGGGGCTTGTTGCGGACGTAGATGTCCAGGATCTCCTCCCGGCCCTTGATATCCGGATAGCCCACATAGACCTGCCGGTCAAAGCGGCCGGGCCGCAGCAGGGCGGGGTCCAGGATGTCCCGGCGGTTGGTGGCTGCCAGCACCACCACGCCCTCGTTGGTGGCAAAGCCGTCCATCTCCACCAGCAGCTGGTTGAGGGTCTGCTCCCGCTCATCGTGCCCGCCGCCAAGGCCCGCGCCCCGCTGGCGGCCCACCGCGTCGATCTCGTCAATAAAGACCACCGCCGGCGCCACCTTCTTGGCCTCGGCAAAGAGGTCACGGACCCGGCTGGCGCCCACGCCCACATAGAGCTCCACAAAGTCTGAGCCGGAGATGGAGAGGAACTGCACCCCCGCCTCCCCGGCCACAGCCTTGGCCAGCAGGGTCTTGCCGGTGCCCGGAGGGCCAACCAGCAGCACGCCCTTGGGGATGCGGGCCCCCAGATCCAGATACTTCTGCGGCTCCTTGAGGAAGCGGACGATCTCCGCCAGCTCCTCCTTCTCCTCGTCGGCGCCGGCCACATCGTTGAAGGTGACCTTTTTATCCTTTTCCGAGCCGAAGCGGATGCGGGCCTTGCCGAACTTGGTCCCCTTGTCCATGCCGCCCCCCTGAGCCCTGGCCATCATGAACTGCCAGAACAGGAACAGCGCGGCAATCAGCACCACATACAGCAGGATGCTGCTCCACCACGGCGGCTCATAGGGCGGGTCCAGATCATAGTCGGTGATGATCCCGTCCCGGTACTGCTGGTCGATCAGCTCCCCCAGATCGTCATAGAACAGCTCCACGCTGTAGAGCTGGCACTTGGCGGTGATCCGCCCGCTGCTGACACTGCTGTCCCGGACCGACATGGTCAGCGTGCTGCCGGAGACCTGGAACGTCTCCACCCGCTCCTGGACAAAGAGCTGCTTGGCCTCGGCATAGGTGACGCTGGTGCCGTTATTGACGCCGTACAGAGCGTAATACGCCAGCACCAGGGCCAGCAGCACCAGCACATAAAAGCCAATATCAAATGATTTTCTGCGTTTTCGCTGCAAGTTCTCTTTCACTCCTTTGCGGCCTTAAAAATGCCGGTACTTTCCCGCCGCCTAAGCGTCGGAAAAGTCAGCGCTGCGCGCTCTGCACTCCGTGCAGGGCATTCGATCCCATCCGAGGCGGGCTTCCGCCCCCTCGGGCTCCCCCGCAAGTGCTGATCCGGCAAGCCGGGCCTTACTTCGTGTAGACCTCCGGCTTCAGCACACCGATGTAGGGCAGGTTCCGGTACTTCTGGGCATAGTCCAGCCCGTAGCCCACCACGAACTCGTCAGGCACCTCAAAGCCCACATAATCGGCGTGGATCGCCTTGGTACGGCGGGAGGGCTTGTCCAGCAGGGTGCAGATGGTGACGCTGGCCGCCCCCTTGGTGAGGAAATACTGCTTGAGGAAGTGGAGGGTATTGCCGCTGTCCAGGATATCCTCGATCACCACCAGATGGCGGCCGGAGATATCCTGCTGGATGTCGTGGGTGATCTGCACCGCCCCGGAGGTGCTGGTGGCGTTGCCATAGGAGCTGACGGCGATGAACTCCACATCGCACCGGACCTGGCAGGCCCGGACAATGTCCGCCATGAAAATGAAGGCCCCCCGCAGCACGCTGACAAACAGCGGCTCCTTGTCCTTCAGGTCCTCGTACATCTGACTGCCCATCTCCGAAATCCGCTGGGCGATCTCCTCCTGGGTGTACAGCACCTTCAGAATATCCTGATCCATCCTGCTCTTTTCCATACCTGATTGTTCTCCTTTTTCTCTGTCCTCTGTCTGTTATAAGCCTGATCCAGGCTGAAAGGGAGCTCTTCCGCCATGCGGGCCGCTCCCCTGTGCGCTGATCTTATCCCGGCGTCCGCATGCCCGCGGCAAGCTCCGCCACCTGCTCCGCATTTTGCTCCGCCAGGGCCTTTATAAGGGCGTCCTCGTTCCCCGGGAGATTCTCTATGTCGAAGAGTACCGCGTTCCACAGGTCCCACAGGGCGCCGGAGAAATCCACGTTCTCGCCGCTCAAAAAATCGTAGTAGGCCCCATAGATATCGCTGGCGATGTCGCTCTGGATCTCCTCCGGCCCATATTCGCCGTCCCGCAGCCCCTCCAGCTTGTCAATGGCAAAGGAGAGCTTCGTCCTCCCCTGGCCCAGACGGTTTTGGACCGTCTCCCGGCGCTCCGCGGCCTTTCCCGCGAAGAAGCCAACGCCCAGGGCCAGGAGCAGTGCGGCGGCGATAAGCAGCCGCCTCGTGCTGGTTTTCATGCCTCCCCCTCCTGTTCCGTAATCCGTTCCAGCTTGATAAACCGGCAGGGCTCCCCCGCCGGTGGTGCAAATGCCGCGTCCACGCCCAGGGGCCACACCGCTGCCAGCCTTCCGCCGGCGTAGATAGCCGGCAGCCGGTCCCGCTCCGAGAGCGAGATCCGCCGGTCCAGGCACAGCCGCTTGATGCTGCGGCTCCCCCGTCCGCCCGGCAGGGCCAGCCGTTCCCCCGGCACCACCGGGCCCACGGTCACGCCCAGGTGTTCCTCCTGCCGGCGCAGCCGCAGGGCCAGCCCCGCCCCCTCCCGGTGGTCCAGCAGGGTCAGCCGCCAGTCCCCCCAGGTGACCGGACTGTCTGGCAGCAGCTGGACTTCCGTCAGGGCCTGGGGCCGCGTCTCCAGCACCAGCCACCCCCGGCAGTACCGGGCGGTGACGCCGTGGGGCAGGTCCAGCCGGCTCTCCCGGCCCCACAGGGTATCCCGGGCCAGCCGCCAGATGGCGTTCAAATGCGCGGCGGTAATGTCCCGCCGCCCCACGCCCAGAAGGTCAAAGAGCCGCAGGAGCATCCGGGGCCGCACCGCGGCATCGGCCTCCGCCAAAGCCTGGCGGGACAGGGTCACCCGTCCCTCCTGCACCTCCACATGGGCGGTCCGGCGGTCGGCCTCCGCCTCGATGGCCTGGTCTGCGGCGCGGACGTGGGCCGCCGCCCGGTTGATGTTGCGCACCGCCGCGCTGTTCACTTCCTCCAGAAGGGGCATCACCCGCAGGCGCAGGAGGTTCCGGGCCGCGGCATCCGGGTCGCTGTTGGTCTCGTCCTCCACATGGGGGACGCCTTCGGCGGCGGCGTAGTCCGCCAGCTCCCGCCGGCGGACCGCCAGCAGGGGTCGGAACACCCCGTCCTGCTGCCAGGCCATCCCGGACAGCCCGGCGGTCCCCGTCCCCCGGATCAGGTTGAACAGGACCGTCTCCGCATTGTCGTCGGCGTGGTGGGCGGTGTAGATCCGGGCCCCGCCCAGCCGCTCCGCCTCCCGGCGGAGGAAGGCATAGCGCAGCTGCCGCCCCGCCTCCTCTGCGGAAAGGCCCCGGGCCTGTGCAAGCCCGGCCACATCCCCGCTGCCGGAGACAAAGGGCACGCCCCTCTCGGCACACCACGCCCGGACAAAGTCCTCGTCCCGGCCGGCATTTGGGCGGAGGCGGTGGTTGAAGTGGGCCGCCGTCACCCGGCCGCCGTGCACCCGGCACCACTCCAGCAGCAGGTGCAGCAGGCACATGCTGTCCAGCCCCCCGGAGACCGCGCACAGCGCCGTCTTCCCCCGGCCGGGGAGGATCCACCGGGGGGCCCGCTCCAGCAGCTCAGTCCCCATAGCGCGTCTCAATGGAGCTGAAGGAGGTGAACTCCGGCAGCCATTTCAGCTCCACTTTCCCCGTCTCGCCGTGGCGGTTCTTGGCCACGATGCACTCGGCGATGTTGCGCTTTTCGCTGTCCTCATTATAGTAGTCGTCCCGGTAGATGAACAGGACGATGTCCGCGTCCTGCTCAATGGCGCCGGACTCCCGCAGGTCCGAGAGCATGGGGCGCTTGTCGTCCCGCTTCTCGTTGGCCCGGGAGAGCTGGCTCAGGCACACCACCGGCACGTTGAGCTCCTTGGCCATGATCTTCAGCATGCGGGAGATGTCGCTGACCGCCTGCTGCCGGTTCTCCCCGGCGTAGCTCTTGCCGCCGGCGCTGGTCATGAGCTGGAGGTAGTCGATGACCACCAGCCCCAGGTTGTCGATGCGCCGGCACTTGGCGTTCATGTCCGCCACGGTGAGCAGGGGGTTGTCGTCGATTCGGATATCCGTGCGGCTGAGGACCCCGGCGGCCTGGGCGATGCGGCCCCAGTCGGCCTCCGTCAGCTCGCCGGTGATCAGCTTCTGGTTGCTGATCAGGGCCTCGCCGCTGATAAGGCGGGTACACAGCTGCTCCTTGCTCATCTCCAGGGAGAACACCGCCACCGCCTTGCCGCTGGCCTTGCCCACGTTCAGCGCGAAGTTCAGCGCCAGGGAGGTCTTGCCCATGCCCGGACGGGCCGCCAGCAGGA
>CALXDF010000114.1 GCA_944386995.1 uncultured Oscillospiraceae bacterium
AGGCGATGGTAAAGTACTTCTCAGGAACCTCGACCTGGGTGGAGCCCATGTAGTGGCCCGGATCACCCATGATGTAGGTATCCTGGTACACCAGGAAAGTGTTGTCGGACTTCACGCCGGTGGTGGCGTTGGTGTAGCTGGAGCCGTTCCACTCAGCACCGGGGGAGAAGACCTCGTAGGCCTTGGCAATGTCGTCAATATCCTCCAGATCGCTCTCGCCGTTGAGCACGTTCATAGCGTGCTGGGCAAGGCCGGCGGAAGTGGTGTAGCCGTAGGAATAAGCCCAGGTGCCGAAGCGGTCAGCACCGCCGGCGGCCACAACGGCCTCCTCGACCTTGGCCAGGATGGCCTCAAAGTCGCCGGCCTCCGCGGTCAGATCCAGGCCCAGAGCGCCGGGATAGCCCATCAGAGGAGAGGGCAGGTCCGCCTCGATGAAGTAGCCGCCGTACTCGAACAGCTGCTTGAGCAGAGGCTCGGTGTGGGCATCGTTGGTGCAGAAGTAAGCGGCGTTCTCACCGTACTTCTCGACCCAGACAGGAACCTGCTCCAGGATGTAAGCCTGGGCA
The DNA here is from genome assembly GCA_944386995.1 of uncultured Oscillospiraceae bacterium. Taxonomy (GTDB): domain Bacteria; phylum Bacillota; class Clostridia; order Oscillospirales; family Oscillospiraceae; genus CAJFPI01. The sequence continues at coordinate 567 of CALXDF010000114.1, forward strand.
CCGGCAATACCGACGTCAGAGGTGGGGTCGGGAGCGGTCTCCTGGACAAAGGTCATGCCGAACTCCTCGCAGGCAGCCTGCATGATGGCTGCGCGGCGGCTCATGGTCTCATAGGCCATGTGCCGGGGGAAGGAGATGTGGACGAAGGTGTCGCAGCCCAGCTCATGGGCGGTGCGGACGATCAGGTAGCCGCGGGCCACGAAGTCGTTGTTGCACACCAGGTCGGCAGCAGAGCCGATCTCGGGCAGGTCCTCGTGGGACTCGCCGGCAATGCACAGGATGTCGGGGCGGCGCTCCTTGATCTGGCGGAAAGCCTCGGTGGTGCCGGGGACGGCCTGGTTCACAATAATGGCCTTCATATCCGGATCATCGGACAGGTTCACGATGGTCTGGATGGTGGTCTCCAGCTCCTCGGTAAAGTTATCGGGGTAGGTGGCCAGGGTGACCATATCCTCGCCGTACATGGCCTGGAAGGCCTCGGCGCCGCGGCGGTCATCCTCGGACTGGGAAACCGTACCGGTGACAATGCCGATATGGTAGGTGGGGGTCTCGGCCTCACCGCCATCAGCGGTATTGCCGCCCTCGTTAGCAGTGTTGCCAGTGTTGTTGCCGGCGGTATTGCCGCCGTTGCTGCAGGCTACCAGCGCAAAGAGCATGGCCAGAGTCAGCAGCATGCTGAGAAACTTCTTCATACAAACCTCCAAACACTTGATTGGTAGTGGTCCGCCTCTCCGCGGCGCCGGCTCTGTATCTGGCGTGCGGAAAGGTGTCCATTATGACGCAACAGATATTCTAGTTGGAATTTCCGCATTTGTCAACCATTTTACCTATTTTTATTCCCCCTGAAGCATTTTCTATTTTTACGTATAATTTTACCCGGATGCTCTATAAATTTTCAGGAAAGAACACAAGAATCCAGCCAATTTTCTCCAAAACGCGGCAAAACGCTCCGGATGGAGGCGGGCTTTTCTCCGTATTTCAGCCCGATTTCCGGCCCCGCCGTCAGCCCTTCTGCCGGAGCAGCCGCCAGGCGAGGCCCATCCCCAGCCCTGCCAGCGCCGGCAGGAGCCATCCAAAGCCCACGCCGGCCAGGGGAATGGCGCCCTCCGCCCAATCCAGCAGGCCCTCCAGCCAGGGGGCGGACCGAGCCGGTGCAGGCAGCGCCCGCAGGAAATCCACCGCCGCGGCGGCCGCCGTCCATGCGGTGGTCCATCCCAGCACGGCACGGTCCCTTCCCAGCCGTCCCCCCAGCAGCGTCAGCAGAATCAGCACCATGGCCAGGGGGTAGAGGAACATCAGCACCGGCAGGGAGTAGGCCAGGATGGCATCCAGTCCCAGGTTGGCAATGAGCAGGGAGAGCACGCTGAACGCCGCCGCCCACACCCGGTAGGACGGCCCTTTGGGAAACATCCCGGAAAAGGTCTCCGCGCAGCTGGTAACCAGGCCCACCGCCGTTTTCAGGCAGGCCACCGTCACCGTGACGGCCAGGATCACTGCCCCCGCGCCGCCGAAGTAGTGCTCCGCCACCTGGGCCAGGACCTCCCCGCCGTTGTCTGCGGCGGCAAAGGCGCCCCGGCTCTGGGCTCCCACCACCGCTACCAGTACATAGATCCCCGCCATGAGCAGGGAGCTGAACAGCCCGGCATAGACGGTGTTCCGGGCAATGTCACCCGGCTCCCGGACGCCAAGCCGCCCGATGACCTCCACCACCACAATGCCGAAGGCCAGGCCCGCCAGGGCGTCCATGGTGTTGTACCCCTCCAGCAGCCCGGTGGAGAAGGGGCTGAGGGCGTAGTCCCCCACGGGGGCGATCTGGGAGACATCCCCCAGGGGCGCCGTCAGCGCCCGGAGAATCAATACGGCCAGAAAGGCCAGAAACAGCGGCGTGAGCACCTTGCCCACCCAGGTGAGGATCTCCCCCGGGCGCAGCGCGAAAAACAGAACCGCAGCGAAAAACAGCAGGCTGAACAGCGCCAGGCCGACGGACTGATCTGCCCCCGGCAGCAGGCGCTCCATCCCCACGGTGTAGGATACGCTGGCACAGCGGGGAATGGCGAAAAACGGGCCGATGGTCAGATACAGTGCACAGGTGAAAAACAGCCCCCAGCCCCGGCCCACCCGGCTGCTCAGGCCCAGCAGCCCGTCTTCCCGGCTGATCCCCAGGGCCGCCACCCCCAGCAGGGGCAGCCCCACGCCGGTGATCAGGAAGCCGGCGCAGGCCAGTGCAAGGCTGCTGCCCGCCAGCTGCCCCATGGAAGCCGGAAAAATCAAATTGCCCGCGCCGAAAAACATGCCAAACAGCATGCTGGCCACGGTCAGCAGTTGACGAACGCTCAATTTTTTCACAGGCAGTCTCCTTTCCAGCCTCCGGCGGTTAAGCGATTGGTTTGTAAGCGTTACCGGAGGACTCATCCGCGCAGGAAAGCCTCCGCTTCGTTCAGGCGGGCAAGGCCCTGGTCATAGCCATCCTGCCACAGAACCCGGATCTTGTCCACGTCCCGCTCCGTGCGGTGAAACCCCTCCGTGCTTGTGGGGGCAAACAAAAGCACGCGGCCCTCCCGCTCCAGCTGAAACAGACGCCGGCGGGCTTCGTTATAGGCATCCGCCCGGCGGCGCATGGTATCACAGAAGCGCGGGTATTGATGGTAGACCAGGTCCATGAGGGGCTGGAGCTTCTCCGGCCGGCGGACGTAGTCCCGCTCCCGGGTCAGCACCACGATCAGACGGCCGCAGCCCTTGTCCAGCGCCCGCTCATAGGGAATGGCGTCCGCTGCGCCGCCGTCCAGGCAGGGGATGCCCTGGATCCGGAAGACGGGGAAGAGCAGCGGCATGGCACAGGTGGCCCGCAGCAGGGTGAACTTCTGATCCCGGATATCCACGGGGAAATATGCCGCACCGCCGGTTTCCAGATTGGTGACCACCGCCTCCACCTCCCCGGGGAAAGCGGAAAATGCCGCATAATCAAAGGGGACCAGCTCGTTGGGGATGGCGCCGAATACGAAGTCCAGGCCAAAATAGGCCCGGTTATTCCGCCGCAGCAGGTTGCGCGCCCCCATATACCGCTTGTCGTTGATATAATTGACCATGATCTCCAGGTTGCGTCGGCTCTGGCGGGAGACATAGCTGACGCCATAGGCAATCCCCGCGGACACTCCGATCACATAATCCGGCAGCAGATCCCGCGTCAGCAGCGCGTCGCATACGCCGGTGGAGAAAATGGTGCGCACCGCACCCCCCTCCAGAACGACTCCAGTTTTCATGGCAATTCCTTTCCCACCGGGCTCCGCCCGTTGCTCTGCACAAAAACGGGAGACCGGCCGCGCCCGGCGGTCCAGCCCTCCCCGCAAGTGCCATTCTACCACATTCCACCCCCGGGGGGAACCCCCCATTTCCCGCAAACGCACAGCGGAGGGCCGGGACGCAAGTCCCGGCCCTCCATGTTGGATGGACAGCCTTACCGGGCCACGTCCTCCTGGAAGCGCTGGAAGATGGTGGCCACCTGGGCCCGGGTGGCGGAGCCGTCCGGGGAGAGGGCGGTATCGGTGGTGCCGGTAATCAGACCGGCAGCCACCGCCCAGTCCATAGCGGTCCGGGCATATTCACTGATCTCCTCATAGTCCGCATACTCCCGGATGGCCATGCCGCCGGCGGTGGTGTCATAGCTCTTGTACTGGGCATAGCGGTAGAGGATTGTCGCCATCTGCTGGCGGGTGATGGGGTCGCTGGGGCTGAAGGCGGTGTCGCTGGTGCCGGTCACAATGCCGTTGGCATTGGCCCAGGCCACCGCGTCGGCGTAGTAGGCGGTCCCCGCCACGTCGGTAAAGGCGCTGGCGGCGCCGGCCGCGGGCTCACCCTCCAGGCGGTAGAGCATGGTCACGATCATGGCACGGGTGGTGGTGGCGTTGGGGCTGAACTGGGTGGCGCTGGTGCCGGACATGAGGCCGCTGTCATAGGCATAGGCCACCGCATCGCGGTACCAGGCGGTCTCGGCCACATCGCTGAAGGGCAGGCCGCTGCTCTGCTTCTCACCCAGCCACACCCGGTTGCCGTCCTCGTCCCGGTCCCATTTGGAGAACCAGTCCTCCCAGATCCTCCAGGCGTCGGGCACGGTGTTGTTGTGCTCGCGGCCATAGGCGATCGTGTTGTTGAACACGGGGACGCCGTTTTCATCGTACCAGGACGTGGTCACGAACTTGTCGCCGGGGTACTCGGTGCTGTCGGGATAAATCAGGTACTCAATGGGGTTGTTGGTCTCGGCGGGCAGATCGAAGGGGTCGGTAACTACGCCGTCCTCAACATTGAAGCCCAGACGGTTCGTCCAGCTCTCCACGTTCAGATCCGCCCAGGTGTCATTGAGATCATACTCACCGATGATGCTGTACATGGGGACGGCCGGGGCATCCTCAGCAAATGCGCTGGCGCCCATACCCATGGTGGCAAAAGCAGTAAAAGTATCTGCCATTTCGACAGACAGGCTGTTGGTAAACATGGCCCCCTGGGAGTGGCCCATAACGAAGTAGCGGTCCTCGTCGAAGTACTTGAGCAAATCCTGGTTCTCATCCAGATCCTTGATGATGGCACGGATAAAATTATACTCGTCCTCACCAATGCGCCAGGTCGTCGTCACGCCGTTGTCAGCCGTATGCTCGCTGGGGAATACCAGGCTGAAGCCGTACTTGTCGGCAATTTCAACATACTGGCTGGACTCGAAATATTGATAGGCATTGTTGCCGTTGCCGCCCAGCGCGAACACAACGGGCGCTGTTGTGCCATCTTGTGCGTAGGCTTCCTTCACGCTCTCGGGAACGTAAACGATGTAAGTACGCTTGTACTGCAGAGGCTCGCCTGCGCCATTGTCCGTCTCCGTGGTGTAGATGTCAACGGTCTTGACACCCTCTTTTTTGCTGACACGCCATCCCAGGGCGTTGCTCAGCGCGGAGGTGTTGGTGTAGCGGGTGTACTGAGACAGCGCCGCATACACAGCCCTGGTCACAGCGGGATCCAGATAGTCGATATCTTCCGCCAGCACTGCGACCTCAGAAACAACGCTGCTGAAACCGGTGGCGATAGCGTCGTCCTTCACCTGCTTGTACAGGTCGCTGCCCAAGGGGCCTGCCGCCGCTTCTGCCCTGTCGCCGACCTCATTGGCGGCCATCCAGTAGGCAGCAGCCTCCTCATTTCCGCCGAAGAAGTAGGTAGGCACGGGAACTTCCTTCTTCTGTACGCTGCGGAAGGTCTTATCCGTCTCCGGTGCATTCAGGGTCTTGGAGTTCTGATTGGCGTTGCCGACACCGGGTACGCCGTACCACAGATTGCCCTCAGCCTCCAGCTCCGCACCGGTGACGGCAGAATCAAAATACGCCTGGCTGATGATGAACAAAGGTTCTCTTGCGCAGTACTGCTGCAGGACGTCGCCGCCCTCGCCGTAGCCGGCCACATAGTAGGTGCTGTAGACGGAGTACCACCGGCGGCCGGATCCGGCCGTGTTGATCATGTAGTTGATGTAATCGAATTCCTCTTCATAAGTCCCCCAGTTCTTGCCGTCCGCAGGCAGCAGAACCATCAGGATCACCCGCTCCTCATCAGCCACATCGATCCAGCCGCTCTCCAGCAGGAACGCCTCCGCATCCGCGCCGCTGGGCAGGGCCAGAACCTGGACATATTCGCGGACAGAGGCGCCCTCCGGAATGTAGAGCTTCACCTTGCGGCCCGCAACCCCCTCGGCGCTCAGAGTCTCCTCAAAGTAGCCGGTATAGGGCAGGTACACGCCCCGGGCAGCGCGCTCGGCCCGGTCTGTGGGATCGGCCAGCTCGTTGGCGTTCTGCATGGACGCCCTGAGCTCCTCCGCCGTCATGCCGCTGTAGTCCGCAGCCGCCGCCGGAATCACCGCGATCACCATCACCGCGGCCAGCAGCAGTGCCATCATCCAACTTCGTCTTTTCATGCTTCTCCTCCTCTTTTCCTTCTGTTGTCCGAGCCGGTTCCCACCGTCCGGACACCCCTCTCTTCCCCTTTCTTGCTGGAACACCCCCGCCCCCGGCAGGGGCCGCGCACGCGCCCTGACCATCACCTCCTGATCCGTCTGACACCATTTGTCCAGACGTCAGACATTTTATTGAAATCTTATAAATACCATAGCATATCCCTTGTATACTTACAACACTTTTCACAACCCTGATAAAATTTTGGCAATATACGGCAGGTCCGCAACAACATAAGGCAGGTCCGCCGGCGCACATAAAAAAGTGCCGCCGGCGATCTGCCGGCGGCGTCCTTCTCAGCGGGTCACAGCGTCCGATTGTTTGCCTGGTATGTTTCGCCCCAGTGCTGCATGGCGTCCAAAATCGGCTTGAGGCTGCGCCCCAGATCCGTCAGCGTGTACTCCACCCGGGGCGGCACCTCCGCATAGACCGTACGTCGGAGGAGTCCGCTCTGCTCCATCTCCCGCAGCTGAGCGGTAAGCACCTTCTGGCTGACGCTGCCGATGGACCGGCGCAGCTCGCCAAAACGCTTGGTACCTGGCATCAGGTCCCGCAGAATCAGCACCTTCCACTTGTCGCTGATCAGCGTCAGCGTGGTCTCCACCGGGCAGGCCGGAAGCTCCTTTTCTGCTGCCACACGTATCCCTCCTCTTCCCAATCGTTTCTATTGGATGATATAGCCCTATTGTATGGTACCGCCCTGTGGGATGTCAAGAGCCGCCCCCGCGCAGGCCGGGCAAAATTTTTCTGCCGTCCCCTCTGGGCCGCGCACCCCCTGGAGCATCACAATGGTTACCCCCCGGTAATCGCCCAATGGTTACCGAGGGGTGCCTATCCCACAAAATTGTGCGTACTTTTCAAAGCGGAAGGCTCCTGTTAGAATGCAGCCATCAGGAAGGGCCGGAACGGCCCGCCCCAATTCACTTTTTCGGAGGTACATGACAATGAAACTTGCAGTGGTATGCGCCAATGGCAAAGCCGGACAGCAGATCGTGGCGGAGGCCCTGAACCGCGGCCTGGATGTGACCGCAGTGATCCGCGGGGAGAACCGCTCGCCGGCCCGGCAGGTGATCCGGAAGGATCTCTTTGATTTGACGGCGGCTGATCTGGCGGGCTTTGATGTGGTGATCGACGCCTTCGGCGCCTGGACCGCAGATACACTCCCCCAGCACAGCACCTCCCTCAAGCACCTGTGCGACATCCTCAGCGGCACCGCCACCCGCCTGCTGGTGGTCGGCGGCGCCGGAAGCCTGTACGTCAACCCGGAGCACACGGCCCAGGTCATGGACGGTCCGGATTTTCCCGACGCCTTCCAGCCTCTGGCATCGGCCATGGCCCAGGCGCTTGCGGATCTGCGCACCCGCTCTGACGTGCAGTGGACCTATCTCAGCCCCGCCGCAGACTTTCAGGCCGAAGGCCCTCGCACCGGAAAGTACATTCTGGGCGGCGAGGAGCTGACCCTGAATGATCGGGGCGAAAGCATCATCAGCTATGCCGACTATGCCATCGCCATGGTGGACGAGGCCGTCAGCGGCCAGCATATCCGGCAGCGGATCTCCGCCGTGCGCGCCTGACTGCCCGGCTTGGCCCCGGCGCTTTACAGCGCCGGGGCCGGGCGCTATACTGGAGTTGACAGGCGCGCCGCTTTCCCGGCGGCACCGGAGTCCTTGGAAGGAGGCGGTCATATGACCCGTACAGAACAGCAGGAGCGCCTGATCGGGATGCTCCTGGCAGAATCTCCCCAGAATCAGGCGCTGGCGGCATCTTTTCCATCGGGGGATGCCGCCCGGCGGCGGCTCCTCCGGAGTCTGATGAATGTCCGGCCGCCCCGGCCTCTGGACAGATCATTTCTGCAGCTGCAGGACATGTTCCTTTCCGCCGAGCGGGAGGAGCGCGGGACAGTGGATGCGGATGCCCTGCCCCCGGCGGCACAGGACCGCCGTCTGGTGCTCTGGCAGGGGGATATCACCCGTCTGAAGGCAGACGCCATTGTCAACGCGGCCAATTCCGCCCTGCTTGGCTGCTTTGTCCCCTGTCATGGCTGCATCGACAACGCCATCCACTCAGCAGCAGGTCTCCAGCTGCGGGAGGCATGCGCCCGCCTGATGGAAGAGCAGGGGTACCCGGAGCCCGCCGGTCGGGCAAAGCTCACCGCCGGCTACAACCTCCCGGCCCGGTATGTGCTCCATACCGTTGGGCCTATTGTCCGCGGCCGGGTGACCCGGCAGGACCGGAAAGACCTGGCCTCCTGCTACCGCTCCTGCCTGGCGCTGGCAGCGGAGCACAATCTTCACAGCGTGGCCTTCTGCTGCATCTCAACAGGGGAATTCCACTTCCCCAACCAGGAGGCCGCCCGGATCGCCGTCGATACGGTCGCATCCTTTCTCAATCAGCAATCTACTTCTATCAGGAGAGTGATCTTCAATGTGTTCAAGGATCTCGACGCAGGCATCTACCGCGCCCTCCTGGGACCGGATCAAGGCGCTGCGCCAGGCCCTTGAATCTTCCCAGGCTGTGGTCATCGGCGCCGGAGCAGGCCTCTCCTCCGCTGCGGGCCTGACCTACAGCGGAAGGCGGTTCACACAGTATTTCGGAGACTTTCAGGAAAAATACGGCATTCAGGATATGTACTCCGGCGGGTTCTATCCCTTTCAAAGTCTGGAGGAATACTGGGCCTGGTGGAGTCGGCAGATCCTGGTGAACCGCTATACCAGGGCCCCCCTGCCGGTATACGATACGCTGCTGTCCTTGGTGCAGGGGCAGGACTATTTTGTTCTCACCACCAATGTGGACCACCAGTTTCAGCTGTCCGGATTTGACAAGCACCGTCTGTTCTACACCCAGGGGGACTACGGCCTGTGGCAGTGCAGCAAGCCCTGCTGCCAGGTGACCTATGATAACGAGTCGGCAGTCCGGCAGATGACCGCAGAACAGCGGGAGATGCGGATCCCTTCGGAGCTGGTCCCCCGCTGTCCCCGCTGCGGTCGGCCTATGACCATGAACCTTCGGGTGGATGACACCTTTGTCCAGGATGAGGGCTGGTACGCCGCAGCCAGCCGGTATGCGGATTTCCTCCGGCGCCACCACGGGCAGCGGGTGCTGTTTTGGGAGCTGGGTGTGGGCGGCAATACCCCATCCATTATTAAATATCCCTTCTGGCGCATGACCGGAGAGAACCCCAAGGCCGCATATGCCTGTATCAACCTGGGCAGCGCCTCGGCGCCTCCGGCGATCCGGGGGCAGGCGGTCTGCATCCAGGGCGAGATCCGCGCTGTACTGGAAAGCCTGGCCTCCGCCGGAACAGCCGCGGCAGGTGAGTAGCCGCCCGGGCACAAGGGGCCTCTGTCCCAGGGGGCAGCAGCAGGTGCTTACCCGGGAAGCTGAAACAAAAACCTCCCGGGGACAGGATTCTGTCCCCGGGAGGTTTTTTCACTGCACCGAAACGGCCCGTTCTGCTGCTCCCACACTGCATCGCGCCTCTGCTGTCTCTGGGAAAAAAGACACAGGCACAGCTCCCGCCAATGCCCGCACCAGCTGCGGTCCAAAGCCGTTCCCTGCAGCCGCATTCGATTCATGCTCTCTAGCCCAGCGCAGCGGGTCCGGTTTGGAAGCGAGGAGCAGCAGAATGAGCGCGCGATGCGTTTTGCAATGAAATGAAAAAGCTCGTCGCAAGCGACAGATCGCTTGCGACGAGCGGGAAGGGGCGGTTAAAATCGATATTCTTAATGAAGAAACATGCCGCCCGCAGGGCGGCCCACCAACTGCGAGCCCAGCGCAGCGGGTCGCAGTTGGAAAGGAGGAGCAAGGGAGCGGGCGGATGACATCTTTTTTGCCTCAGGCATAAAAAGACGTCGGAGCAAAG
>CALXDF010000115.1 GCA_944386995.1 uncultured Oscillospiraceae bacterium
CCAGGAACTCCGCCAGGGCGGACAGGGGGATGCGATACTCCCTGCCCACCTTGACGGCGAAGAGGTCTCCCTCCCGGATCATCCGGCGTACCTGCTGAAGAGAGGTGCGGAGATAGGCCGCAGTCTCTTTTACCGTCAGCAGCTCTGTCATGCCCAGGGATCCTCCCTCCGGTCCTCCCGGCTGCTGTGATAGGCCAGGTTGTGAAGCTTGCGGACGTCATAGCTGACAAAGCCGTACTCGCCGATCTCATTGCGCCGGGGCTGCACATCGTAGGTTTCGCAGAGTTCCTGCAGCTCCCGCTTGCTCACTTCAAAAAGGCGGCACACCTCGTTGATGGTACAGAATTCCGGAATGGTCTTGTAGTCGATGTAGGGGATTTTCTTCATATTCTTTTACCTCCAGATAGAGTGAATTGGGAACCACAGGCGCTGGTGTTCGCATCTCGCCGCATCCTGCGGTTCTTTATTCTATTGTTAGGTAAAATCATTTACAAATTGCTGTTTTTGCGCTATGATCGTGAAAAAACATGCCGCCAAATGGATGAAATGTTGTTGTGGGCGCGGAGGCAATAATCAATATGGAAAAGATTCCCTATAAACTGATCCGCAGCAAGCGGAAGACCCTGGGGCTGGAACTCCGGCCGGAGGGACTGATTGTCCGGGCGCCCTTCCGGGCCACGAACGGACAGATCGAATATTTTGTGGAGCAGCACCGCCAGTGGATCCGACAACACCAGGAGAAACTGGAGCGACAGAAACGACAGGCAGCGGAACTTCCCTCCTTAACCGAGACAGAGCTGAAGGAGCTGGCGGAGCGGGCCCGGCGGTGTATCCCGGAGCGGGTGCGGTACTACGCGCCCAAAGTGGGGGTGGACTACTGCTCCATCACCATCCGCTGCCAGAAATCCCGGTGGGGCAGCTGTTCCAGCAAAGGGAACCTCAGCTTCAATTGTCTCTTGATGCTGGCGCCGCCGGAGGTCATCGACAGCGTGGTGGTCCATGAGCTGTGCCACCGGAAAGAGATGAACCATTCGCCGGCTTTCTACGCCCACGTGCTGCGGGTGTTTCCAGAGTACCGGACGTGGCGCCGCTGGCTGAAGGAAAACGGTCCCGCTCTGCTGCTGCGGAGAAACGGGGGCTATCCAAGCAAGCTGAGTGAGCGGTATATTGTGCGGAATGCGATCTCTGCTTGATGAACCTTTTTACAACGATTAAGAACGCACACGTGCGTTTTTTTGCGTTGACACAAACGCACGTGTGCGTTATAATGTTGCAAAAGAGGTGATGGCAGTGAACATCGGTTTTCGAGAAGACATGACCCATGAATTTAAAAGCGATAAAAATAAATTGCAGGACAGCGAGATCGTGGATGCTGTGGTGGCCTTTGCCAATACAGATGGCGGAGAGCTGTATCTTGGCGTAGAGGATACCGGAGAGATCAGCGGGCTGCATAAAGATCATATGGATATCACCCGCCTGGCAGCGTTTATTGCCAATAAGACAGTTCCCTCCGTACCGGTTCGCTGTGAGATATTGGATCTTGCGCTGCCGATTTTAAAAATAACGGTTCCCCGGCGGACGAGTATTACAGCGTCCTCATCCGGGAAAATACAGCGGCGGCGTCTGAAAGCAAACGGCGAGCCGGAAAATGTCCCCATGTACCCCTATGAAATCGCGGGGCGTTTATCCGATCTGAGCCTGTTCGATTATTCCGCGCAGCCTGTTCCAAACGGGGAATATCGTGATCTGGACCCTGTGGAGCGTGAACGGCTGCGGCGCATCATTCGGGATTACCATGGGGAGGCGGCTTTGCTGGAACTTGACGATGAGGGCTTGGACAAGGCCCTGCATCTGGCGGTACAGGACAACGAAACGCTGGCACCTACATTTGCGGGCCTGCTGATGATCGGACGGGCGGACAGCTTGAGAACGCTGCTGCCTTCAGCAGAGACTGCGATTCAGGTTTTGACTGGTACGGATATTCGGGTCAATGAGTCCTTTTACCTCCCCATCCTTGCCGCTTTTGATCGCATCACAGAGTATTTTGCCGCATGGAATCATGAGGAGGAAATGGAAATGGGCCTGTATCGCATTTCCATTCCTGATTTTGACAAACGCGCTTTTCGTGAAGCGCTGGTCAATGCCTTTTGCCACAGGGATTATTCCCGGCTGGGCAGAGTGCGGCTCCAGATCAATGATGAGGGGATGACCATCAGCAACCCGGGCGGGTTTATTGAGGGGATCAATGCCGACAACTTGCTGGATGCCGAGCCCCATGGGCGCAACCCCGTCCTGGCTGACGCCATGAAACGGATCGGGCTGGCGGAACGCACGGGCCGGGGGATTGATCGGATCTATGAGGGGTCTCTGCTGTATGGCCGGCTGCTTCCGGATTACTCCCAGTCCACGGACAGCAGTGTCCGCCTGTTCATTCCCAGAGGGCTGCCCGATAAGGCCTTTGTCAGAATGATTTCAGAGGAACAAAAACGAGTGGGGCACTCCCTCCCGATCTACTCCCTCCTGATTCTGAATGTTCTCAAGCAGCTTCACCAGGCCACGCTCCATGAGATTTCCCAGGTGCTCAAACGGGAGGAAAGCCGCTTGAAGGTCGTGCTGGAGACGTTGGTAGAGTCCGGCCTGGTGGAGG
>CALXDF010000116.1 GCA_944386995.1 uncultured Oscillospiraceae bacterium
CGACGTGCTCAAGGCGGTGCTGGCAGTGCTGCTGGGGGTGTGGCTGCTGTCCTTTATCGACCCCACCTTCGGGAAATACTGGGCGGGGCTGTTCTGCCTGCTGGGCCACATGTTCCCCTGCATGTTCCATTTCAAGGGCGGCAAGGGCATCCTCTCCGGCGGCACCATCGCCATCATGATCGACTGGCGCGTCGCCCTGGTAGTCTGGGGTGGGTTCCTGATTTTGACGGCCCTGACCCGCTATGTGTCCCTGGGCTCCTGCTGGGCGGGGGGCAGTTTCCCCTTTGCCACCTGGTTTGTCTACCAGGATGTACTCTTGACTATACTGGCGGTGGTAATCGGCGGGCTGATCCTCTGGATGCACCGGGGGAACATCGTCCGTCTGGTTCACGGCAATGAAAATAAATTCTCCCTCCACAGGAAGAAGCAAGAATAACATAGAGGAGAATCCATATGAAAATCACGGTACTTGGCAGCGGCGGCTGGGGCACGGCCCTGTCCATCCTGCTCCACGATAACGGTCACCGGGTAACACTCTGGAGCTACGAGGCCCAGGAGGCGGAGGTCATGCGGACCACCCGGGAAAACCCCATGCTCAAGGGAGTTCTCCTGCCGGAAGGCATTACCTTTGTGAGTGACTTTGACAGTGTGCGCGAGAGCGACATGGTGGTGTTTGCCACGCCGTCCTTCGCCGTGCGCCAGACGGCAAAAAATGCCGCTCCCTTTCTGCGTCCCGGCACGGCGGTGGTTTCCGTGACCAAGGGGATCGAGGGGAAAACGGGCCTTCGCATGACAGAGGTCATCCGCCAGGAAATCAACGATTGCTGTCAGGTGGTGGCTCTCTCCGGCCCCTCCCACGCCGAGGAGGTGGGGCGAAAGGTGCCCACCGGCGTGGTAGCGGCCTGCGCCGATCTGAAAGCGGCGGAGCTGGTGCAGGACGTGTTCATGAGCCCCGTGTTCCGGGTGTATACCAATCCGGATATTGTAGGGGTTGAGTTGGGCGGAGCGCTGAAAAACATCATTGCTCTGTGCTGCGGCGTCAGCGACGGTATGGGGCTGGGGGACAACACCAAGGCGCTGATGATGACCCGGGGCATGACGGAGATGGCCCGGCTGGGTGTGGCGCTGGGCGGGCGAAGCGAGACCTTTGCCGGCCTTTCGGGCATGGGGGACCTGATCGTCACGTGTACCTCCATGCACTCCCGCAACCGCCGGGCGGGCATCCTCATCGGCAAGGGGGAGAGTGCCCAGCAGGCCATGAAAGAGGTTGGGGCCACTGTGGAGGGCTACTATGCAGCTGAGAGCGGCCACATGCTGGCGGAGCGGGCCGGCGTGGAGATGCCGATCTGCCGCAGCGCTTACGAGGTGCTTTATGAGGGGCGTCCGGTCCAGCATGTGCTGGAGGATTTGATGGGCCGCCAGAAGCGAGGCGAGGCCGACGAGAGCTGGCTGTAAGCATAGATTGACGGCGATCGGCCGATACTAGGCCAGAGTAACAGCCCGCAGGGCACTGCCCTGCGGGCTGTTTTCATCCGGCAGCCGGAATTTGGAAAGGAGAGATCTATGGGAAAGACACTTTATACCAATGCTGCGATTCTCACTATGGACGAACCGGCGCAGGCGGCCTCTGTGCTGGTGGAGGACGGCGTGATCCGGGCGCTGAATGCGGACCCGGCGTTTCTTACCGGCACAGAGGTGGTGGATCTCCGGGGAAGAACCGTGCTGCCCTCCTTCCTGGATGCCCACAGCCATCTCTCCGCCGTGGCCAACGGCCTGCTGCAGGTGGATTTGTCCAGCTGCGTCGACTTTGAAGAGCTCCGGACGCAGATTGCCGGCTATATTGCCCGGGAAAAGATTCCTGCCGGGCACTGGGTGCTGGCCCAGGGATACGACCATACAGCCATGCAGGAGGGAAAGCACCCCTCCCTGGCGGTGCTGGACGCGGCGGCGCCTGCCAATCCCCTGATGCTCCAGCATCGGTCCGGCCACATGGGGGTGGTAAACAGCCTGGGGCTCCAGCGCCTCGGCATCACGACGGATACGCCGGATGTCCCCGGCGGGAAGATTGGCAGGGAAAACGGAATCCTCACTGGCTATTTGGAGGAAAATGCCTTTCTTTACTATCAAAAGCAGGCGGATACCCTGGATTTGGCGGCACTGCTGCGCGCCTTTCACGCGGCCCAGGATCTTTACCTTCGTCACGGCATTACCACCATTCAGGAGGGGATGCTGCCGGAGCAGCTGGTACCGATATACCGGGAGCTGTGCCGGCAGAGCCTGCTGAAAGTGGATGTGGTGGGCTATGCAGATGCCGCGGCCGGACCGCAGATCCGGAGAGAACTGGAGGACTATGTGGGGGAATACCGGGATCACTTCCGCCTGGGAGGGTACAAGATGTTCCTGGATGGTTCCCCGCAGGGACGCACTGCCTGGATGCGTCAGCCTTACGCAGGGGAGGCGGCATATCGGGGATATCCTGCGCTGACGGATGAGCAGGTGGAGGAATATCTCCGGCAGGGCGCGGCGGACAGTATGCAGGTCCTGGCCCATTGCAATGGGGATGCGGCGGCGCAGCAGTTTTTGGACGCGGTAGAGAAGCTGGAAGGGGAGGGGCTGGACGTGGCGGGTATCCGGCCGGTGCTGATCCATGGGCAGCTGCTGGGGGTGGACCAGCTGGACGCCGTTAAACGCTCGGGCGTGCTGATCTCCTTCTTTGCCGCCCATGTCTACCACTGGGGGGATATCCACATCCGCAACTTCGGGATGGAACGGGCAAGCCGGATCTCGCCCGCCTGTTCTGCCCGGGCGCGGGGGATTTCCTTCACCTTCCACCAGGATACGCCGGTGCTGCCGCCGGACATGCTGGAGACCATCTGGTGCGCGGTAAACCGGCGTACCAGGGCCGGTGTGCAGATGGAGGAGGGGATCGGCGTCCGGGATGCTCTCCGGGCTGTGACGGCCGACACCGCCTACCAGTATTTCGAGGAGGGCATAAAGGGGACCATCGCGCCGGGAAAGCGGGCGGACTTTGTGGTATTGGAGCGAAACCCTCTGGAAGTGCCGCTGGAGGAGCTGCGGGAGATCCGGGTCCTGGAGACGATTCGAGGCGGGGAAAGCCTGTACCGGGCAGAGGAATAAAAAGGGCGGCAGCACAACTTGTGCCGCCGCCATGGGATTCCGAAAAATTCAAATGGAAATGAAAAAGGAAGGTCCTGGACACAGGACCTTCCTTTCAGAAGCGTTATCAGGAAATCACACCGCCCGGGTAACTTTACCGGAACGCAGGCACCGGGTACAAACGTACACATGGCGAGGAGTACCGTCGATGATAGCCTTCACACGCTTGACATTGGGCTTCCAAGTCCGGTTGGAACGCCGGTGGGAGTGAGAAACCTGAATCCCGAAGGTAACGCCCTTGTCGCAGAACTGACACTTAGCCATCCACTGCACCTCCTTGCTGTACGGACTATGTCAGCTTACTGACGTAAGCCACAGCGAATATAATAGCACGCCTTTTCTGAAAATGCAAGTAAAATTTTTGAAAAAAGCAAAAAACATGTCGGTCGGCCTGGACAGCCTCCGGCATCCGGGCGGGGACGCAGTTCGCCCTTGTATTTGCCGCCTTGCTACGGTATAATATGTGTATCTATCCAGATTTTCAATTCACCGCCGGAAGAGGCGGAGTGACCCGGCACAAAATTGAAGCACATGGAGGGACGGGCATGATACGAGATGAAGTAAAAGAGACAGTCAAACTCAAGAACATGGTGGAGCACTTCGGGCTGAAGGTCCTGCACAAGGGAAAGGATTATGACACGGTCCTGCTGGGAATCAAGGATGTCAACCGGCCGGGCCTGCAATTTGTGGGATTCTACGACTATTTTGATACCCGCCGCCTGCAGGTGATCGGTATGGCGGAGACCAAGATGCTGGAGCAGCTGACTTCGGAGCAGCGTACCCGGAGCTTTGACAGGTTCTTCTCCTATGAGATCCCGGCCTTGGTGATCTCACGGGATCTGGACTGCTTCCCGGAGTGCCTGGAGATGGCCAAGAAGCACGAGCGCACGCTGCTGGAGACCAGTGATACCACGGTTGTCTTTACCAGCAAGGTGATTGACTACCTCAACCACGAGCTGGCTTCCACCATCACCCGCCACGGAGTGCTGCTGGATGTCAACGGTGAAGGGATCCTGATCATCGGTGACAGCGGCATCGGCAAGAGTGAAACAGCTATTGAGCTGGTCAAACGCGGCCACCGGCTGGTGGCAGACGATGCGGTGGAGATTCGCCGGGTATCCGACCAGCTCATTGGAAAGGCGCCGGAGCTGATCCGCCACTATATCGAGCTGCGGGGGATCGGCGTGATTGACCTGCAGCAGCTGTTCGGCATGGGGGCGGTGAAGCTGGAATCACAGATCGACCTGGTGGTGCAGATGGAGCGCTGGCAGGAGGATAAATTCTATGACCGGCTGGGCCTTGATGAGCAGAAGATGAATATCCTGGGGGTGGAGCTGCCTATGGTAACCATCCCGGTGCAGCCAGGACGGAACCTGGCCGTGATTGTGGAGGTGGCGGCCATGAACAACCGCCACAAGCGCTATGGCTTCAATTCCGCGCTGAAGATCACGCAGGAGATTGAAGCGCATACCCGGCAGGCGACACAGCAGTAAAGGAGAGAGAGCATGTACACCATCGGAATCGATGTGGGTGGGACCAACTTAAAGGCGGGCTTGGTGAACGAGGCATATGAAATCGTGGCCACCAGCAAGATGCCGCTGACTTGGCAGTCCCAGGAGAAGTTGGCGGAGGACCTGGCATTCCTGGCAGAGGATGTCATTGCCCAGAAGGGGATCGGGAAAGAGGAGGTTGCCTCCGTCGGCATTGGTTTTCCAGGCGCAGTTGACAGGCGGCGGGGAAGTGTGATTCACACGGTAAACATTCCCATTCGAGAGATGCCTGTGGCCCAAATGCTGCAAAAGTGGTGGGATGTGCCGGTATTTCTGGGCAACGACGCTGACTGTGCTGCACTGGGCGAGTTTTATCACTATGGCAGCGGAGACATTGAGAGTTTCATTCTGGTGACCCTGGGAACCGGCATTGGCACGGGCATTATTATCCATGGACATATCTGGTCCGGGCACAACGGCTGCGGCGGTGAGGGTGGACATATGGTCATCGTCCATGACGGGGATCTCTGTACCTGCGGCCGCCGGGGCTGCTGGGAGCGATACGCGTCCGCCAGTGCCCTGATCCGTCAGACCCGGGCGGCCATGGAAACGAACCGGGAGAGCGCTATGTGGAGCATGACGGGAAACAACCTGGAGTGCGTCAGCGGCCGTACCGCTTTCCAGGCCATGGATGCTGGAGACGCAGCGGCGAAAGCGGTGGTGGATCAATATATCCGTTACCTCAGCGACGGGCTGGTGAACCTCATCAATCTCTTGCAGCCGGATGTTGTTTGCCTGGGCGGCGGTGTCAGCCACGAGCGGGAGGAAAATCTGCTGCTGCCGGTGCGCAGCCGGGTCCGTGAGATCAGTTATGACCGGCTGATGGGAGTGCCCAGCACCACTATTATCACGGCAAAACTGGGGAACGATGCCGGGATCATTGGCGCGGCCCTGCTGGGCAGGTAACGAAGAAACAAGGAGAGGAGAGGGCAATGCTCTGGTACGAGTCCTTTGACAAGCTGCGCCTTCAGCGCATGCTGGTGCGCAGCGACGAGCCTATGAGCCGCCACACCACTTTCCGGATCGGTGGTCCTGCCCGGCGCATGGCCTTCCCGGAGACGGAGTCGGAGCTGGCAGCGCTGCTGGATCTGGCGGAGCGGGAGGGCTATCCCTATACGGTAATCGGGAACGGATCCAACCTGCTTGTACAGGACGGGGGACTGGACCGCCTGGTGGTCAACACCTCCCGCATGGACACGGTCACTGTAGTGGGCACGGTGGTCCACGCCCTGGCAGGCGCCACACTGGCCCGTGTAGCCAACGCAGCCCAGCGTGCAGGGCTCACGGGACTGGAGTTTGCCCATGGGATTCCCGGTACGTTAGGCGGCGGCGTATTTATGAATGCGGGGGCCTATGGTGGGGAACTGTGCCAGGTGGTGCAGACCGTACGGGCCTGGTTCCCCGGTGAGGGGATTGTGACGCTGGGGAACAAAGATTGCAGCTTTGGCTACCGGCACAGCGTGTTTTTGGAAAAACCCGGCGTTGTGCTGTTTGCGGAGTTGGCATTGGCGACTGGCGATGCCGCCGCGATCAAGGCGAAGATGGAGGAGTTGGCGGCTAAGCGCCGCAAGAGCCAGCCCCTGGAGTTCCCCAGCGCCGGCAGCACGTTCAAGCGGCCGGAGGGGTACTACGCCGGCACGCTGATTGACCAGTGCGGACTGAAAGGAACCCAGGTGGGCGGCGCCAAGGTTTCGGAAAAACATGCCGGCTTTATCGTCAACGCCGGCGGGGCAACCTGCACCGATGTGCTGCGCCTCATTGAAAAGGTGCAGGCGGCAGTCCGGGAAAAGACCGGAGTGGAGTTGGAGCCGGAGGTCCGCATTCTGCGGGATTGATCAAGAGACAGAGGATGTTGTGTAGTGGAGATCCTGATTATCTCCGGGCTGTCCGGAGGGGGGAAGAGTAAGGCCGCCTCTATTTTGGAGGATATCGGTTATTATATTGTGGACAACATGCCCGCGGGCATGATCCTGAAATTTGCGGAGTTCTGCAGCGCCGTGCGGGGAAAATACGACCGCGCGGCGCTGGTATACGATGTGCGGGCAGGGGAGGATTTCCAGGAGTTTCTGCACGTGTTGGAGGAACTGCGCAGCAACCGGGCGTATACGTGCCGGCTGCTGTTTCTGGAGGCGTCGGTGGACACCATCATCATGCGCTACAAGGAGACACGACGGCCCCATCCCCTTTATGCTGCATACGGTTCCATCGAGGCAGCAGTGCGCCATGAGATGGAGCTGCTGCGCCCGGTTCGGGAGAAGGCGGATTTTATTATCAATTCTACCACCTATTCCACAGCCAAGCTCCGGGGGGAGCTGCTGCGCCTGTTCGGCGGCGGGAGTACCCGGGCAGACCTGACGGTCAATGTGGTTTCTTTTGGATTCAAGTACGGGATTCCCATGGAGGCGGACCTGGTATTTGATGTGCGCTTCATGCCGAACCCTTACTATATTGAGGAGCTGCGTCAGAAAACCGGCCTGAGCCAGGATGTTTACGACTATGTGTTCAGCTTCCCGCAGACGCAGACATTTATGGAGCGCTTGGAGAACCTGCTGGATTTCCTTCTGCCCTATTACCAGGAGGAGGGGAAGGCGGTGCTGGTGATCGCCATCGGCTGCACCGGTGGGCACCACCGCTCGGTGGCGGTGACAAGAGCGCTGGTGGATCATATCCGCTCTCTGGGCTGCCAGGTGACGGAAAACCATCGGGATATGACAAGGAATTGAGCGAGCAGAGATCATGCAGGAAATGAGAAAACGACCCAGCCCAGGCCGTGGGCCCCGGATCGCCGCCATCGGCGGCGGGACAGGGCTGAGTACGATGCTGCGGGGGCTGAAAGCGTATACAGCCAATTTAACGGCCATTGTCACCGTGGCGGACGACGGCGGCGGCTCCGGGGTGCTGCGCCAGGAGCTCGGGATGCTCCCGCCGGGGGATATCCGAAACTGTATGGAGGCCCTGGCCAACGCAGAGCCTCTCATGCGGGAACTGATGCACTATCGCTTTACGGAGGGATCCCTGGCAGGGCAGAGTTTCGGAAATCTGTTCCTGGCTGCGATCAACGGGATCTCCTCCAGCTTTGACGAGGCGGTGGCCCGGATGAGTCAGGTGCTGGCCATCACCGGCCAAGTGCTGCCGGTGACCACCGCTGATGTGCAGCTGGAGGCGGAACTGGAAAACGGCGCCCGTGTGGTGGGCGAGAGCAAAATTTTTTACTGTAAAAAGCGGGAGGATTGCCGGATCCGCCGGGTGCGGCTCCTGCCGGAGCATCCCCGCGCGCTGCCCGGGGCACTGGATGCTATTGCCCAGGCAGATATGATCATCTTCGGCCCCGGGAGCCTCTACACCAGTATTATCCCAAATCTTCTGGTAGACGGCATTGTAGAGGCAGTGCGCAAGGCACGGGGACTGAAAGTTTATGTGGCAAACGTGATGACCCAGGAGGGGGAGACGGAGGGATATACCCTCTCGGACCATATCCATGCCCTGTTTGAGCATGCGGGAGGCGGAGGGCTGTTCGACCTGTGCCTGGTGAATTCGGCAGTCATTCCTGAGCCGCTTCTGGCACGTTATGCCCAGGAGGGGGCCGAGCCGCTGCGGATCGACCAGGCGGAGTGTGAGAAGCTTGGTGTGGAGCTGGCGGCCCGGGAGGTGGCCGGTACGCAAAACGGGTTGGTCCGCCACGATCCGGACCGGTTGGCGGCAGCTCTGCTGGAGATCCATGGGCAGCGCAGTGTCCGCATTGCGGGCAGCGGCAGCTACCGCATGGAACGATAGATCACTGTCAATGAAAGGAAAGGGGGGCGACATGTCCTTTTCATCGGATGTGAAGGGGGAACTGTGCCGGGAGGCGATGTCAAAGCAGTGCTGTTCCCTGGCGGAGGCCTATGGGGTGCTGCTGTACTGCAACACTTTTTCCGGCCGTGAGGTGCGGATCATCACGGAAAGCGCCGACTTTGCCGCCCGGCTCCCCAAACTCTTTCAAAAGGCGTTTGCCCTTTCCTTCGACCGCACGCCGGAGGAGGACGTGGAGGCGGGCAGGAAGTATATTTTCCAGATTACAGATCAGAAAAAGCTCGCCACGATCATTGAGGCCTTTGGCTACGATCCCCAGCAGCACATTGTCCTCCATATCAATTTCGCTCTGTTGGAGGAGGATTGCTGCCGGGCTGCATTTCTGCGGGGAGCGTTCCTGGCGGGGGGCAGCGTCACCGACCCGGAGAAGCGCTATCATCTGGAACTGGCCACCTCCCATGCGCAGGCCAGCCGGGAGATGACGGCCCTCCTCCGAGACATGGGCTATGACCCCAAGGACGTGGGACGCAACGGCTATCAGGTGACCTACTTCAAAAACAGCCAGCAGATCGAGGAACTGCTCACCCGCATGGGGGCTCCGCTATCGGCCATGGAGATGATGAATGCCAAGGTGGAGAAGGACCTGCGCAACGAGGTCAACCGCCGCGTCAACTGCGAGGCCGCCAACGTGGGCAAGGTAGTGGATGCTGCCCAGGAGCAGCTGGCTGCCATCTCCCGGCTCTACGAGCTGGGGCGGGTGGAAGAGCTGCCGGCAAAGCTCAAGGAAACCATTGTCCTCCGAGAGACCTATCCGGAGCTGTCCCTCAGCGAGCTGGCAGCGGAGTTTGATCCGCCTATCAGCAAGTCTGCCCTGAACCACCGGCTGCGGAAGCTGGTGGAGCTGTCCCGCCGATAGGAACAGAATCACAGCGAGAGGAAATTTGTTATGGCATCCTTTGTTCACCTCCATGTCCATACCGAGTACAGCCTGCTGGACGGTGCCTGCCGGATCAAGGGGTTGGCCAAGCGCGTCAAGGAGCTGGGACAGACCGCCGTGGCCATTACAGACCACGGATGCATGTACGGCGCCATTGACTTCTACCGCGCCTGCAAGGCGGAGGGGATCAAGCCGATCATCGGCTGTGAGGTGTATGTGACGCCCCCGGAGCGCACCCGTTTTCAGAAGGTCCATGAGTTTGATGCCGAGAGCCGTCACTTGGTGCTGCTGTGCAAGGATGAGACGGGCTACCGGAACCTCAGCTACATGGTGAGTATGGGGTACACCGAGGGATTTTATATCAAGCCCCGCATCGATATGGACCTGCTCCGGGAACACCACGAGGGGCTTATCGCGCTGTCGGCGTGCCTGGCAGGGGAGATTCCCCGGCGGATTCTGAATGTGTCCTATGACAGTGCCAAAGCCTATGCCCAGGAGATGCAGGCCCTCTTTGGGGAGGGAAACTTCTATCTGGAGCTGCAGGACCACGGCATCCGGGACCAGCAGATCGTCAATGAGGGGCTGCTGCGCATCCACAGCGAGACGGGTATCCCGCTGGTATGCACCAACGACTGCCACTACCTGGCCAAGGAGGATGCCCAGGCCCACGACGTGCTGCTGTGCATCCAGACGGGCAAGACCGTGGACGATGAGAACCGCATGCGCTACGAGCCCCAGAACTTCTACGTCCGCTCCACCGAGGAGATGGAGCGGCTGTTCCAGCGCTTCCCCGGGGCGCTGGAGAACACGGCGGAGATCGCCGAGCGGTGCAGCCTGGAGTTCACCTTCGGCAAGTACCACCTGCCCCAGTTCCAGCTGCCGGAGGGCTATGACGCCTTCACCTATATGAAGGAGCTGTGTGAGGAGGGGTTCGTCAAGCGCTACGGGGACAGCCATCCGGAGTACCGGGAGCAGCTCAACTACGAGATGGACATGATTGAGCGCATGGGCTTCACGGACTACTTCCTCATTG
>CALXDF010000117.1 GCA_944386995.1 uncultured Oscillospiraceae bacterium
GGCTCTCTACGATTTCCTGATGGAAAAACGCTATGAGGTCCACGAACCGGAGTACCCGGACTTCTGCCGCTGCGCCCAGAGCCAGGAAGTATCCCTCCGCGCCGCCCTGGGCCCGGACCAGACCCGCCTGCTGGACGCCCTTCTGCTGGAGCAGCAACTGAAAACCGGCGCTGAACAGGAGGCCATGTTCCGGCACGCCCTCCACCTGGGGCTGGAACTGGGGCGGCTGTAAGGGATTATGCCTCCGTCTCGGCGGCGGTCTTTTTAGCCGCAGTGGTTTTCTTGGCCGCTGTCTTCCTGGCGGCTGCCGTCTTGGTGGTTTTGCTCTGGGAAGCTTTCCCGGCAGCGGACGCCGCCTTCTTCGCTGGCTTTTCCTCCTCTGCCGGCTCAGCGGACGCCTCCAGCGTCTCCGCGTCCCCGGAATCGGACTCCGCCGTCTTCTTCCGATAACCGCCGCGCTGGTCCTCAGGAAGGAATTTTGGACAAGCCGGGTTGATGCAGAAAGGCTTTTTGAACCCCCGGCCGGACTTCTTGAACAGAGTATGGCCGCAGGCCGGGCAGTCGTCCTTCACCGGCACGTCCCAAGTCATAAAGTCGCAGCGATTGGCCTCATCCTTGCTGTTAACGTGTTCACAGCAGTAGTAAGTGTACTGCTTGCCGGTCTTTTTGCTTTTGCCGGTGCGCTTCATCAGCCGGCCGCCGCACTTGGGACAGCGGCCAGGCATCTCCACCACCAGGGGCATGGTAAAAGAACACTCCGGATATCCCGGGCAGGCCAGGAACCGGCCAAACCGGCCCGATTTCACTACCAGACGGCGCCCACACTCGGGACAGATCTCGTCGCTCTCCTCGTCGGGCACCTTCAGGCGCTGACCATCCAGGTCGTGCTCCGCCTTCTCCAGATGCTCATGGAAAGGCCCATAGAACTGGCGGAGCAGCTCTTTCCAGGCAATGCGGCCGTCTTCCACCTCGTCCAGTTCTTTCTCCATGTTGGCGGTGAAGCTGGTGTCCACAATATCCTGGAATTTGTCGCACATCAGGCCGTTGACCACCTCTCCCAGAGGCGTAGCCCGGAGGTACTTTCCGTCCTTCACCACATATTCCCGATCCAAGATCGTAGACACAGTGGGCGCGTAAGTGGAGGGGCGGCCGATGCCGTTCTCCTCCAGCGCCCGGATCAGCGTGGCATCGGTATAACGGGCGGGCGGCTGGGTAAAGTGCTGGTCTTTCTCAAAGCCCCGGCAATTCAGGCTCTGGCCCTCGCTGAGGGGCGGCAGGGCATGGGGCTTCTCCTCCTTCTCCTCGTCCTTCCCCTCTTCATACACAGCGGTATAACCGGAGAATTTCAGGTTGCTGCTGGTGGCGCGGAACTCATGATCCCCCGCTCCGATGGATGCGGAGATGCTGTCATAGACGGCGTTGGCCATCTGGCAGGCCAAAAAGCGGCTCCAGATCAGCCGGTAGAGCCGATACTGCTCGCTGGTGAGGTCCCCCTTGATCTGCTCGGGTGTCAGAAGGACGTTGCTGGGGCGGATGGCCTCGTGGGCGTCCTGCGCGCCGGCCTTTGTCTTGAAGTGCCGGGCCTGGGCGGGACAGTAGGCGTCCCCATAGCGCCCCTGGATAAACTCCCGAGCGGCGGCGATGGCCTCCTCGCTGATGCGCAGGCTGTCGGTACGCATATAGGTGATCAGGCCCACGGTGCCCTCGCCGGTGATGTCCACGCCCTCATAAAGCTGCTGGGCAATGGCCATGGTGCGCCGGGGGGTCATGTTCAGCTTCCGGCTGGCCTCCTGCTGGAGGGTGGATGTGGTAAAGGGGGGCGAGGGGCTGCGCTGCTTATCCTGCCGCTTGACGGCTTTCACCGCAAAGGGCAGATTCTGCACCGCGGCCACCAGATCTTCCACCTCCTGCCGGGAGGTAAGATCCCGCTTCTTTCCGCCCTCCCCGTAGTAATGGGCCAGGAAAGCGGTCTGATCTGTACCGTCGGTATCCACCTTTACATCCACAGACCAGTACTCCTGGGGCACAAAATCCCGGATTTCCTTCTCCCGGTCGCAGACCATCCGCACTGCCACAGACTGGACCCGGCCGGCACTGAGGCCCCGGCGGATCTTCTTCCACAGAAGCGGGCTGAGCTGATAGCCAACGATCCGGTCCAGGATGCGCCGGGCCTGCTGTGCGTCCACCAGATTCTGGTCGATCTCCCGGGGGGCCCGGATGGACTCGCCCACTACTTTCTTGGTGATCTCATTGAACGTCACCCGCTTGGCCTTCTCGTCGCCGAGATTCAAAAGCTCCTTTAGATGCCAGCTGATGGCCTCGCCCTCCCGGTCCGGGTCGGTTGCAAGGTAGACATACTCGCTGTTTTTTGCAGACTTCTTCAGATCGCTGATGATGTCCTCTTTGCCCTTGATGGGCTTGTAATTCGGCTCAAAATCGTGGTCGATATCCACGCCAAGAGTGCTCTTGGGCAAATCCCGCAGGTGGCCCATACAGGCCTTCACCTCGTAGTCCTTTCCCAGATACTTGCCGATGGTTTTCGCCTTGGCCGGCGACTCCACGATAACCAAGCTCTTTTTTGCCATTGAATCCTCCCAGCGGCAGCCTGGGCCGCCGCCTTTTCTGATGCGATGTTCTGAAAATCTATTTCTTCAAAGTGACCGCCAGGACAAAGCGCTTGCCGCTCTCCTGGCGCACCCGGTCTTCCACTTCCAGCAGCGTCAGCGCCGACAGCACCCGCCGGGCCGGGATCTGGGTGGTCTCGATAATATCATCCACCTGCATGACCCCTTCCTCCAGACAGCGGAGGATCCGGATCTGGTCGTCGGTGAGGCCATGGTCCGCGCTGAGGTCCAGCACCGGCAGGGGCGGCTCCTCCTTCAAAGTATCCGTCTGACTCTCTGGTGCCGCCTCTTTTTTATTCCGCTGCCCCAGGGGTTCCGGTGCCGTCACGGCTTTCAGCCGTAGTTTATGGGGATACTGGCCCGCATATTCCGCCAGAATCCCGGCGGCGCTGAGGGCGGGAATCGCCCCCTCCAGCAGCAGACGGTTTGTCCCCTCGCTGTTTGGGGCGTCAATGGGTCCGGGAACGGCAAATACATCCCGCCCCTGCTCCAAAGCGGTGTGGGCGGTAATCAGCGCACCACTGCGGCGGGGTGCCTCAATGACCACTGTGCCCAGGCACAGGCCGCTGATAATGCGGTTGCGCACAGGGAAATGGCTTCCCTTGTGCTCCGTCCCAGGCGGATACTCCGATAAAATCACGCCGGTGGCGGCAATGTCTTCGTAGAGATAGCGGTTCTCCGACGGATATTTGATGTCGTGCCCGCCGCCAATGACTGCGGCAACGACACCGCCGGCCCGCAGAGCCCCCTGTAGGCACAGGGCGTCCAGCCCCTTCGCCAGGCCCGATACCACCAGTGCTCCCTGGCTGGCCAGTTCAAAACCCATCCGCTCCGCCACCCTGGCCCCGTACTGGGAGCAGTCCCGGGTTCCTACCATGGCGATTGCCACCTCGTCGTCAAAGGCAGGCATGCGCCCCTGGACATACAGCAGCAGCGGCGGATCAAAAATTCCCCGGAGGCGGTCCGGATATTCCGAATCTTCCCGGGTAATAATCCGTACGCCCAGTCGCTGGCAAAACCCCAAAATCTGGTCCGCTTCCGCCAGGGACCGGTCTTCCAGGGCATCCAGTTGGGCAGCCGTGATCCCATCGACCAGAGCCCGCTCTCCGCGGTCGGCATAATAAATCGCCTCCGGCGTTGTAAAATGGGCCAGCAGCGCGGATTTCGCCGGTCCGGGAATCCGCTGCATCTGTGCCAGCCACAGCCAGTATTTCAAATTCGCCACAGGAGACCTCCTTCCATTGTTCAGCGCCAGCCCTCCCACAGCAGGACTGCGGCGGCCGCGGCGGCATTCAGGGACTCACAGCGGGGGGTCATGGGAATTTTCACGGTAGCGGTACAGGCATCCAAGGCAGTCTGAGAGAGGCCCCGCCCCTCGCTGCCCACCAGAATGACAGCCCGTTTCCAATCCATCTGCCGTGCATCTACCGTATCCTCACGGAGGGCGGCACCGTACAGCGGCAGGCCTGCCAGCGCTAACCGCTCGGTCAGCTCCCCCAGTGTACAGCGCCACGCCGGGCAGCGGAATACCGCGCCCATGGAGGCCCGGACGGTCTTTGGGTTATAGAGGTCTGCGCATCCCTCCAGCAGGAGCAGCCCGTCCGCTCCAAAGGCGTCGGCAGTGCGGAGAATGGTACCCACATTGCCCGGGTCCTGGACCCCTTCCAGGGCCAGGTACCGGTTCCCAGTCAGTTTTTCCGGCAGCCGCAGATCCGGCTGTCTCGCCAAGAACAGGACTCCCTGGGGCGCCTCCATGGGGCTGATGGAGGCCATCAGGCCCTCCGGCACCTCTACCAGACGGACCTCCGTTGGCAGGGGCGGCAGGGCGGTTCCTGCCGTAAAGACCACTGTGGTGAGAGAGGCTCCCCACCGGGCAGCCTCCTCCAGCAGCTTGACCCCATCCCCCAGATACTCTCCTGCCTCATTGCGATAGGCGCGGGAGGAGGCCAATTTTCGGATGTGCGCCATCAACGGGTTCTGACGGCTGGTGATACGCTCCATAGCGGCCTCCTCCCAGGAAATGCTGTGTATTTCTGGTTTGGGTACTGCCTGCCCTTCGTACCCTATTCTCATTGCAGCCTCGTGACCCCCGCGAAACACGCCGCAAAAACATCACTTCATGCTGCCCTTTCAATCAGCAGGCTGTCAGTCCAAAGGCTTCATGGTGGGGAACAAAATCACGTCCCGGATGGAGTCGGCGCCGGTCAGGAGCATGACACACCGGTCGATACCGATGCCCAGTCCCCCCGTAGGCGGCAGGCCGTACTCCAGGGCGGTGAGGAAGTCCTCATCCATCATGCCGGCCTCGTCGTCCCCTTTGGCCCGGGCCTCCACCTCCTTCTGGAAGCGCTGGCGCTGGTCGATGGGGTCATTGAGTTCGCTGAAGGCGTTGCCCATCTCGCTGCGGCAGATAAACAACTCGAACCGCTCGGTGAGGCGGGGATCCTTGGCACTGCGCTTGGCCAGGGGGCTCACATCCACCGGATGCATGGTGATAAAGGTGGGCTGGATGAGTTTCTCCTCCACCTTCTGGTCAAAGGTCTCATACAGGGCGTGGCCCCAGGTGGGCTCCACGCCGTCCATGTCCACGCCGACGGCCTTAGCGGCAGCCACAGCGGCCTCATCGCCGTCAATGGCCATGAAGTCCACGCCGGTATGCTGTTTCACCGCCTCCGCCATCGTCAGACGGGGCCAACCGGGGGTCAGGTCGATTTGTTCCCCCTGCCAGGTCAGGTGATAGGTGCCCAGCAGGTCCCTGGCCGCCCCGGAGAGCAGGTCCTCAAAGAGGTCCATCATATCGTTAAAGTCGGCAAAGGCCTGGTAGAGTTCCACCGTGGTAAACTCCGGGTTGTGCTTGGGGTCCATGCCCTCGTTGCGGAAAATGCGGCCCACCTCGTAGACCCGCTCCATGCCGCCCACGATCAGCCGCTTGAGGGGCAGCTCCGTGGCAATGCGCATGTACATATCGATGTCCAGCGTGTTGTGGTGGGTGATGAAGGGGCGGGCAGTAGCGCCGCCGGAGATGGTATTCAGGACCGGGGTCTCCACCTCCATATAGCCCCGGTTATCCAGGAAGCTGCGCAGGTACTTGATAAATGCGCTGCGCAGTTCAAAGGCCTTGCGGACCTCCGGGTTCACGATCAGGTCCACATACCGCTGGCGGTAACGGGTCTCCTTGTCCGTGAGGCCGTGGAACTTCTCCGGCAGCGGCAGCAGGGACTTGGAGAGCAGCGTCACCTCCAGGCAGCGCACGCTCATCTCCCCCCGCTGGGTACGGAACACTTGGCCCTTCACGCCCACGATGTCGCCGATGTCGTACTTCTTAAACCAGTTGTAGGCCTCCTCGCCCATGTCGTCCCGCTTGGCGTAGAGTTGGATACGGCCGGACTTGTCCTGCAAATCGCAAAAACTGACCTTGCCCATGCCCCGCTTGCTCATCAAACGGCCGGCGATGGACACCTCCTGGTTTTCCAATGCGTCAAAGTCGTCCTTGATCTCCTGGGCGTGGTGGGTCACCACGTACTTGGTCTCCTGGTAGGGATCCCGGCCTGCAGCCTGGAGATTTGCCAGCTTTTCCCGGCGGATGCGCAGGATCTCCGACAGATCCTGCTGGGGTTCTGTATTGTTGGGGTGGTTCTCTGCCATAGATGGCCCTCCTCTTTTGTCGTTGCAGACGGAAACACGCCATGGGCGGCCCATCGGCCGCCCCACGTGTTATCGTTCAATTTTGTCGATGGTATAATTCATGCTGCCCCGGGGTGCCTCCACAGTGACTACATCGCCCACCCGGGCGCCCATCAGAGCCTTGCCTACAGGGGAGTCCTCGCTGATAGCGCCATTGGGGAAGTCCGCCTCCTGGCTGCCCACCACCTTGAATATCAGAGTTTTGCCGCCGTTTGCGGCAGTAATCGTCACTTTGCTGCCGATGGTAACCGTATCAGTGGGGCCTACGTCTTCCTCCACAATCACCGCGTGAAGCAGAATGTTCTCGACCTCAGCAATCCGGGAATAGAGCTTGCCCTGTTCGTTCTTTGCCTCGTCGTATTCGCTGTTCTCCGACAGGTCACCAAAGCCTCTGGCCACTTTGATCTGCTCGGCCACCTCATCGCTGCGGGTGGTTTTCAAGTAGTTCAGCTCTTTCTGCAGCTCGTCGAAACGAGCCTGGCTCATTTTGAATTCCTGCTTGCTTTTCATGTTGGCCTCAATCACCTTTCCTATATTGACCATAGACAGGATACGACAGTATACCTATTCTATATTAGTCATAGTGTCTGCATTATAGTAACTTTTTCCGGCCTTGTCAACCTCTCCTATGGGAATTTGATAGTTTTGTAATATTCCCGCCGCCAAAAGGACGCTGAGCAGCTGATCGCGGCGGCAGTTTTCCTCCACCATGCCCGCCAGCTTCCCGGGCAAGCCGAAATCGACGCCGTTGGTTGATAGGACCTCCTCACCGCCATATAAGTGCAGAACGATGGGGTTGCCGCAAGTCAGTGCCTCCCGGCTGGAAAACAGGAGCAGCGCCTCTGCTCCCTCCAGTTGGGCCCGCGTGGGCCGCTGGAGGGCGGATACGCCGTATTCCCGCCGAAGGCTGTGGCAGAACTCCTCTGTACCGTATTTCATGGACACAGCCAGGTAACGGATCTGGAGCGCCAGCTCCGTCAGGATTTTCCCCAACTCCCCTGTCAAATTGTCCCCCACTGCCGCCACCGTGGCGCTGCCCGGCGAGATGCCCAGATCCGCCATTCGTTTTTTTACAATCAGCGGCGCCATCCTCCGGTAGAGGGGCAGCGTATCCACCGGCAGCACCCCACGCCGCGCAAAGAGATCTCCCCATGGAAATGCCCGGGGGAACACTGCCTGGCGCACGCCAAGCCGTCCAAGGAGGCGGGCCGCCCGGCCTGCATAGTGCTTGCCCAGAATCCTTCTTCCCCTCGGCAGCGCCAGATACAAGAGCCGCAGCCCCAGCAGGTTCCTCTCCTCCACCGTCAGCGTCCTTACATCTTCCCGATACGCGACATATCCGATCATACCAGCCTCCACCGGCAGCACAGCAGCCGTTGCTTTCTCAGATTGAAGGCTGCGCGTACTGGGCGCAAAAAGCCTCCTGCTCCATGGGTATGGGGCAGGAGGCCTTCCTATGCACAAATTACCACGCCTGGATATAGCCGGTCAGATAATTCAGGGGGTTGACCCGGGAACCATTTTCTGTGATCTCGAAGTGGAGGTGCGGGCCGCTGGAGATTCCGGTGGAACCGGTGATCCCCAGCACATCCCCCTGGTCCACATAGTCCCCCACACTGACGCTGCGGCTGGACATATGGGCGTAGAGGGTGGTGTTGCCGCTGCCGTGGGACACCACCACATACTCCCCATAGGAACTGCTGCGCTGAGAAACGATGACTGTTCCGGCCTTGGCGGCATGTACCTCGCTGGTGTACCCCACACCGCCGATATCCACACCCTTGTGGTTGGTAGAAGCACCAGGGATCCCGGTGTTCCGGTTGCCGAAGGGGGAGGTAATCCGCCGGCTGGATACAGGCCAGATGTAGCCCCCCAAGGCCACATCGGTGTCCCCGCTGGCTGCCGCCAGTTCCCGGCTCAAGCGAACGATCTCCGCCTGGATGGCCTCCTCTTCCGCCTCGATCTCATCCAGAGCATCCTGATACTCATTTTCGTTGCTCTGAATCTCCGCTACCAGTGCGTTTGCCTCCGCGCGCTGCTGATCCAAATCCGCCCGGGTGGCCTCCAATGTCTCCTTGGCCTCCTGCTGGCTGGCGCGTTGGGTCTCCAGATCCGCTTTCTTGGCGGCAATTTCCTCCTGCAGAGCCCGCAAATCATCTACTACACTCTGGCGGAACTCCATGATCTCATTGGCCGCGTCCAGGCGGCCCAGCAAGTCCGCAAAATCCGCGGCATTGAACAACACCGACCAGTAGGAGATGGTCCCCCCCTCCTCCATGGCCCGGACACACTGGCGGAACACCTCCATCTGGTGAGCCTCGTCCGCCTCCGCCTGGTCCAGTTCCCCCTGAGTCTGGGTAATCAGTGTATTGTACTGGGCAATCTGGGCCTCCACGTTGGCAATCTGTGCGCTGGTGGCGGCGATCTGACTGTCCAGCAGATTCTTGCGTGCCAGCGCCTGGCTCTTGTCATCGGCCAGAGCCTCCAGCTGGTTCTCCAGTTCCGCCCGCTGCTCGCTCAACTCATCGGCGTCGTCCTGCAGCGCGTCAATGTCCGCCTGCGTTACCGCCTGGACCGCCGGTGCCACCAGATCCAGCTGCAGCGATGCAGCCGCCAGCAGTACAAACAGCAGGGTACGCAGTCCCCGGAATATCCGTTTCTTCATGGACGCCTCCTCTCAAACCTTCAAGAACTGCCGGATGGCGGAGAGGCTTCCGCCCACGCCGATGAAAATGCCCGCTCCCGCAAAGACCAGGGCCACGGCGCCCCACAAGCTGCTGAAGGGCACAATCTGAATGATGGAAAAGAGGTCATTGGTAGAGATCCCGCTGGTAACCAAGTGGTAGAGCCCCCACTGGAGGAAGAAAGCGATCAGCGCCGACAGCAGGCCCATGAGCAGGCCCTCATAGACAAAGGGCCAGCGGATAAAGCCGTTGGTGGCCCCCACCATCTTCATGATGGCAATCTCTTCCCGCCGGTCAAAGGTGGTGAGCTTGATGGTGTTGGCAATGATGAACACCGATACCAGGAACAAAATAGCAATCAGGGTCACACTGATGATGGTGGCAATGTTGCGCAGGGTAATAAACCCGTCGCTGAGCTCCTCGTAGGCATTCACCCGCGCAATGCCCGGGATCTGGCGAATCGCCTCCGCCGTATCTGCCATTTGGGACAGATCGTCCATATAAATCGCATACCGGTCGCGCAAAGTGGAGGAGTCCATCTCATCCCCGGCCAGCTCCCCGATTTCCGGGAAGTCGGCGATGTAGTCCTCCCATGCCTGATCCCGGCTGATAAACTCAACGCCAGCCACATTCGGCACCGCAAGGATGTCGTCCCTCAGTGCTCTTGCCTGGGCAGTTGTCAGAGATTCTTCCACAAAGGCCAGCACCTGGTTCTCATCCTCCAGCTTGCTCAGCGTGGCATCGGCGTTCACTGCCACCAGGGAGAATGTCCCCATGATGAGCAGGCATGCCACCGTGATGCCGATGGCGGCGAACGACATAAAACCGTGGGTAAACATGTTGGAAATGCCCTCGGTTATGAAATATATAAAATCGTGGTTCTTATTTTTGTTTTTCTCACGCATTGGCTTTCACCCCATACTTCCCCACAGCATCACTGATCACACGCCCCCGGTCCAGCATGACCACCCGCTCGTCAAAGCGGTTGACCAGATCCCGCTCATGGGTCACCACCAGCACCGTGGTTCCCAATTCGTTGATACGCTTGAGAAGCGTCATGATTTCCAGTGAGCGGGCCGGGTCCAGGTTTCCGGTGGGCTCATCGGCAATGATGGTTGAGGGGTTGTTCACCAGGGCCCGGGCAATGGCCACACGCTGCTGCTCACCGCCGGAGAGCTCATTGGGCAGGCGGCTCTGCTTGGTTTCCAGACCCACCAGGCGCAGCACATACGGGATGCGCTTTTTGATCTCCTTTGGTGTGGCTCCCACCACCCGCATGGCGAAGAGCATGTTGTCGTAGACCGTCTTATTCTCAATCAGCCGGAAATCCTGGAAAATAACCCCCAGTGTCCGCCGCATATAAGGGATCTGCCACTCGGCAATGTTCGTCAGGCTGAAGCCGTTGACCATAACGCGCCCCTCCGTTGGCACCACTTCACCGGTGAGCAGCTTGATGATGGTGGACTTTCCGGAGCCGGAGGGCCCCACCAGAAACACAAATTCCCCATCTTTGATCTCCAGGTCCAAGCCGTTCAGGGCTCTGGTCCCATTGGAATATTCCTTTATAACATCTGTTAATCGGATCATATTTCTCCCATCCCGCGCATAGATTTATGTAAACGTAAAACAACAAAAAAACAAGGACTATATCGGGTTTATTTTAGTCGAAAAAGGGAAGCCCGTCAAGGGAGAAGTCGTGAACAAACTATGAACGGCGTTGTTATGTAAATTTTTGGAAATTTTTCTATCAGATCCCCCTTTCCGCGCAGAGAGGCCTCCGGAACATTCCGGAGGCCTCTCGTATCCAGCGCAATTCTGGCGGTCTCTTATGCGTCAATCCCGCGGCTGGTCAGGTACTTCTTGACCATCAGCGCCACCTTGAAGGTAATGGCGTCATCGAACTCCCGCAGATCCAGCCCGGTCAGCTTCTTGATTTTCTCCAGGCGATACACCAGAGTGTTACGGTGGACAAACAGCTTTCTGGCCGTCTCCGACACATTCAAATTGTTTTCAAAGAACTTATGGATGGTAAACAGAGTCTCCTGATCCAGCGCGTCGATGGGGTTCTTCTTGAACACCTCCATCAGGAACATCTCACACATGGTGGCAGGCAGCTGGTAGATCAGCCGGCCGATGCCCAAATTCTCATAGTTGATGACATATTTCTCTGTATCAAAGACTTTGCCAACCTCGATGGCGATCTGGGCTTCTTTATATGACTTTGCCAAGTCCCGCAGGTGATTTGCCACCGTGCCGATGCCGACCACCACCCGGCTCTCGCTACCCTCCCGCAGGGCCTCCTCCACCGTGGCCGCAATGCGGTTGAGCTCCTTCTCGCCGCTGTCGGAGAGCTGGTGGATCAGGGCCACATCCACATCATCCACATTCAGCACAAAGTCCGTCTGGCGGTCAGGGAAGAGGCTCTGGATCACATCCAGGTGGACCGAATCCTCCTCGTTGAGATTCCGGATCACGAATACCCCCCGCGGCACCTCCGGGTCCACATGGAGTTCCTTGGCCCGCATGTAGATATCCCCCAGCATGATATTGTCGGAGATGATGTTCTTGATAAAGGACCCTCGGTCGTGCTTCTCTTCATAGTAGGCCTTGGCCCCGTTCAGTGAGACGCTGGCCACCGAGCAAACCGCTCTGCCCACATCGTCGTCCGCCAGGACAAACACCGCGTAGTCAAACTGGGTCCCCCATCCGCCCAGCGCTTTGAAAGACTTGCCCTGATAGGAGAAGCAGCGTCCCTCCGCATGGGCAATGGGATCCACATACTCCGGCCACTTGTTGCCGATCAGGCCCAGGTCGCTGCAGGAGATGACGGTCCCTTCCCCGTCCAGCACGCCCACCACCTTATCGGTAGTCTCCTTAATCTGCAGGACAACATTCTGAAAAATTCTACCCGACATACACAAATCCTCCCATCGGATCTCCAACACGGTATCTTCTCTATCTGTCTCTCTACTGCGGACTTTGTGCAATATGACTATTCTCTCTACATTATACCGGTCCCCCCACTATAATGCAAGACATTTTTTCTTTTTTTCACAAATTTTATCGATACTTTTTAGGCAAAGTGTTAGATTGTTCTTATTTCTGCTTGATTGTGTTCAATTCAGCAATTTCCTGTTCCGATAAATACCGGTATTCTCCCTCGCTGAGGCACGTGTCCAATTGAAGCGTTCCCATCGCTATCCGGCGCAGGGATAAAACCGTCTTACCCCTGCTAATAAACATACGCTTGATTTGGTGAAATTTACCCTCGTGCAATGTGACGAACACATGGACAGGATCTGTCCCAATCTCCAGTCCGGCGGGCAAACATCTGGTGTCTCCAAGGGAGATTCCCGATGCAAAGGCCGCCACATCCTCCGCGTCTGCCGGTGCAGAGAGCCAGGCTTCATACACTTTGTCTACATGGCGCTTTGGGGAGAGCAGCGAGTGCGCCAGTGCGCCGTCATTGGTCAGGAGCAGGAGCCCGCGGGTATCCTTGTCCAGCCGGCCCACCGGGAACAGGCCGATCCGGCGAAATTCCGGCGGCAGCAGGTCCAGCACAGTTCGCTGGCGGGTGTCCTCCGTAGCAGAGAGGAGTCCCGCCGGCTTATTGAGCAAAATGTAGGTATACCGCCGGTAGCCCAGGTTCTCCCCGTCCACCGTGATGCAGGCCGTCTCCGGCTCCACTTTTTCCTCCGCCCCGGCAGGCAGAAGGCCGTCCACCAGAACTCGGCCCTCCCTGATCAGATTCCGCACCTCCCGCCGGGACCATCGGCCGGTTGATGCAAGGACTTTATCCAGGCGCTCCAGCGACACGGTTCTCCCCCCTTTTTCAGTAGTATTGGGACAATGGTATCATATTTTTTCAAGAAAGGGAATAGGAATCAGTGAGGAGGGATGCTATGTTCATCGTATCTGCCAAATTCGACCCCAAAAAAATCACCTGCTGGGCAGGAGCTCTAGGGGTGGTGCTCATTGCCGTCATCCTGCTGGTCAGTCACTTCAAGGGCGCCTCCTCCCCTGGTGCGGAGGCTGTCATTGCCGCCACAGACCAGGAGCGGGCGGCCTATCTGGAGAGTCTGGGCTGGGAAACAGACGGAGTCCCCACTGAAACATTGACATTTTCCCTGCCCCAGCCGCTGAACGCAGCCTATGAAGAGTACAACCAGCTCCAACTGGAGCAGGGCTTCGACCTGGTCCCATACGCCGGCATGCAGGTCAAGCGCTACAGTTATGCGATCCAAAACTATCCCGGGCATCCTGAGGACGTTCAGGCAGACCTGTACCTTTGCGGAGACACGGTGATCGCAGGGGATATACTCTGCTATGGGGACCAGGGATTTGTGGCTACGCTGCAATTCCCCGCCACATAACGGGACTCACGTCCCATGGAATCAGAACGGCAGGAGGGGCCATTCCCTCTCTGCCCGTGCAGCACCGCTCCCGCAGCATTGCAGATAGAAACGGACACTGACAAAAGCGTCAGTGTCCGTTCGCAGCCGGGATTACAGGAAAATGGCTTTTCCTGCGCCGGTTTTCCCTTCCCCGGCAGCAGGCAAATCCTATAAAAGGGCGCACCGGTAAATTACCGGTGCGCCCTTTCCTGCAGATCACAGAGAGGAAATTACTTGTCCTCGATCTCAATAACCACGCCGGAACCCACGGTACGGCCACCCTCACGGATAGCGAAACGCAGGCCCTTCTCAATGGCGATGGGGGTGATCAGCTCAACCTTCATGTCCACGTTGTCGCCAGGCATGCACATCTCAGTGCCCTCGGGCAGGGTGATGACGCCGGTCACGTCGGTGGTACGGAAGTAGAACTGGGGACGATAGTTGTTGAAGAAGGGGGTGTGACGGCCACCCTCGTCCTTGGTCAGCACGTACACCTGGCCAACGAACTTGGTGTGGGGATGAATGGAGCCGGGCTTAGCCAGAACCTGGCCGCGCTCCACCTCGTTCTTAGCAACGCCGCGCAGCAGAGCGCCGATGTTATCGCCGGCCTCAGCCACATCCAGCAGCTTGTGGAACATCTCGATACCGGTGACGACGGTCTTGCGCTTCTCATCGCTCAGGCCAACAATCTCAACTTCCTCGGAAAGCTTCAGAGTACCACGCTCCACACGGCCGGTAGCCACGGTGCCGCGGCCGGAGATGGTGAACACGTCCTCCACGGGCATCAGGAAGGGCAGGTCGTCGTTACGGGCAGGAGTGGGGATATAATCGTCAACAGCATCCATCAGCTCCTTGATGCAGGCATACTCGGGAGCATTGGGATCCTGGGACTCGCACACCAGAGCGTTCAGAGCGGAGCCACGGATGATGGGGATGTCGTCGCCGGGGAACTCATAAGTGCTCAGCAGCTCGCGGACCTCCATCTCCACCAGCTCCAGCAGCTCCTCATCGTCCACCTGATCGCACTTGTTCAGGAAAACAACGATAGCGGGCACGCCCACCTGGCGGGCCAGCAGGATGTGCTCACGGGTCTGGGCCATGGGGCCGTCGGAAGCGGCGATGACCAGGATTGCACCGTCCATCTGAGCGGCGCCGGTGATCATGTTCTTGATATAGTCGGCGTGGCCCGGGCAGTCAACGTGGGCATAGTGACGCTTCTCGGTCTCATACTCCACGTGGGCAGTGTTGATGGTAATGCCGCGCTCGCGCTCCTCAGGAGCCTTATCAATGCTGGAGTAGTCGGTGTACTGGGCCTTGCCCTGCATGGCCAGCCACTTGGTGATGGCAGCGGTCAGCGTGGTCTTGCCGTGGTCCACGTGGCCGATGGTGCCGATATTGACATGGGGCTTGGTTCTCTCAAATTTCTGCTTAGCCATTTGGAAAATCCTCCTATCAATTTCAATTCAAATGGTTCTTTGGAGCGTCATCGTCATAACGCCTCCATTTTACCCTATTTGCATAGGAATTGCAACACAATTTTCCCACTTCCTGGGGGCGGTCAGATCTTTCTTCCGCCGTTGCGCTGGTCGATGATCTTGTCGCGGATGTTCTTGGGCACTTCCACATAGTGAGAGGGCTCCATGGTGTACTGGCCGCGGCCCTGGGTACGGGAACGCAGATCCGTGGCGTAACCGAACATCTCGCTCAGGGGAACGAAAGCGTCGATCTGCTGAGCACCGGTCCGGGCCTCCATGCCCTGGATCTGGCCGCGGCGGGCATTCAGATCGCCGATAACGTCGCCCATATACTCCTCGGGGACGATAACACAGACCTTCATGATGGGTTCCAGCAGGGTGGGGTCCGCCTTCTGGCAGCCCTCCTTGAACGCCATGGAACCGGCGATCTTGAAAGCCATTTCAGAGGAGTCCACCTCGTGGTAGGAGCCATCATACAGGGTGACCTTCACGTCCACCACCGGGTAACCGGCCAACACGCCGGACTGCATGGCCCCCTGGATACCGGCGTCTACCGCAGGAATATACTCCTTGGGAATGGCGCCGCCCACGACTTCATTAATAAACTCATAGCCCTTGCCGGACTCGTTGGGCTCCAGACGGATCTTCACATGACCATACTGGCCCTTACCGCCGGACTGACGGGCATACTTGGTCTCCTGCTGGACAGCCTTCTTGATGGTCTCTTTATAGGCCACCTGGGGCGCGCCCACGTTGGCCTCCACCTTGTACTCACGCAGCAGGCGGTCTACGATGATCTCCAGGTGGAGCTCACCCATGCCGGCGATGATGGTCTGACCAGTCTCCTCGTCGGTGTAAGTCTTGAAGGTGGGGTCCTCTTCGGCCAGTTTCATCAGGGCAATGCCCATCTTCTCCTGGCCGGCCTTGGTCTTGGGCTCAATGGCCACGCGGATCACGGGCTCGGGGAACTCCATGGACTCCAGAATGATGGGGTGCTTCTCATCGCACAGGGTATCGCCGGTGGTGGAATTCTTCAAACCGATCACGGCGGCGATATCGCCGGAGTAAACGGTCTCAATATCCTCACGGTGATTGGCGTGCATCTGCAGGATGCGGCCGATCCGCTCCTTCTGGCTCTTGGTGGAGTTGAGCACGGCGCTGCCGGTGTTCAGCACACCGGAGTACACCCGGATGAAGCTGAGACGACCCACATACGGATCGGTGGCGATTTTGAAGACCAGGGCGGAGAAGGGGGCATTGTCGTCGGCAGGACGCTCGTCCTCCTCGTCGGTCTTGGGGTTGACACCCTTGATGGGGGGGATATCCACAGGGGAGGGCATGTAGTCCACAATGGCGTCCAGCAGCTTCTGCACGCCCTTGTTGCGGTAAGACGTGCCGCAGGTGACCGGAACCATCTCGTTTGCAACGGTTGCCTGACGGATCGCCTTGCGGATCTTGTCGGTGGGAATCTCCTTGCCTTCCAGGTACATCTCCATGATCTCATCGTCGAACATGGATACTGCGTCCAGCATTTTCTCGTGGTATTCCTTTGCCAACTCCATCATGTCATCGGGAATAGGCTCTACACGCATGTCCTTGCCCAGCTCGTCGTAGTAGACATCCGCGTCCATCTCCACCAGGTCGATGATGCCGCGGAAATCCGCCTCCTTGCCGATAGGCAGCTGAATGGGAACGGCGTTGCACTTGAGACGCTCATCAATCATGCGCAGAACATTATAGAAGTCTGCGCCCATGATGTCCATCTTGTTGACGTAAATCATCCGGGGGACCTTGTAGTGGTCCGCCTGGCGCCATACCGTCTCAGACTGGGGCTCCACGCCGCCCTTTGCGCACATGACGGTGACAGAGCCGTCCAGCACGCGCAGGGAACGCTCCACCTCTACGGTGAAGTCCACGTGGCCCGGGGTATCGATGATATTGATGCGGGTCTGGGGGAACTGATTTTTGGTCCCCTTCCAGTAGCAGGTCGTGGCGGCAGAGGTAATCGTAATGCCGCGCTCCTGCTCCTGCTCCATCCAGTCCATGGTGGCGGTACCATCATGGGTCTCACCGATCTTGTAATTAACGCCGGTATAATACAGGATTCGCTCCGTTGTGGTGGTCTTTCCTGCATCGATGTGAGCCATAATGCCGATGTTTCTTGTGTTTTCCAGAGATACCTTTCTCGGCATATACTTGTTTCTCCTAACTTAA
>CALXDF010000118.1 GCA_944386995.1 uncultured Oscillospiraceae bacterium
TCTGCTGCATCCCCCGCAGGGCCACCAGGAAAATGCCGCTGCCGCCGCACTCGCCGATCAGCACTGCCAGGGGGCTGCCAGGAAAGGTGTGGATGTTTTTATGGCTGTCCCCGTACAGGCCGTTCCCCACGTAGGTGGCGGTGTAGAGCTGGCAGTTGCCCTTTTCTGACAGGGCGGCGGCGGTGGACAGGGCATTGGCATCCACCTCCGCCTGGATGCCGTCCAGGGCGGCGTCGAGTTTCTGATAGGCGCTGTTGAAGTCGGTGCGGAGGATGCGGTCGGACTCCACCCACTGGGGGAGCTGATAATTATCTGTATAATCCATGCCGAATAATCCTTTCTGTTGTCGGAATTTGCCGGCCTTTTTGTTTTGCCCGCGACATGTGCGCGGGCAAAATACTTCTTGCCCCTCCGGTATGCGGCGGAACGCCGTGCGCGCAGAGGGGCGTTTTTCTCGCCGGAAAGCGGGATGCACTTTTCAGCGAT
The DNA here is from genome assembly GCA_944386995.1 of uncultured Oscillospiraceae bacterium. Taxonomy (GTDB): domain Bacteria; phylum Bacillota; class Clostridia; order Oscillospirales; family Oscillospiraceae; genus CAJFPI01. Next base: position 487 of record CALXDF010000118.1, read on the forward strand.
GAAAAAAAGCCGGTACACAGATCCTGTGTACCGGCTTAAAGTTGCACCCCCCGGGGCAACCTTTTTTCAATTTCTAAAAGCGGGAGCGAAAAAGAAGAGGGCCGCAGCCCTCTTCTCTCAGGTCGGTTAGCAATCCATTAAAATTCCGCATTGCCCACCGTTCTCGGATGGGGCAGCACGTCGCGGATGTTGCTGACTCCGGTGAGGTACATGACCATCCGCTCAAAGCCCAGGCCGTACCCCGCATGCTTGCAGCCGCCGTAACGCCGCAAGTCCAGGTACCACCAGTAGTCCTTCACGTCCATCCCCAGCTCCTTGATGCGGTTCTCCAGCACATCCAGACGCTCCTCGCGCTGGCTGCCGCCGATGATCTCCCCGATGCCCGGCACCAGGCAGTCACAGGCAGCCACGGTCTTCCCGTCGTCGTTGAGGCGCATGTAGAAGGCCTTGATCTCCTTGGGATAGTCGGTGACAAACACAGGCTTTTTTAATACTTGCTCCGTGAGATAGCGCTCGTGCTCGGTCTGGAGGTCGCAGCCCCAGTCCACCTTGTAGTCAAAGTGATCGTTGTTTTTCTTGAGGATCTCCACCGCATCGGTATAGGTCACCCGGCCGAAGTCGGAACTGGCCACATGCTCCAGCCGCTCCTTCAGGCCCTTGTCCACGAAGGAGTTAAAGAAGTTGATCTCCTCCGGGCACTTTTCCAGCACGGTGCTGATGATATACTTGATCATGGCCTCAGCCACATCCATGTCGCCCTTCAGGTCGCAGAAAGCCATCTCCGGCTCGATCATCCAGAACTCCGCGGCGTGGCGCTGGGTATTGGAGGCCTCCGCCCGGAAGGTGGGGCCGAAGGTATACACATCGCCAAAGGCCATGGCGAAGTTCTCGGCGTTGAGCTGGCCGGAGACGGTGAGGCTGGCCCGCTTGCCGAAGAAGTCCTGGGCGTAGTCCACAGTGCCGTCAGGATTCTTGGGCACATTCTCCAGGTCCAGAGTGGTCACCTGGAACATCTCGCCGGCTCCCTCACAGTCGCTGGCGGTGATGATAGGGGTGTTCACGTAGACGAAGCCCCGGTCCTGGAAGAAGCAGTGGACGGCGTGGGCGGCCACAGAGCGCACCCGGAAAGCGGCGGAGAACAAATTGGTCCGGGGACGCAGATGCTGGATGGTCCGCAGGAACTCCACGCTGTGGCGCTTCTTCTGCAGGGGATAGTCCGGGGTGGAGGGACCCTCCACCGCGATGGAATCGGCCTTTACCTCCAGGGGCTGCTTTGCCTCCGGCGTCAGCACCACGGTGCCCACCACCGTCAGAGCGGCTCCCACGTTCTGAGAGGCGATCTCCTTATAGTTGGCGAGAACGCCTGCGTCCATGACGACCTGAAGGTTTTTAAAGCAGGACCCGTCGTTGAGCTCGATAAAGCCGAAGGTCTTCATGTCCCGGATGGTCCGGGCCCAGCCGCTGACGGTGACGGTCTTACCGCCCAGGGTCTCGCTGTCGGCGTAGATCGCCGCGATCTTTGTTCTTTCCATATGATTCACCTGTATCACTCTGAAATTGTGGTATTTTCACAAGTAAAAATATTATATCGCCATTGCCGGTATTTTACAAGTGGTTTTGCCGGAAAAGGCCGCAAACTCCCCTTTCGGGGGAGAGAATTTCAGAAAATGGCGATTCCGTGGTAAATTCAAAATAAAAACGTGGCTCCCTCCGGCATTTGAAAATAGAGGGAGCCATGTCGACGAACCGCTTCGGTCAACTTTGCGATTATCGGAGATGTAAGATCTACCGTGTGACACGATGCCTGCACATTCCCGTTTTACCGCATTCAGGGCAGGTCAATCTGCGTTTTGTAAACGTGTGATAGCTTTTGATATATTCACTCATACCTGGAACAAAGAGCTCCCCGCAATATGGACATTCAAAATAACCGGCTTTTATCTCAAGCATTGCGGCCGCCGCAATCCCCGCTGCCCCTACTGCAGCAGAGAACACAAGCAGCAGGATTCGTACCACCGCAGGCAGGTCAATATAGGACGTGATTACCAGCAGGGCGCATACAGCGATGACCGTGATTGCGACGGTAATAATCGACAGCGCCATTCTTTTCCTGTTTTCTTCGTTTTCCTTCATTAGATTCATCATGTTTCTCTCCGCTTTCTTTTGGTAATCTACCTCGGAAACCCTTTCGCCCGAAAGCAAATCGTTGACCGTAAGCTCCAGTGCCGCACACAGCGGCAGCATAAGAGAAACCTCCGGAAGCCCCTTTCCACACTCCCATTTGGAAATTGTTTTGTCGCTGATGGAAAGCGCGTCGGCCAGCTGCCTTTGGGTGAGGCCCTTCGATTTTCTTGACGCAGCGATGAATTTGCCGATTCGGATTTGATCCATCCATTTACCTCCTTCCTGCCTGCATGATAGATCATCAGAAGCTTAATTGCCACACACGGGGCGTAGAGTTTTGTATATCTGCGGAGTGTAGATCTGTATTTTAATAACCATTTTACAGTGCGAAAATATCTTTGGCAAGGTATGACAGGGCATCCAGCACAGCTGCGCTCCAGGCAAGCTTGTTATTTGGTGAAACCGGCAGCCTTTGAGCCGTCACAATTTGGATTGAAACGGGACGCCGCAAAAAAGTTCCTTGACAGCGGGGAACTTTTCCGCCATGATAGAGAAATGCAGAGAGGAAAGGGGGCCTGCAGCAGGATGGAATTGCTTTTGACGCCGTGCGGCCTGCTGACCGTGTATCTGACTGCGGTCAATTTGGCGGCCTTTTTCGCCATGGGCTGGGACAAACGGCGCGCGAAACAGCCCGGCAGGCGCCGGATTCCGGAGAAGCGTCTGTTCCTGCTGGCACTTCTGGGCGGCGCCCTGGGAGGGACAGCGGGGATGTTCCTCTTCCATCACAAGACCCGTCACTGGTATTTCCGCTGGGGATTCCCGGTAATTCTGGTGCTGGAGGCGGCGCTGGGCCTGTGGCTGGAATGGCGATAGCAAAAGCGGGAGGGACGGATTCCGTCCCTCCCGCAGCATCGTTCACGCTCATCCCGCCTGGAACAGGTTCAATTCCCTTGCCAGTATGCCGGCATCCAAGTACAAAGTACCATCTTCCAGGACGCAAATATCTCCTGCCGCATCAGGTGCCACCGTAAGCAGGGTGGCGCTGCCCTCGGAAACGCTCGCCTGGCGGTCCGCCCAGGTAACGCTGAGACCCAGGGCCTCCGACACCGCCCGAACAGGCAGCAGGGCCAGGCTGTCTCCCGCAGTCTTGGCCCGCTGGGAGAGAGGCACGCCGTTGACAGAGACAACCCCGTCTTTCCCGCAGGCCACATAGCCTCGATAGGTATTGTCGAACACCATCACCCGCTCCGGCGTTCCCTTGCTGTTGGACCAGACCAGAAGCCAGGTTCCAGGCACCAGATCCTCCAACCGGACCGCATCCTCAGACCGGAAGCGTGAAAGCGTCGTCTCACCCGCAGCCGTCAGCGTTATACCGCTCGTGGTTGTAAACTCCACCTGGGTCAGCGCTGCCGTTTCCGTGCTTTCCCCCTCTGCGGCAGGCGTCACGGAAGAAATCTGGACATATTGGGGGGCACCGAAGTCCTCCGGCAGATTTGCCAGAATCAAATGCGCTGTGGCGTGGGGCGGCAGGCTGGCAGTCACAGCAGAACCGATATAGGCGTAGACCGTGCTGCCGTCGCGGATTGTGTCCTGGGAGATCTCCTCACCGGTGACCGCATCCAGGAACAGGATGCTCTCCCCATGAAGGATAATCTCAGGATAGGGGGCACCTTCGCTGTCGTTCTGGAGAAGCAGGCCGCCGTCCTCCTGCCTGGTCAGTGTTCCCCACACACAGGTGGGGGCCTGCACTGCGGAGCTGGATGCGGACACGCTGCCGGCGGCCGTCGGGATACACAGCAGCACCGCGAACAGCGAGGCCAGCAATATACTGGAGAAATTCCTTTTCTTCATCAAAAACACCGTCCTTTTTGTTTGTCCGCGGTATCCTGTACCGCTGTTCACTGGATTAGACGGGGAGATTGAGAGAAGGTTCCCGGGCAAATTATCCAAAACTTCCCATGCAAAATTGTGAAACCTGCTCGGACTACTGTCCGGGCAGGTTTCCTGATTATTTGCGGTTTTTCATGACGGCCTTCATCCGCTTCTCGTGATCCAGAATGCTCTTACGGATGCGCAGGCTCTTGGGGGTGACCTCCAGCAGCTCGTCGTCAGCCAGGAACTCCAGGCACTGCTCCAGGGAGAGCTGGCGGGGGGGAACCAGGCGCAGGGCGTCGTCGCTGCCGCTGGCCCGCATGTTGGTCAGCTGCTTTTTCTTGCAGACGTTGACCGTGATATCCTCCTGCTTGGGGCTCACACCGACCACCATGCCGGCATATACAGGCACGCCGGGGCCAATGAACAGGGCGCCGCGCTCCTGGGCGTTATAGAGGCCGTAGGTAATGCTCTCGCCGGTCTCAAAGGCCACCAGAGAGCCGGTGTTCCGGCGGCTCAGCTCGCCCTTGAAGGGGGCGTAGGAGTCAAAGACGCTGGCCATGATGCCCTCTCCCTTGGTGTCGGTCAAAAACTCGTTGCGGTAGCCGAAAAGGCCCCGGGAGGGCACCAGGAACTCGATCTTCATCCGCTCACCAACGGGGGTCATCTCCACCAGATCGCCCTTACGGGAGCCGATCTTCTCGATCACAGCGCCGACACTGTCGCTGGGCACGTCCACCACCAGGCGCTCAATGGGTTCGCACTTCTTCCCGTCGATCTCCTGGTAAAGGACACGGGGCGGAGAGACCTGGAACTCGTAGCCTTCCCGGCGCATGGTCTCAATCAGGATGGAGAGACTCATCTCGCCCCGGCCCGCCACATTGAAGGCATCCGTAGACCCCTCAATCTCGCTGACCTTCAGGGACACGTCCCGCAGCGTCTCCCGGAACAGACGGTCCCGGATCTGCCGGGAAGTGACGAATTTCCCCTCCCGCCCGGCGAAGGGGGAGTCGTTGACGGAGAAGGTCATTTCCATGGTGGGCGCGGAGATCTTTACAAACTCAATGGGTTCCAGCGCGCTGGGATCACAGATGGTATCGCCGATGGTGATGTCCCCGATGCCGCTCATGGCAATAATGTTGCCGGCGGTAACTTCGGTGACCGCCTTGCGCCCCAGACCTTCAAACTCATAAATGGCCGTAGCCTTAGCCTTGCGGGGAGCGGCGTCGGGGTCGTGATAGTTGCACACGGCAATCTCCTGATTCTGACGAATCACACCCCGCTCAATCCGGCCAATGGCGATCCGGCCCACAAACTCGTTATAATCAATGGAGCTGACCAGCATCTGGAAGGGCTGGTCTACATCCGCCTCCGGAGCGGGGATATACTCCAGAATGGTGTCAAACAGGGGCTTTAAGTCCGTGCCCAGGTCGTCGGGGGAATAGGAACAGATTCCCTGGCGGGCCGAGCAGAAGAGCATGGGGCTGTCCAGCTGCTCATCCGTGGCATCCAGATCCAGCAGCAGCTCCAGCACTTCATCAATGACCTCGTGGATGCGCTGGTCCGGGCGGTCGATCTTGTTGACCACCACAATGACCCGATGGCCAAGCTCCAGCGCCTTGGAGAGCACAAAGCGGGTCTGGGGCATGGGACCCTCTGCGGCATCCACCAGCAGGATAACGCCGTTGACCATCTTCAAAATGCGCGCCACCTCGCCGCCGAAATCGGCGTGGCCCGGGGTGTCTACAATGTTGATTTTCGTGTCGCCATACTGGATAGCAGTATTTTTGGCTAGGATCGTGATCCCCCGCTCCCGCTCCAGGTCGCCGGAGTCCATGACGCGGTCCACAACCTCCTGGTTCTCGCGGTAGGCTCCGCCCTGCTTGAGCATCTGATCCACCAGCGTGGTCTTACCGTGGTCCACGTGGGCGATAATAGCAACGTTTCTCAAGTGTTGATCCTGCATAAGCATCTTCTCCTTTTTGATCGGCAGCTCCATGGAAAGCCCTGTAGAATTGGGCCATGCCATGGCGTGTGTCCATTCCTTTTGACCGCCTGGGCCGGCAGATGCCCTTTTATCTGAAAAATTTGTCCTCTTGGGAGGGGACTGGGCGGTCATGCAGCGCCGTTCCCTGCGCTGTATCTGTTAAAATACGCTCTTTTCTTCTGAAAAAGTCTCTTTTCACAACTTTAGTATTGTATTACAATTTTTGCCCGTTGACAATTTACAATGTTGACAATTTTTCATTTTTTGAGTACAATATTCCAGTTGTTACTGCTAATCTGTCCCGACTTCGGCCCGGAGACTGCCGCCGGCGTACCCCGCCGCAGTCTGAATCTGCCCCTGTAGCTCAGTTGTATAGAGCGACCGCCTCCTAACATCCGGCGATCTCTCATCCACCGGAACTGCACAATTGAATAATTTTGCATATGCCCCTGTAGCTCAGTTGTATAGAGCGACCGCCTCCTAACAATCGAACCGTTCGAATCCCGGAGCCTTGTATAACTGAATAATTTCTGTATATGCCCCCGTACCTCAGATGGATAGAGGGTCCGCCTCCTAAGCGGAACGCCGGCAGTTCGAGCCTGCCCGGGGGTGCCAAAAACGCTGTGATTTTGCGAAATCACGGCGTTTTTTATTCAAAATTGTTACGGAGTGAAATCAATCAATTTCCCAATTATCCTATGTGTTTCCAACCATCTTGCCGTGGGGGAATCGAACGATTTTAGGTATGTCTGCTAATGAAAATGGGGTTTTTGCTAATGGGTCGTTTTGTGTCCTCTGGTGTATGTTTCGAGTCCTTTTGTTATGCTCAGTTTCACGGGATCTTCCGCCTCAGTGCCAAGGCCAAGTCCGAAGTTCTTGACCAGGCTCCAAATCCAGATCAGCAGGATCAGGCCGATGGCAAGAGCCACAAAGACCTCATACATGGTTTCTGCGGCAGGGAAATAGCGGAGAAAGACGGACATATCACAGCCAAGAGCGCCCAAAACTGATG
>CALXDF010000119.1 GCA_944386995.1 uncultured Oscillospiraceae bacterium
ATGGAGAAGGGCTTGGTCACATAGTCATCAATGTCCAGGCCAAAGCCCCGGAGCTGTTGCTCCTCGCCGTCCAGAGCGGTCAGCATCAGGACAGGAACCTGGGACTGCTGGCGGATCAGTTCGCAGACGCCAAAGCCGTCTATTTTTGGCAACATCAAATCCAGGAGGATTAAATCAAATTTCCCCTTTTGAAATTGCGTTATAGCATCCACGCCATCTCCTGCCGTTGCTGTCACATACCCCCTATCCCGGAGGTATGTGGCCAAAAGCTCTTGAATATCCGGTTCGTCCTCTATAATCAGAATTTTTCGCAAATTGAATCACCTCTTTCGTTGAGTGTACCACTGGATTATGAATTTGGTATGGAGAAGTGGCACTGAAACATCGTTCAAAAGACAAGACATAAAATATAAAATCGGTTGAGATGATATTATGAAACCGGAACGTGATGACCGTTCGTTTGCTTTTTGCGATATAGAGCGTGCCATCAAACAGAAAACGGGCATGACAGGAAAAACAGGATGGAGGGCTTTAAAGCCCCTCCATCCCGTTTTTAATGTCGCCTGCCGGTTCTATTTGCCCAGCCCGGAGCGCTGTGGAGAGCGCCAGCTTTTTGACCTCTCCGCTGCCAAAGGCAACAATGGCGATATCTCCGCTGCGGCTTACCAGCATTCCGGCTCCAAAGCTTCTGTGGCGCACTCTTGTACCCGGGATATAGTCCGCCGAAAGCTGAGATATCTGTTCTCTGGTCAGTCTGTTTTCCACGGCAGCGCTTTTCGCCGGCATTTTTTCCCGCTCCCTGGGCGGGAAAATTTCCAGAGAGAATGTAGACTCCAGACCTGTCTTTCGGAAGGTGACGATATCCAGTTCCCTCCTGGCGCGGGTCATCGCCACATAGAACAGCCGCCGCTCCTCCTCATAGGCGTCCCGCTCCTGGGACGACGCCCCCCGCTCCGGTAAGGACTTGGGCAGTATCCCGTCTGCCACGTCCATCAGAATGACGCGGTCATACTCCAGGCCCTTGCTGGAATGGATGGTGGAGAGCGCAAACGGACAATCCGGCCTGCCCGTCCCCGTCTGCACCATCTCCCGCAGCTCTTCAAGCCGGTCCAGAAGCCGTCCCGGTGTGGGTTCCTCCGCGCCAAGGGCCTCCAAAATCTCCGCCTTGTTCAGATCTCCGCCCCGCTCCTCCAGATAGCTGCCGTAGCCCATGAAGTGGACAATGCGGTAGACTGCCTTGTCCCCAGGCTCCTTCAGCATGTTGTTCATATGGGTCTGAAGTGAGCGGCACTGTTTTCTGGTCCAAAAGGAGGCCGCCGCGGAAGATGCGATGTACTCCAAAATGGTCTCACCCGCTGTGCCGGCTCGGGCCGCCGCCTCCTGGGCCAGAGCCCGGCTGATGCCCGCCCTCAGCTTGTAGTAGATGTTCAGAAAGTACTCGCCGTTACCCGGCGCTTGGGCGAAGCGGATGATGTCCGTAATATCCCGCACCACCCGATTGGTAAAAAACAGGCTGTCCACCTGGCGGCAGCGGTATGGGATACCCGCCCGATCCAGGAGGTCAATCAGTGGCAGGGCGCTGTCGTTGTCCCGATAGAGTACGGCTGTCTCCATGCTGCAATCCTCTGCCATCTTACAGAGATAGCGGTATTGCTTCTGCCGGTCGTAGACTGAGATCTCACGGATCTCCGGCCCGGTCCCCTGGGTGGCCCGCATGTGCTTGGGGTGCCGGTCCCGGTTCCTTTGGATAAACCGGTCTGCCGCCGCCACGATCTGTTCTGTGGAGCGGTAATTCTGCTCCATATACAGTACCTTTGCGTTGGGGTAGACCCGCTCAAATTCGGTGAGTGCCTGGGGGTATGCCGCCCGGAATCCATAGATGCTCTGATCCTCATCTCCCACCATAAACAGATTCCCGTTCTGTCCCGCCAACAGGCGGATAATGGCATGCTGAATTTTCGAGGTATCCTGAGCTTCGTCCACGCAATAATACCGATACCGCTCCCGCACTGCGCCCAGAATCTGGGGATACTGCCGCAGAATCCGGAGCGCATATACCATTTGATCATCAAAGTCCATCAGCTGCCTGTCCCGCAGAGCCTTACAGTAGGCCTGATAGAAGGCAGGAAAATTCAGCCCCTCCACCTGGATTTCGGACAGTTCCTCACTCCTGAGCATTTGGTTCTTGACATACGTAATGGCGGTCTGAATACTTTTTATAGTGCTCTCCGTGGCAAAGTCGTTGGTCAGGTTTCGGAAGAGCTCCCCCAGCAGGGTGCTCTTCTGACCGCCGTCCTCCAGCAGGCGGAAGGCAGATCGGCCCATAACTTGCTCATAGTAACGGATAATCCGGCTGCATATGCCGTTGATGGTGCGGAAACACATCTGCTTTGCCGCATCTTCTCCAAAGCAGGCGGCAAAACGATGCTCCATATCCCTGGCGGCTGCCACAGTGTAGGTCATGGTAAGGATACTCTCAGGCCGGATCCCCTGCACATAGCGCATATAACCCAGCCGGGTCACCAAAACAGTGGTTTTGCCACTGCCGGGCACCGCCAGCAGAAGCGCCGGTCCCTCCACCGCCTGCACTGCCGCCTCCTGCTGAGTGTCCAGATGAATGGAAAATTTAAGTTTAAATTGGGAATAATCCATTTATATACTCCAATACCCAGCGCACCCCATCTTGGCAATACATACGGCTATGCGCCTGGCTTCTCTTCCGTTTTGGTACGCATTATTATAGCCGCAAGGAGTAAAAGCGTCAACGGAAAGGCGCTTTACTCGCCCGCCGCCATGCAGGATCCGGCTGCCTTGACACATACTGCGGCACATGCTAGAATACTATTATTCACGCTGCACTGCGTTGCACCCCCAACCGGAGGCGGCTGCAGTCAAAACTAAGCAGGCCACAGATTTTGAGGCAGGAATCTATGGGGCCGGGCCGCATTTGCGGCAGCAGATGGTTTTTCTTGCATCTGCGGGACAGTCGCATGTTCCGCAGATGCATTTTTATATTCTTGGGGTATGC
>CALXDF010000120.1 GCA_944386995.1 uncultured Oscillospiraceae bacterium
GGAGCTTCACCTTGTACCCCTCCCGCTCCATGACCTTGCCGATGATTTTGAAGTGCATGGGCAGCATGTTGGGCACCAGGATGGTGTGGGTGGATTTCATCTCCTCGGTAAAGGGGACGTAGTCCCATGTTCTCTGGGATTTGCTCATGCCAGCACCGCCTCCTTCTCCTGCCGCGCCTGTTTCTGGCGCTGCTCCTTCTCCTCCAGAGCCCCGATCAGGCTCCTGAGTCGGATCTTCACCGCCCCCAGGTTGGTGATCTCGTCGATCTTGATCTGGGTGTAGAGTTTGTCATACTCTTCCAGGATGGAGCGGACCTCGTCGGTGGTGATGGCGTCCACCCCGCAGCCGAAAGACACCAACTGCACCAGTTCCGTGTCCGCGTGCTCCCCGGCGTACCGGGCTGCCCGGTAGAGACGGGCGTGGTAGGTCCACTGGTTGAGCACGTGAACATTCACCGGATCGGCCAGGTGGCAAATGCTGTCCTCGCTGACCACCACGAACCCCAGGGCACTGGCCAGCTTGTCGATACCGTGGCCGATCTCCGGGTCAATGTGGTAGGGCCGGCCGGCCAGGATCATGATGCGCTTGCCGTGGGTCCGGGCATAGGCCAGGGCGGCCTCCCCCTGTTGCCGTACGGCATCCATATGGGCCTCGTAGGCGGCAAAGCCTGCGTCCACCGCGTGGCGGACCTCCTTTTTCGTGATATCCGGGAAACGGGCGGCAAGGCTGGCGGTCAGTTCCTTCACCAGTTCCCTGCGGTTGTTGATGTTCAGGAAGGGGTAGAGGAAGGTCGTCTGTTTCAGGTCGTCCATATTGCCGTGAAGCAGCTCGGAGTAGTACGCCACCACCGGGCAGTTGTAGTGGTTGTCGCTCTCGTGTTCATCCACGTTGTAGGTAAGGCAGGGGTAGAAGATGGCGTCCACCTTCCGCTCCAGCAGCTCCTCCATGTGGCCATGCATGATCTTGGCCGGGTAGCAGGCGGTGTCCGAGGGGATAGAGAACTGCCCCTTCTCATAGGTGCGCCGGGTAGAGAGACCGGAGACCTCCACCCGGAACCCCAGGTCCTGGAACAAGGCGTGCCACAGGGGCAGCAGCTCATACATCCCCAGGGCCAGAGGCAGCCCAATGGCGCCCCGGGTGCCCTCACCCGGGGCCAGGGACGCCAGGGCGTCCCGCTTCCAGGCGTAGAGGTTGGGCAGCTCCGACGTCACCGGCAGGCCCAGGCCTTTCTGGCACTGGTTGCCGGAAATGAACCGCTTTCCATCTCCAAAAATATTGATGGTCAGGCGGCAGCTGTTGGCACAGCCATGGCAGGTCGCCGCCTTGGCAGTGTGGGAAAAAGAGGCCAGCCCCTCTTTCGAGATCAGGGTACTCCCCTCCACATCCATGGCGTACAGCGCCGCGCCGTAGGCCCCCATGAGGCCGGCGATGGCCGGACGGATGACATTGCGCCCCAGTTCCAGCTCAAAGGCCCGGAGGACCGCATCGTTGTAGAACGTACCGCCCTGAACCACGATATGCTCTCCCAGTTCATCGGCGCTGCCGGCCCGGATGACCTTGTAGATGGCGTTTTTCACCACACTGATGGAGAGGCCTGCGGAGATGTCCTCCACCGTGGCCCCGTCCTTCTGGGACTGTTTCACCGAGGAGTTCATGAACACGGTGCACCGGCTCCCCAGGTTCACCGGCCCCCTGCTGTGAAGGCCCTTCTCCGCGAAATCCGCGATGTCATAGCCCATGGACCTGGCAAAGGTCTCAATAAAGGATCCGCAGCCGGAGGAGCAGGCCTCGTTGAGCATAATGGAATCAATGGCCCCGTTTTTAATCTTAAAACACTTGATATCCTGGCCGCCGATGTCCAGGATGAAGTCCACCTCCGGGCAGAAGTACTTGGCGGCAGTGTAGTGAGCGATGGTCTCCACCACTCCCTTGTCCACGCCGAAGGCGTTCTGGATCAATTCTTCCCCGTAGCCGGTGACAGCGCTGCCCAGGATCTTCACCCGGTCCCCGCAAAGGTCATAGATCTTCTCCAGCTGCTCCTTTACCAGCTGTACTGGGTTTCCCTTGTTGGAGCTGTAATATGTATAGAGCAACTCTTTGTCCTCGCCCAGCAGGCACAGCTTGGTGGTGGTGCTGCCGCAGTCGATACCCAGCCATGCCCTGCCGCTGTACTCCCGGATGTCCAGCCGCTCCACATCCGCCCCGGCGTGGCGCCTGCAGAAGGCCTCGTAGTCCGTCTGGCTCTCAAAGAGGGGCGGCAGGCGGTTTGCCACCGTCCGCTCGGCCAGGCTCTTCTCAATGGCCGCGGTAAGCTCCGCCACTGTCACGCTCTTCCCTGCCTGGACGGCATACAGCGCCGCGCCGTAGGCCACAGCGAAACGGCCGTACTCCGGGAACACTGCCTGCTCGTCGCTGAGTTTCAGCGTCTCCTGGAACCGCTCCCGGAGTCCCTTGCAGTAGTAAAGGGGCCCGCCCAGAAACAGCACCTTGCCGCTGATCTTCCGCCCCTGGGCCAGCCCTGCGATGGTCTGGTTCACCACCGCCTGGTAGATGCTGGCGGCCACATCCTCCTTGTTGGCCCCCTGGTTGAGCAGGGGCTGGATGTCGCTTTTGGCGAACACGCCGCAGCGGCTGGCAATGGGATAGATGCGGGTGTGGCGCAGGCTCAGCTTGTCCATCTCATCCACAGTGACGTTCAAGAGGGTGGCCATCTGGTCGATAAAGGCCCCGGTGCCTCCGGCACAGGAGCCGTTCATCCGCTCCTCCATGCCGCCGTCAAAGAAGATGATCTTGGCATCCTCGCCCCCCAGCTCGATCACCGCGGCGGTGTCCGGCTCCAGGCGCTTGACCACCTCGCCGGTGGCGAATACCTCCTGGACAAAGGGGATGCCCACGCTCTCTGCCAAGCCCAGCCCGGCGCTCCCGGACAGGGCCACGGCAAAGGGGCGGTCCCCAATGAAGGGGGCCGCCTGCTGCAGCAGTTCCAATGTCTTTTGCCGCACCTGGGACATGTGGCGCTGATACTCCTGGTAGAGGATGTCCTCCCCCTCCATCAGCACCACCTTCACCGTGGTGCTGCCCACGTCGATCCCCAGGGACAGCTGCTTGTTCTCATTCCTAGTCATGCGTTATCATCTCTCCCGAGAATTTTCCATTTTATATCAATATAGTATCATACCATATCCATCCGGAAAATCACTTATACAAATCGTAAACTTTTTGTTAAGAATTCCATCGAATTCTAGGAGTTTTGTCTACTTCCCTATAAAAACATAAAAATACCCGGCTGTCTACCCCAAAGTTGCTGCCAGGGGAGGGAGAAGCTTTCAGTCCATCTGCCGTCCCTCTTGACAATTCCATTTCGCCTTATTATAATCTATTTATATAAATTATTTATATTTTGAGGTGTCCCATGCCAAAGCAAAAAATCACCCGGGAAATGGTGCTGGAGGCCGCCTTTGCCATCGCCCGGGAGCAGGGGCCGGAGCAGGCGCTGGTGAAGAGCATCGCCCAGCGCCTGGGCTGCTCGGTCCAGCCCATCTACAGCTACTGTGACAATATGGAATCCCTTCGGAGCGATCTCAGCCAAATGGCCGGGGCGTTTCTGGGACAATATCTGGCGGAACACGTGGACCCGGAAGCCCTCTTCCGCTCCACCGGAGATGCCTACCTCCGCTTCGCCAAGGAGGAGCCGAACCTCTTCCGCCTCTACTTCTTCCGCCGCCGCCCGCCGGCGTCCTCCCTGGCAGAGCTGTGCGCCCAGGAGTCCAACCCCAAAATGGCAGCCTTCCTCCAAAGCTCCCTGGGGCTGGGTGAGGCGGATGCTAGAACCCTCCACCTCCACATGACCATCTACACCATGGGCCTCTCGTTCCTGCTGTCTGCCTCCGGAGGAAACCTCTCCCTGGAGGAGCTGCAGAGCCAGATGGAGGCGGCCTATACCGCCTTTGCCGGCCAGGCCGGGCTTCCCATTCCCAACCACAACCAGAAAGGAGCATCCCAATGACCCCCATCATCCTCTACCACTCCCGCACCGGCTTCACCCAACAGTACGCCACCTGGCTCTCCGAGGACCTCCACTGTCCCGCCCTCCCCTACCGGGAGCGCGGCAGCATCGACTGGTTCAAGTACGACACGGTCCTCTTCGGCAGTTGGTTCCACGCAGGCAGCGTCATGGGAAAGAGCTGGCTGAAACAGCAGCTGCCCCAGTGGAAGGAGAAGCACGTCATTCTCTTCGTCACCGGCGCCGCCCCGGCGGGAGAGGCCCAGACGGCGGCCATGGAGCAGAATTTCACCCCCCAGGAGTGGGCGCAGCTGCGCGCTTTCTATCTCCCCGGCGGCCTGCGGTATGAGCGGATGGGCACCGTGGACCGGGCCATGATGGCGGTATACCGGAGGATGCTCCGGGCCAAGGAGGGGCCCGACAGCTTAGCCTATCAAACCATCTGCCGTTCCTTCGACATGGCGGACCGGGCGGCCATCCGCCCGATTGTGGACTGCTGCCAGGCACTGTGACAGTCAAAAGACCCCGGAGCTGAAAAACAGCTCCGGGGTCTTTTTCGTATCAAGAAGGTGGCGGAGGCCACTTTTTTGAGAAGGAAACACGCAGGATGGGCCTCAATTCCCGACGGGAAAGTCGATCCAACTTGCGCGAGAAGTGTCCTTTCCGAGGCCGCAGCGGTAAAAAAATGTGCCGGTGGCACATTTTTAGCGTAGGCCGCGCAGCTGTGCTGCGCGGGGAGGGTCGGTGTCCCCGGAAATGACGGGTTTTCATTGGATTCCTGCGGCAGCGGCCACAGGAACTCTGCGAGGCTTTCCCGCGGGAAAGGTTTTTTGACAGTCTGAACACCCCGGCGCCGTTTTTCGGCGCCGGGGTGTTTTTTCATGCGCTTTCTGGAGGGCTTCAATCGGGGCAACTGCAACACTATGCCCCGGTTACAGCCGGCGGTTTAATAGGCTTCTCTCCACGCCGTCCGCTTCCAGACGGACCGCGCCGCCACCTCATAGAGGGCGGAGAGCAGCAGCAACACGCCGATATAGGCG
>CALXDF010000121.1 GCA_944386995.1 uncultured Oscillospiraceae bacterium
CCTGTCCGTAGCTGGCTGCGGAGGCACCGGCAACAGCGGAAGCTCCGGAAGCTCTGGATCCAGTGGAAATTCTGGAAGCACCAGCGATGAAGTGTTTACCATTGCCTGGGCCCACTCCTCCTCCACCAACGACCGTCTTGCTCTGGCTACAGAGAAGATGGCAGAGGAACTGTTGGAGGCTTCGGACGGCCGCATTGTCATTGAGCATTACCCCGCCTCTCAGTTGGGTGCTGAGCGTGAGATCCTGGAGGGCATTACCCTCGGGTCCATTGACTGCGCGGTGATTTCCTCCGCTATCGTGGCTGGCTTCAGCAACGCGGTGAACGTGGCCTCTATGCCTTACCTCATTGAGGATTATGAGACTGGCTGGGCGGTCTACGACGGAGAGTTCGGACAGGCGCTGGGCGCCCAGACCGAGGAAGATGCGGGCTGGAAGTTCCTGGGCTGGTGCGACAACTCCCTGCGTATGTTCTCCAACTCCGTGCGTGAGATCCAGACCCCCGCAGATATGGTCGGTCTGAAGATCCGTACACAGGAAAATGATATTCATATGGAACTGGTTAACGAGCTGGGCGCCTCCGCTACCCCTGTGGCCTTCTCGGAGCTGTTTACCGCTCTGCAGCAGGGCACTGTGGACGGCCAGGAGAACGGCGTGGCTCTGACCTACTCCATGGGCTTTAACGAAGTGGTCAATTACATGACTTACTTCCCCCACATCTATGACCCCTACATCGTGGTTATGAGCAGCGCCTGCTGGAACAAGCTGCCTGCGGACCTCCAGGCTCTGATGGAGGAATACGGCGCCAAGTACTGCCAGTACGAGCGGGAGTTCAACCAGCAGAACGAGGTGGACTTCCTGGCGGAGATGGAGGCAGATGGTCTCCAGGTCTACTAGCCCACCGATGAGCAGAAGCAGATGTTTGTGGACGCCACTGCGGGCGTAGAAGCAGCCATCCGGGAGCAGGTCGGCGACGAGTGGGTGGATATGTTTAAGGCAGCCGTGGAAGAAGTGAAGGCGGCTCAATAAGTGCTGTGTGAGGCAGGTCCCCGCTTGGCCGGTTTCTCCCGGCGGGGCGGGGACCCGCGGTAAAGGAGGCGTAGTTTGACCTTATGAAGGCAATTATTGATTTCTTTGACAAAACACCGGTGTCAAAATTTATATCAAGTATGCTGATCATGGCCATGGCCGTCATCATGGTAATGAACGTTATTTTGCGGCATCTGTTCCACTTCTCCTTTAACTGGAGTGACGAGATCATTCGGTACATGTGCGTCTATATGTCGTTCTTCGGCACTGCAGCCAGTTGGAAATATGGAACCCACATTGGTGTGAGTGTCTTTGTAGAGAAGTTTTTCCCAGAGAAAAGCCGGAAATATTTCCGTATTCTGGCAGATGTTATAACCATTCTTTTCCTGTGTGTAACCACTTATTACGGTTTTGTCCTGGTGAGCCAGATCATGGCCAGCGGACAGACCTCCCCGGCCCTTCGGGTCCCCATGTATGTAATTTATGGGGTGGTCCCAGTCACCAGTATTTTGGGCATCATTCAGATTTTGATTCAGAATTTCCGCCACAAGTGGTATCTGAATCCCCGTGAGTGATGGAAGTCGGCGTAAGGTAGAGAGAAAGGTTACAATGTCGTAATGAGGTGAGATAAGTATATGGTAATCGCCACCCTATTTGTTGTTTTGGCTATTCTGCTGGTCATTGGCACCCCAATTGCGGTCTGTATCGGCTTTGCGCCTATGGCGGCCTTTATTGCGGATGACAATGTATCTCAGCTGTTTGTTTCAGTGCAGCGCATGGTTACTGCGCTGGATTCCACGGTTTTGATTGCAATCCCTCTGTTCGTTTTGGCGGGCGCCATTATGGGCAAGGGCGGCATTTCCAAGCAGATTGTAAACCTGTGCTATGAGCTGTTTGGCTGGCTGCCGGGTTCTCTGGGCTGTGTGACGGTGGTGGCCTGTATGTTCTTTGCGGCCATCTCCGGGTCTGCGCCGGCCACAGTAGCGGCTATCGGCGGCATTATGATTCCCCAGATGATCGATGATGGCTATCCGGCCGGTTTCTCCGCTGCACTGGCGGCCTCCGGCGGCATTATCGGCTGCATCATCCCCCCCAGCATCCCCTTCGTCAACTATGGCCTGATTACCGGTGAGTCCGTCAGTGAACTGTTTGCCGGCGGCGTCATCCCCGGCATCCTGATGGGCATTGTCCTGTGCATCCTGTGCGTCTTCTATTCCAAGAAATATGGATGGGGCTCCCGGAGAAAGGGCATCATTTTGAAGGATGTTTGGAAAGCGTTCTGCAGCGCGATCTGGGCCATCCTGATGCCCATTATTATCCTGGGCGGCATCTATTCCGGCCTCTTCACCCCCACTGAGGCCGCTGCAGTTGCCGCGGTCTACGGCTTCCTGGCCTCCCTGTTGATTTACAAGGAGATCAAGCTCAAGGACATGATGGATATCAGCTTTGAGGCGGTTAAGACCTCCGCTATGATCATGTTTATTGTGGCCACCGCCAACATCTTTGCCTTCGTCGTGACACGCCAGCAGGTTCCCGCCAAGCTGTCTGACCTGGTGCTGGGTGTGACGGATAACTGGGTGGTCATCCTGCTGATCATCAACATCATCCTGCTGATTAACGGCTGCTTCATGGAGACTACTGCCTCCACCTACATCTACACCCCCATTCTCTTCCCGCTGATTATGGAGCTGGGTTATGACCCGGTCCAGTTCGGTGTGGTGATGGTGATGAACCTGACCATGGGCCTGATTACGCCTCCTCTGGGCATCAACCTGTTTGTGGCCAACGGCATCGACAAGCGCGTGGTGTTCTCGGAGCAGGTAAAGAATGTACTGCCCATGTTCTTGGCCCTGTGCGTAGTGCTGTTTGCAGTGACCTACTGTCGGCCGCTGTCTATGTTCCTGGTGGATATGATGTAATTTCGCCTGAATCGACAAAGGCGATTTGCAGCCCGTGTTGTATACCATTTTGGTCCCAGTTCCTTTTCATATTCCAGCACTCTTCCAGAGTTTGCAAATTTGGCAGAGACAACTCAAATAGAGAATGGGAAAGAGAGTTGGGACCAAACTAATTTCAATGAAATTTGTCAGGGGTGAATATATTATGAAGGATTTTAATTTCAAGATTCCACAGGACATCATTTTTGGGAAAGGCTGTCTGAGCAAGCTGCCGGAAATTCTCAAAGAAGTGGGATGCGACTCCGTGTATCTGATCAGCGACCCCGGGCTCAAGAGCGTAGGCGTGGTAGATAAGGTCGAGAAGATCATCACAGAGGCCGGCGTAAACTATACGGACTTCCTGGATGTGCAGCCCAACCCCACCATTGACATTGTCCAGGCGGCCCTGGAGAAGTACAAAGCCTCCGGCGCCAAGTGCGTGGTGGCCCTGGGCGGCGGCAGCCCCATGGACGTGGCCAAGTCAGTAGGAATCCTGGCCACCTACGGCGGCAAAGTGACCGACTATGTGGGCCGCGGAAAGGTGCCCGGCCCCACCATCCCCCTGATTGCCATCCCCACCACCGCCGGTACCGGCAGTGAGGTGACAGCCTCCTCCGTCATTACGGATGCTGAAACTAACTACAAGATGGCCGTGATCAGCTACAACATCATTCCCAGCTATGCGTTGATCGACCCGGAGATGATTATCACGCTGCCTGCCAGCGTAGCGGCCTCCTGCGGCGTCGATGCGTTTATCCATGCGCTGGAGGCCTATGTCTCCAAGGCGGCGAACCCCTTCACCGACGCAATGGCGGAGAAGGCTATGGAGATGATCGGCGGCAACATTCGTCGATTTGTGGCCTCCCGGGATGACGAAGAGGCAGCCTGCAATATGATGCTGGGCTCCACGCTGGCCGGCATTGCCTTCGCCTGGGCGAAGCTGGGCAACGTCCACGCCATGAGCCACCCGGTCAGCGGCTTCTTCCATGTGGCTCACGGCGTGGCAAACTCTATTCTGCTGCCCACCATCCTGGACTACAACGCACTGGCTGACAAAGGGCGCTACCGCGTCATCTACAACTATATTACCAATGGCAAAAAAGCGGACGACTCCTTTACGCCGGATATGCTGGGCGATGCCTTCCGCAAGCTGAATCAAGAGCTGGGAATCCCGCTGACCCTGGCGGAAGTGGGCGTTACCGAGGACAAGATTCCCGAAATGGCAGTCGATGCGATGAAGAGCGGCAATGTCCTGGTCAATCCCCGTCAGACCAATATCAAAGACGTAGAGATGCTGTACAAGAAAGCCCTCGGATAAGGTTCAGCGGAATCGCGCAAAGCAAGAAAAAGTCCATCGTGACCGAATAAATCATCAGGTCATCAGATAATTATGGAGAGGA
>CALXDF010000122.1 GCA_944386995.1 uncultured Oscillospiraceae bacterium
TAGTGGAGATAGAAGGTGCCGCGGTTCATCTCCGCCCGCTTGCAGATCTCTGTCACCGTCACCCGGCTGAAGGGCTTTTCTTCCATCAGTTCCAGCAGCGTGTCCCGGATGGCCTGCCGGGTGTAACGGGTGCGCCGGTCCAGTTTGCGGCCCTCTTTTGGGCGCTCCATCAAAATCACCTCTCTGTTTCTCATCACTTTTTGGACTCTGTTCAGGAGTTGAACAGGGCGAAAAAACTGACGATTGCATTTCTTCCCACTGCCAGTATAATGGAATTGCAGCAAGAAATCAACACTGTGTTTATAAAAATTTGCGCTGATGAAGAACGGAGGCTGTGTTATGGGACATGTGATCGCGGTAGCGGGAAAAGGCGGCGTGGGAAAGACGACGCTGTGCGGGCTGTTGATCCAGTATCTCTGCGAGAGCGGGAAGAAGCCGGTGCTGGCGGTGGACGCGGACGCCAACTCCAACCTGAACGAGGTGCTGGGCGTGGAGATCGGCCCCACCCTGGGGGAGCTGCGGGAGGAGATCGAGCGGGCGGGCTCAGACCCGAAGTACGAAATTCCCAAAGGAATTACCAAATCCGATTGGCTGGAGATGCGGATGATGGACGCCGTGACCGAGGGGGACGACTTTGACCTGATGGTGATGGGCCGCTCCCAGGGCCAGGGGTGCTATTGCTTTGTCAATGGCCTGGTCCAGACCCAGATTCAAAAACTCCAGAGCCACTACCCCTATATCGTGGTGGACAACGAGGCAGGGATGGAGCATGTGAGCCGGGGGATCCTGCCCAACATGGAGAAGGTGCTGCTGGTCAGCGACTGCTCCCGCCGGGGCGTCCAGGCCGCCGGGCGGATCGCGGAACTGATGCGGGAGATGAACTTCCACCCGGACACGGTGGGCCTTATCATCAACCGGGCGCCCGATGGGGAGCTGGACCAGGGCACCCGGGCGGAGATTGAAAAGCAGGGGCTGACCCTTCTGGGCGTGGTCCCCCAGGACGACACGGTCTACCGCTTTGACTGCGACGGCCGGCCCATGGTGGAACTGCCGGCGGACTCCCCGGTGCGCAGGGCCCTGGGGGAGATCATCGCGAAACTGGGCATCTGAGAGAAAGGGGGTGCGGACCGATGGACGGATGTATGGAGGCAAGGGCTGCCATTACCATCAGCGAGGTTCCCTGCCCACAGTGCGGGGAGGGCATGGAGATCTTCATCAAGGACGGCGCTCTGGCGGCGGACGCCGTATGCGAGAAATGCGGCTATACCATCCCCGCCGGCTCCAGCGTGTGAGAGGTGCGGCATGAAACTTCATGCGCTGCAGGCGCACCACGATAACGGGCAAAAGAAAACGGCGCATGAAGTCTCGCGCATGTGGGCCGTCCCGGCCCACGCGCTTTGATTTCATGGCCGTGCCGCTGAAAGCGGCAAATGGCCAATTTTGCTATGCTTTTGCATAGCAAAGTTGCGGTGACTGGAAAGGGCGGCGGATCTCTTCATCGTACCTTTAACACATAATCGCGTTTTTTCTTGCCGCTTAATTCCCCTGCTGAGTTTCCAATACTCGCATATTCTTCATTTCGCGCAAAGCAAAATAGGCGGCCAAAATGACTGCGCAGCATCTGCAATCGGTCCCGCATACATCACGCCGTCAATTCCCCAAAACATCGGTAGGATTAAAATCAGGGGAAGCAGAAAAACAATTTGCCGCGTCAAGGACATAATAATCCCCAATTTTGCCTTGCCAACCGATGTGAAGAAATTAGACGTAAGCGGCTGAATTCCATTTATAAATGTAAACAGAAGATAAATGCGGAAATATTTTTCTGCAAATTCAAAGTACAACTCGCTGCCTGTTCCCAAAACACGAAACAAAGTCTATATACTGGATGAGAATTATGACAAAACGAATCGGCGGCCAACTGCTGGGCGCAAATATTAAGAGAATATGGCTGGAGTGTGGGTTGACACAAGAGCAGACCGTTGCAAAAATGCAGGTCCTGGGCTCTCCGATCAGCCGCAGCACCTATTCACTCATTGAGATGGGCAGGGGGAATCTCTTTGTCACTGATCTCGTTGGCCTTAAGCACAGGTATTCAACGTGTCCTACGAGGAATTTTTCCGGGATATTCCCCCTTTGCGGGAACCCTCCGAACGGGACATATCTTAAGAGCAGCAGTTTCCAACCATGACAGCGCCGAGGGCCGGGACGAAAGTCCCGGCCCTCGGCCTAAGTCTTGGCTTTGCCGAACCTGTTGCGGCGTCGGATTGGCTTGCTTACGGATTGTATTGGTGGTTATAGTGAATGGTCACGCCTTTCAGGAAATCAGGGTTATCACTATTGATTCCTGCCTTCCATTGCTCCTCCGTTCCTCCGTAATAGAGGTCGGTCAGGCCACTGCCTGTAAACACTTGGTCCAGATTATACAGGTTGATGCCAGCGGGCAATACAGCGCGCTTTAAAGCAGTGCAGTTGAGGAAAGTGTTGAGCTGGAGAGAGGCAACTCCTTCCGGGATCTCAATGGAAGAAAGTTTATAGCACCGCGCAAAAGCCTGCGAGCCGATTGTTGTTAAATTCTTCGACAGTGTCACCGCTGCGAGGTTGTCGCAGTCCCCAAATGCAGAATCCCCAATGGCTGTGACGCTGTCGGGAACGACAATAGAAGTAAGTCCATTGCACCCATAGAACGCCTGTTTCCCGATGCGTGTTACCTTGCTGGGGATCTCAATGCTCGTCAACGCTGTACAGCCGTTAAAGATGCCCTCGCTGAGGGAAGTTAAACTCTCCGGCAGATGGACTGTTTTAAGCGCAGCGCATCTATAAAATGCTTGCATACCGATAGATGTCACCGAGTCGGGGATCGTAAGGCTGGTGACGGCGCACTCTCTGAATGCCTGAAAACCGATCGTCTCCAGCCCATCAGGAAGGCGTACATCAGAAAGATTGGTACACTGCAAAAACGCACTATTGCCAATCGACGTTACCCCTTCCGGGATCGTAATGGAAGTCAGCCCCGTGGTCCATGTTCCATCGTCTTTTCTACCGCTATGACAATTATAAAATGCGTAATCGCCAATGGACTTTAGGGTTGAGGGCAAGGAGACGGAGGCGATAGAGAGATAGAAAGAGCCAGATGTTGGAAAGTAAAATGCATACGCGCCGACAGTGGTGACGCCATCCGCCACAACCACGGCTTTGATTTTATCACGAGACGCACCCCAAGGAGAATAGTTTCCGGTGGTGCCGTAGTCGTACATCTCTCCCTGGCCGTAGATTCGCAGGGTGCCATCCGGAGAGAGCATCCAATAGACCTCTGGGCCACACTGCCCACCCTGCTGCAAGGTGATGCTCTTCTCCAGTTCCTCGCCGCCCTTGATGGTGAGTGGAGAGGTGTGGGGCGCATAGCCATCTGCCGTGATGCTCAGTTCGTATGTCCCGGCCGGAAGGGAGTCGATGGAATACACACCACTGGCGTCTGTACTGCCGGTATAGGTGTTCTGGCCGCTTGTGGATGTGATCTCCACCGCGGCGCCCTCCAGCGGTATGCTTGTGTTGTCCTCATCAACGACAGTTACCGTGACTGCCAGGCTCCCGAAGGCCTTTTCCAACTGGACGCTCTTTTCAGCGGCTTCCTCCGCCTTGATGGTGACAGTACTCTCCTGCTCGGCGTATCCTTCCGCCCGGAACGTGACGGTGTAGGTACCCTCAGGCAGCGCCATGGTATAGGTGCCATCCGTTCCGGTTGTGGCTGTCTCGATCACTTCGTCATTCTGAACAGCCTCCACCGTGACGCCGGGGATGGGGGAATTATTCTGCTTGTCGGTGACAGATCCGGACAGCGTGCCCGCATCCTCCTGCTCAGGCTGAAGGGTCACATCAACAGTCAGCCGCTGGTCAATGGTGAAGGACATTGTCTTAGTTTCGTAGCCGGAGGCAGACACACGCAGCGTGTAGGACCCCGCCGGTATGGAGGCAAGATATTTACCGCTTGCGTTCGAGGAGTATGTGCCAATCACCTCATCGCCGTACAGAACCGTGATTGCGGCCCCGGAGACCGGCTTTCCTGTCTTTCCGTCCGTGACCGTGCCTTCCAGGGTGCCGTTTTGCCCCTTTAGGATAACCGTCATTGCCGCCTTTTCTACGGTAAACTCTTTTTTCGCGGTGCTTCGGTTCACGGTCGCCGAAGCGGTGTAACTGCCGGGATAGAAGTAGCCGCTGCAGGGGCTTGGGCCTACTGCATATGCGCTGCCGCTGCTATTTGTCACGGAAACCTCCGCGCCGGTCACGGCCTCCCCATTGTTGCCACGAGTCTCAAAGGTCACCAGGTACTTGCGGTTGGGGCACTCTCCTTCGCCGCTGCTGTGCTCGCCATGGAACACGCTGTCCAGGTCATTCTTCAGGGAGCAGTAGTAGTCCTGGAGGTGGTAGTTGAGGACAGGGAGCTTCACATCCGCAATGGAGCCCTTAAAAGAATCTGTGATCTTATAGGTCAGCCCCAGATTCGCATTCAGGAACACGGTGGCAGAAGCGTTCAAACATGCCGCACAGGCGTGATAGGACTCCGCCCCGGGCTCAGCACTGCCGGCCTGCGCAAGCTCCGCAGTGACCTTCACGCCGATCTCGCTGCCGGCCTCTGCCTTCAGAATGTCGTCGTGGAAGTTCACATCCACGCTCCCCCGTGCGGAGAAGGAAATGCTGCCGCCGCCATCGGCGTCCAGGGTTGCGGTATTGCTGCGCGTGCGGATGGGCTGGTAACCGCTGGTGCTGGTGTATAGAAAGCCTGTGGTGGACTCCAGCTTGGCGCTGCATGTCAGGCCGGCCTCCAGATTAAACTGGACGGGGAGTTTTACCTCCGCGCCTACACTCAGGCCCGGGACCCAGGTCGAAACCTCTCCGTCGAACAGTTCGATTGCAAACTCATCCACGCCGAGATCTTCCGCCAGATCCTTGTCGCTGTAGCCGGCCGTCAGCTTGATTTCCGGCTCCAGCGTCGTTGTGACGGTGTTTTCGTACTCAAAATAGTTCGGGCCCAGAGTGTCAATGTCATAGATAATCCGGACATGGAACGATGCGGTTCCTTCTCCCGAGATCGACAGGGGCCCATGTTCAAACGGTGTGAATTCCAGTTTTATGCCGGGAGGCGTTTCATCAATATCGATCTCCGGATCCTCCTCATTGGCATCCGCCGGGGCATATTGGATGCTGGCAGCCCGCAGTTGGGCTTCATCATCCTCACTGGATACGCCCACGGGCACCGTGGTGTCAATGTTGAGGTACTGATAGAAGTCGTCTAGGGTGCAGTCCTCCTGGGCCTGGATCACGACGCTGCCGTCGCCGGCTGTCTGGATCGACTCGACCTTGAGGACAGACTGCTCCACCGGCGCACCCGGCAGATAGAGGACGTCGCCGGGCTGCACATCCTTGAATTGATCCGGCGCTGATTTGGTAAAGGTATAGACGTTGTCCTTGATCTCCAGGGTGTTCTCCGCATCAGAAACCTGGATTTCCTCAGCCCCATCAGCCAGAACGGCGAAGCTGCCATCCTCCTGGTCACCCTCATTGGTGATTACAATATCGCCTATAAATTCATCAGAAGTTGGTTTCTTGGCCTCAAATTTTTGATATGCCTCGGTATAACGCCGGGAAGTATATGTATTACACAGTTTCGCTCCATCACCGTCGATCAGATCGCATTGGACCAGAAGGCCTTCTGGTCCAGTCTGGACGTCGTCCAGACGGATTTCCTTTGTCGCCGACAGCAGGTTCCCTTCGACCTCAATCGTTTTCTTACTGACCACCGTGTTAGTCTCCTCGTTCACAAACTGCACCCGCAGGGTACAGGCCTCTTTGGTGGAGACGGTCACCTTGGCTATGCTGTTCTCCCAGGTAAAGCCGGTGATGGAGTAGTCGCCATTTGTTTCCGTTACCGGCGGCTCCGGGTCTGTATCCCCTCCGGTAGAGCCGCCGCCAGAAGACGATCCTCCACCGGAGGAATGGCCGCCGGAGGGGCGGGAGGGCCGCTGGTCCTCCTCTTCCTCGGCTTCCTCCAGGACGGGGACGAACCGCATCAGGATCATAGCGACCTGAGCCCGTGTGGCGCTGCCCTGGGGATCCAGGAGTCCCTCATCCGTGCCGGCAATCAGGCCCTCGCTGACCGCCCAGGCCATGGCGTCGTCGGCATAACTGCTTACTTGGCCCGCGTCCGCAAAATCCGTCCAGTCAACCGCATCCTCGATCTCCGGAGTACCTGCGTAGCGGTACAGCATCGCAGCCAACTGTTCCCGGGTGATAGGATCGTCCGGGCCGAACTGCCCGCGCCCGTATCCGCTGGCTATATCTGTGCTGCTTGCCCACTGTACCGCCTCTGCATAGTAGGCGGTGTCAGCCACATCCTCATAGGTCACCTCGCCGGATACCTCCGGGCTGCCCTCCAAACGCCAGAGGATGGTCACGATCATCCCTCGGCTGGTGGTGGTGTTCGGCTCAAAGGATGTGCTGCTGGTACCGCCCATCAGACCGCGGTCATAGACAAAGTCCACAGCCTCACGGTACCAAGAATCCCGGGATACATCGCTGAAGGGATGGCCGGTGTCCGACGCCTGTGCCATCCCGGGCAGCAGACTCAGCGTCAGACAGGCTGCAAGGAGTGCGCTTAGAACCCGTTTTCCAAATTTCATGACTTTCTCCCTCTCTGTTGATACATCAATTTTTGCTGGATAAAGGGTTATAGCCTAGTCATTATATTCCATTCCACAATATCTTGCAAGTTCCCGGTGTGTCCGATCATTGGGAAAAGGACTGACGAATACGCCCATAGTAGATGAAGCAAGCGCAGTGGCATGTGCCATGAAAATAGCGGAACTGAAGTTTGAGCAGATTGCTTCCGAGGATTATGAAACATACCGCCTACAAAATCGGTTCGCCATAGCTATGCCATCTCTGAGGATAACACCCAATACTTCTTCCTGCTGCGCGATGACAGCAATTTTGCCCGGGTGGACGAGAACGGCCAGGTCTATGACTCCGGTGTCATGGTCGCCGGCGAGGATGTCGTCTACTCCCTGGAGAGGGCTAAGGACCCTGATGCTGTGCCCCTGAACCAAGTGTACTCCATGTATGAGAATCTGGATACCATCGAGGTCTTTACCGACCTTTCTGCTCTGGAGAGCACGATGACCGCCGACGGCCGCAGCGTCCGGGAGGTGCTGGAGGCCGAGGGTCAGACCATCGGTTCTCTGGTGGCCACCAGAGATGAGGTAGACAATGCCGCCGGCAATTACCAGGTGATCCGCCTGACCACTTCCATCCCCTATCCCCAGATCCTCAACGCCCTGACCTTCCACGGCGCCGGTATTGTGGACAGCGAGTGGGTGGAGGCCATGAACGCCAGTGTGGACGTAGCCAACTATGATGCTACCACCGACAGCCTGTACGGCGACTCCGTCACCACCATGGAGGGCGATGGCTATGCCAATCACCTGTCCCTGAGCGGCAGCTACGTCTTGACCTCCATGAACGACTATCAGATGAACTTCACTGCCAATCCCTATATTCGCATGAACGATACCGCCCGCAACCCCATCACCACCATCGTCGACCGTTTTATGAGCGATACGGAGTCGGCTCTGTCCGCCCTGCGCAGCGGTGAGGTGGATATGCCCTATAGCATCCCCTCCACTCGGTATGAGACAGTTGAGGAGGATCCGAACCTGGGCCTGAACATGTTCCCGGGTATGCGTGTTTACATGCTGGCTTTCAATATGCACGGCAATTCTGAGGTGTCTGAGTCCCTTGACCTGCGCAAGGCGGTTGCCTCCTGCATCAAGTACGACGACATCAACGCCGTCCTGTCCGGCAATACCAATGAGGCGTATAGCTTCCTCAGCTCCTGTCTGGATTGCGGCAACAGCCTGAGTTATGAGGACGGCGCGACCCAGCAGTATCTGGAGGCCTATTTCGCCAGTCAGGAGGCCGCGGCTTAAGCTTCTGCCACCAATTGGAGGATAAAGCGGGCTTAGCTGCGTGTCAGTTGCTTTCTTACGGATCGGGGCCTGCGTGTTCCAGCAGGCCCCGATTCCTCGCTGAGGGATGGGGATGGAAAGAAGATCGTGACAGTTGCTGTCAATTGGTGTACGATAAGGTACACCGAAAAACGGCGGGTACAGCATATATCCGCTGCAGATATGGAGATTAAGGAGATGAGGAAACGTATGGATCGGCAGGAGCTGATCGGTCGGATCGACCAATATATCCACGCGCATCGAAATGATGTTGTGGAGGATCTGAAAAAACTGGTCAGGATTCCCAGTGTCAGCCGCGAGGATGAGGATGGGAAGCCTTTTGGCATGGAGTGTGCAAAGGTGTTGGCCCTGGCCTTGGAAATGGCAAAAGAGCGGGGGTTCTATGTAAATAACCATGAGGATTGGTATGGGACAGCCTGCTATGGAAATAATCAGCCCGGCAGAGGGTTGATCGGAATTTTTTCCCACCTGGACGTGGTGGAGGCCGGAGAAGGCTGGACCTATGATCCGTGGGAGCCGACGGAAGTCAATGGGTTTTTTTTCTTTCTTGGCGCCGGCGACAACAAGAGCGGCGCTATCATCGGGCTGTACACCATGCAGGTCCTGAAAGAGCTGAACATTCCGCTGAAGAGCAATGTCATGCTGTATTTTGGGACCAATGAGGAGAAGGGAATGAAGGATGCGGAGCGCTTTGCCAAGGAGCACATCATGCCGGATTACTCCATGGTGCCGGATCTGTTTTTCCCGGTCTGCTATGGAGAAAAAGGCAACTATAAGGTGAAAATTCAGTCAAAGGTGGGCTTCCGACAGATCACCCGGTTCCACAGCGGCACGGCAGACAATGTGATTCCTGCCAAGGCAGAGGCGGAAATCCACTGCACAGAGGCGCTCTATGAACAGGCAGCAGACATGGCACAGGGCAATGACAACATCACCCTGCAGCGGGCGGGGCGGAGCCTGACGGTGATCGCCAGGGGCACCGGGGGGCACAGTGCCATGCCCCAGGGAAAAATTAACGCCATTCAGGTGCTGACCGCATTTTTGAAAGAGCTGACCACGCTGGACCCCCAGGACCGCAGAATCTGCGAGGCGTTTGCCGATTTTTCCGGAGACTGCGACGGAACCGCATTGGGCATCGCCATTTCTGACGAGCCGTCCGGTGCACTAGTCTGTTCTGCTGTCCGGGCGGATATGGACGGCCTGATCCCGGAGGTGATGATCTCTTCCCGCTACCCTGTGACGGATTGCCGGGAGAGGATTGAGTCGGCGCTGCTTGCAGCGCTCCACGGCAGGGGATTTGAATTGAAGGATATCGTCAACAGCGATCCGCTGTATATTTCAAAGGATGACCCATTTGTCCAGCGGCTTACCAAGGTTTATCAGGAAACCACAGGGAATGACCGGGAGCCCTATGTCATTGACGGCGGAACCTATGCCAGAAAGCTGAAGCATGCCGTCGGGTTTGGAGGCGGCACTGGCATCCGGGCGGATTTCCTGCCGGAGGGCCATGGTGCCGTACACCAGCCTGATGAGGCTCGCAGCATTGACGGCATTTTAGAGGCAATCAAAATTTATGTGTTGTCTGTGATGGAAATTGACCAGATGATCCAGGAGGAGCAAGAGACAGAGGCCCCCAGACAGTAAGACTTTTGGAATCAGCGCCAGAGGGGCATCCTCAAAAGAAGTTTCCGGCCGGCCGGGGCTGCGCTTGTTGAAACCTGCTGCAGAGCATTGCAAAAGCCGCCCTGCCGGGGCGGCTTTTGTGCCGATGCCTACAGATCCCGCACCGAGCCGTCAAAAGAAATCTGGCATTGAATGCGGCACGGGGCCGGCGGGAACCTTGCGAGCTTGTTTACCTGACAGGTAAAGAATTTGAGAAGGAAACCGCACCTTTGAGATATGTTGTCCTCGGCGTATCGGCCCCGTATTTTCAGGCGGACACTCCTTCTTGCTGGGCAGCCCGCGTTTTTCATGAAATTGTTAAATCATTCGTTGTAAGGAGGGAATGAATGGAGCAGAAGTTACACTATCAACAGGCCAGAACCCTGTTGCTGCAACAGGTAGCCCCTCTGGAGACGGAGATTGTTCCCTTGGAGCAATGCGGCGGACGGGTACTGGCGGAAGACATTGCGGCCGAGGAAGACATCCCGCCCTTTGACCGCTCCCCTTACGACGGCTATGCTTTCCGCGCCTCCGACACCGCCGGGGCTTCCCCGGAGCGGCCGGTGACGCTGCGGGTGCTGGAGGAGATCCCGGCCGGCAACGTTCCCCGCTTTCCTGTGATGTTGGGAACGGCATCCCGCCTGATGACCGGGGCGCCGATCCCGGTCGGAGCAGATGCGGTGGTGATGTATGAGAAGACGCAGTTTACCCAAGACACAGTCACCATCTTCCAGTCGTTTGCCCCGGGCACTAATATTGTCCGGGCAGGCGAGGATATCCGTGTGGGGACTGTGTTGGCCCACCGGGGGGCGCGGATTGATCCAGGCCTTGCGGGAACGCTTGCCTCGTTGGGAATCGTGCGGCCGACGGTGTACCGGGTCCCCAAAATCGGCATCCTATCCACCGGCAACGAGCTGGCAGAGGCGGAACAGACACCAGAACCCGGCCGAATCCGGAATTCTAACCGGTATGCCCTGGCAGCAGCCTTGAACCGGGAGGGCTGGGAGGCTGTTTACCTGGGGACGGCAGGGGACGACACGGCGGCTATCGCAGCCCTGCTGGAACGTGGCCTTGCGGAATGTGATGCAGTCCTTTCCACCGGCGGCGTGTCCGTCGGGGATTTTGACCTGACGCCGATCGCTATGGAGCAGGCCGGGGCGCACCTCCTGTTTCAGCGTACGGATATCAAACCCGGAATGGCCTGCGATTACGGGATGCGGGAGGGGAAGCTGGTGTGCGCCCTGTCAGGAAACCCGGCCTCCGCTCTCACGAACTTCTACGTACTGGCCCTGCCGGCCCTAAAGCAGCTGGCCGGATACCGGACTCCGCTGCCGGCGGAATTTCCTGTGTCGCTGGCGGAGGGATTTCCGAAGCAAAGCACTGCCACGCGGTTTCTCCGGGGGAAACTGGAGATTCGGGACAGGAGAGCCTGGATGGCGACGTCCCGGGACCAGGGCAATGTAGTGCTGAGCAGCGCGATAGGATGTGATATGATGGCGGCGATTCCCGCTGGAAGCGGACCAGTGCCGGCGGGGACAGAATTGAATGGATTTCTGCTGTGAGATTTACGCCGCTTGCGAGACATCGGAGGATGAGATGGGACAGACAGAACAGCAGGGCATCCCGGTGATCGCCTTTGCCGGTTACTCCGGGTCCGGAAAGACAACCCTGATCGAGGCGCTGATCCCCCTGCCTGCGGCGGCGGGGACTGCGGGTGGCGGTGATAAAGCACGACGCCCACCACTTTGACATGGACCGTCCGGGGAAGGACTCCTGGCGGTTTTCCCAAGCGGGGGCGGAGGTGTCTGTCATCACTTCCCCGGAAAAGACCGCCGTAGTGGAGCAGCGGGGACTGCCTCTTTGGGAAGTTTTAAGCCGGGTGCGGGATGTGGATCTGATCCTGGTGGAGGGGTACAAAAATGAACCGTTGACCCAGATCGGCCTTTGCCGCGCCGCCTCGGGGAAGGATTTCACCGCGCCGGTGGAGAGGTTTGCCGCTGTTGTCACCGACCGCATGGATGTTGCGGCGGTGGTGCCGGTGTTCTCATTCCGGGATGCGGAGGCGGTTGCGGCGTTCATTGAAACTAATAAAAGCTGTTTTACCCGTTTTGATCATGGTGCCCTGGAAATCACAGCGCCATAGAGACAGGAGAGGAACCATAATGGAGGATACAGCGGCAGTCATACCCATCAGCGGCAAGGGAGGGCGCCCCGATATCTGCCGGAATCTACCACGGCCGGACCTGGCCGAACGGAGGGGAATTTGAAGGCAGGAGAGCGCATGACCTTCCATTCAGACGAATCTTCACACGCGGGAGGCCGCGGGTTCCACGTCCAGCAGTCTCTGCCAAGAAGTCCCGAAATCGTGAGATTTCAGGACTTCTTTCTTTACATTATCCCCCAAAAGTTGAGTCGGATTTCCCCGGCTTTTTCTTGACCCAAACGCCGCCCATACGGGAAACGGAACAGAAGGAATCAGACAGCAGCGGACGGAAATTCTTCCGTCCGCTGCTGCTTTTTCTGAGGTTCTTTCTGTTTTCTGCCGCAGAATTTTGACCTGCCTTTTTGTGCGGGTTACATAGCGGCGCTGATGACATTCCCAATGGTCTCCGCAGTATCCCGCTTCATCTCCGCCGTGGCGTGGGTGTCGGTGCTGAGGCTGAATCCCGCCGAGTAGTGACCCGGCGCCCCGGACGAGGTGGCGCTCAGCGACCACCTCCTTTATCCTAGTACGAAAATCAAACGGTCAAAATCGGACAGGTGATCCTGTCCGGGAGCAGAGGAAATCCCTGACGGCCGACAAACAACGCCTGCTTGAACACCGGCAGGCATCGTTTTTCTCCGAAGTCTATTGCTGGAACGCCCTTAAAACCGGCAATGGCAGTTCAAAAACGGGTTCCTGACACATCGCCCACAAAGGCCTCACGTTGGCCGCACCAAGTGGATGGACCTCAACTCACACTCGCCCTATTGTTTCCCTGCCCGCACAGGGCGCAACAGAGGCCAACACGGGCATCTCTTTGCTTATCGATCCAGCGCCTCCTGGATCTCATCGTCGGAGAGCGTTTCGCTTTCGAAAACGAACGCTCCGATGATATTCCCCTCCCAATCATAGACCGGGATGGCCCAGGAATCCGGCAGGTTTTCCATATAGGCCGCGGCGTCCTCCAGCGTATGGATCTCCGGCCCGTTGAAATCCTCCGCCCGGGCATAGCCCCACTCGCCGTTGGTGGCCCGAATCGGAATGAGGTCCGGCTCCTCCCCGGCGTACTTGGCGAGGGACAGCGGGCCGTAACTCTCCCCGAACTGGTTCCGGGGATACTTGCCGTCCACCAGCCAGCGCTCGATCAGATACGCATCCTGCGTATCCTGGGGGATCTCCACAGTCGTAATGCAGCCGAGCACTTCGGGCGGGCCGTCCTCCTGCTCCGCCGGCACTTCCCTCTCCAAAGCAGATGTATCAGACTCCTCCGCCGGCACGGCGTCTGGCTCCGTCTCTGGCTCCACCGGCGCAGAAATCGCTTCCTCCTCTGATGATGAGGGAATGTCCGCAACCGGAGTCTTTTCCTCTTCGTTCTCTTCAGGCTCTGCCGTTGGCAAAGTCGAAGGGGGCTGCGCAGCACTCTGTTCCGGAGTTTCCTTCGCAATATCGGTATCTTCCGGCATGGTTTGACCCGACAGATGCTGGACCGCGCTGCCCTCCAAGGCTGCAGGTTCTCTTGCCGCCAAGGGATACAGGACCGTCCCGCAGATCACAAGGCCCGCCAGCAGGTACAAAACCGCCTTTTTCTTCTGTTGTTTCATGGCGATTCTCCTTTCACGTCTCTAAGTTCACGATCTGTTCCGCCCGTTCCAACAGGATCTCCCCGGGGACGGCTCCCTCCAGGATGAAACGGATGCCTGCGCCGTCATCCATCCAGAAAAGCCAACTTCCATTTTCTCCATCCTGACGTTCCAGCAGTGTTCCCGGACAGCCGTTGACCTCCACGGCGGTGCTTTCCAACTCCGATGTATTCAGTGTCAGTGCGATCTCCTCACGCATGGAGCCATAGGTAAGGGTCATTTCCGCCTGGTTTTCCGCATCACAGAAGACGATCTCCCGGGACATTCCCAGGTGGATCATTTCATCGCTGCGGATACTGTCCTCCGGCAGATCAGGCCATCCATACCGTGGCAAATCGTCCGCCCCTTCGCCGGCAAAGGAATAGACCAAATTGCCATTGTCAGACATGGCCGCAAACCAGTTCTTAACCGCTGCCCGGACACTTGGACTGGCGGAAAGTACAGCGCCAAAAAGAAGGATGAGGACCGCCGCCCAGGTGCATACTTGCCATCGCCGCTGCTTTCGATGCGCCTTTGGCAGCAGCATCCGCATGTTCTGCCGGTAAGTTTCCGACACCGGCAGGACGTTCTCCGAACGGAGTTCTCCTGCAAATTCCTCTGCCGCCGCATCCAGCAGCGCGTCCCTGATCCGTAGGTCCAGTTCTTGATCGTTCATTCGCTCACCCCTTCCGCATCCAACTTTCCTTTGAGAATAGCCCGGCCGCGCAGGATTCTGGTCCCCACCGCAGACTCACTGATCCCCAGCATCCGGGCGATCTCCCGATTGGTATAACCGGCAACGAATTTCAGTTCCAGTACAGCCCGATAGATTTCCGGCAGAGCGTCAATGGCCTCCCGGACAGAGCCCGAGGACGCCGCCGGTGAGGTTGCAGGGAGCCACTCCTCCAGCGGGAGGTGGGGCTGCTGGCGGCGGAGCAGGGAAATCGCTTCATTTTTGGTAATGCAAATCAGCCACAGTGGGACCTTATCCTCGGGTAATTCCCGGGCCTTTTCCAGATGGCGGAAGGCTTTCAGCCAGGCGTTCTGTACCGCATCCTCCCGCTCCTGCGGGGCATCCGGGAAATAGCGGGCCGCTACACGAAAGAGAAGTGGATTGTAGCGGCAGTACAGCTCCTGGAAGAGCGAATGGTCGTCTTTTCTCCGCAGTTTCCCCACCTCCCTGGCTGGCCGCTCTACCATAAAGACGCTTTGGATCCGTATTGTATCACACCGTTCAGTGAATTTTCTTTTTGCCCATCTCTATAATCAGGCGTGCTCCGTTCGTGGATTGTGCCTGAGCGGTTCCCGTGCCGCACAAAATGTAGTATAATTTTTTCGCTGCTATCTGTAACCTCCGTACCGCAAACGTCGCTTATAGAGGTGAAGGGCCTTTCAGAGAGGGGGAAACGATGTGGATGACGTTGAGATCGTGGGGCTGTATCTGAACCGGGACGAGGCCGCGATTGAACGGACTTCTGAGAAATATGGCCAGCGCCTGCGGACTTTCTCGCTCAATATTGTCCAGGAT
>CALXDF010000123.1 GCA_944386995.1 uncultured Oscillospiraceae bacterium
TTCTTCCGGGTGGACTTGAACTGCAGGCAGTAGATCATGTTGTACCACATCTGGCTGTCCTCGTCGTTGCCCCGGTGCCAGTAGGCGCCGAACTGCTCTTCCATGGGGGCATACATAATCTTGTCCATCTCCTCGGCAGTGAGATACCCCTGGTCAATGGCCATCTGGACAATGTCGGTGCCAGGCAAAAAGTTGAGGCCGTGGAGCTGCAGCTCAAAGGGGCCGTGCATCTTCTTTACCAGGAAATAGGTCTCCTTCAGCGTGTCCAGGGTCTCAAAGGGGTGGCGGAGCATGAAGTCATAGCTGGCCCAGAACACCCCGGAGTCGTGGATCACGCGGGTGGCCTCGATGATATCGTCGTTAGACTCGTAGCGGTGGAACACATCCTTGCGGATGTGGGGGGAGCCGGACTGGATGCCCATGATGACCTCGGTGAGGCCGACACTTTTCAGCTTGCGCAGCATCTCCGCATCCACCATTTTGGGATGGGACCAGATGGTAAAGGGCAGGTCGATGTATTTTTTGTACTCTTTCACGAACTCATCCACCCAGCCGGGGGTATTGGGGAAGATCTCGTCATAGAAGTGGACGAACACCAGCTTTTTGCAGGCCTTTTTGGCGATTTTCAGCTCCTCCATCACGCTCTGGACCGAGCGGGTACGGACGTACTTGGTGCCGGTGCCCTGGAACAGGCGGTGGAGGTTGATGCAGCAGCAGTAGGAGCAGGTGAACGGACAGCCACGGGAGGCGATGACCTCATAGCTGAGGGTGGAGAGCTGGGGGTCGCCCTCCACCACCTTGTCGTGCTCGATAAAGCATGCCTTCGCGCACTGGATGGCGGGGAGGCCGTAGTTGTCGATGTCGCTCTCCAGACCGCTGATGGGGTTGATGGTCTTCTCCCCGTTCTCCAGATACCCTAAGCAGGGGATATCATGCCAGTCGGACCCGGTGCGCAGGGCGTCGGCCAGGGCGCACAGGGCGTGCTCCCCGTCGGTACGGATAGAGAAGTCCTTGCCCTCTCGCCGGAGGAACCGCTCCGGGAACATGGAGGTGAAGGCCCCGCCGTAGACCACCGGGAGGTCGAAGTGCTTGTCAATGGCCTCGATGACCAGCTCCACGGTGTCCAGATACATGGAACTCATCACCGACAGGCCGATGAGCATGGGCTGGGCCTTTTGAATGCGTTCCACCAGCAGCTCCAGCTCCCGCTGCGTAGTCTTGGAGGGGTGGATGCTGTTGAAGGATTTATAGAAAATGGTCTCCACCTCATAGCCGGCCTTTTTCAGAGCCGTCTCCAGATAGCGGACACCCAGCGCTTTGGTATTATAAAAAGCCACCAGTACGATGACGCCTTTTTTCTCTTCCATGGTACACGCTCACTCTCTATCCAATAAATTTTGAAAACAGGGGAGGATGCAGGGCATCCTCCCCTAACGCACCATTATAAGCGGAAAAAAGGGAAAAAGCAAGAGGAAGGCGGGCAATTGGGGCCGAAGAAGTCAGCCGAAATTGGGAATCCGCTGTAAATGACAAAGAAACCGATTACCAGGGGACCAGAGTGCCCTCAATATAGCCGGTGGCGTACAGGATCCCGAAAGGGACAACCATACAGAGGATCCACAGCACAATGGAAACGGCCTTGCTGCCGGTCAGCGCCCGGACTTTTTCACGGTAGGACTCTCCTGCTCCGGTCAGGGCGAAGGGGAATAAAATGCAATACCAGTGGTGTCGGAAGAAGACCCACAGGCTGGACAGGGCGTAGCCAATCGTAAGGATGGGGATGGACAGCAGGATCAGCTCCAGCAGTATGCTCAGCCGCTTTTTCATAGGACTCCCCCTGTTGATTGACAAGCGCTCCTCAAGTCGGTGGAAGAAGAAACGCGGACAGGGCAGCATTCCCGACCGCAGAAAACGGCCCGCGTCACGTCCTCCGGTTCTTCCGCCTCAGCAGGTACGCCGCTGCGTAGGCGAGAGCGGTCAACAGGACGGAGACGGCCAGGTGGAGCGGGACAAGACCGATCAAGAACATCCCACGGTACTCCCCCTCTGTCAGGAGGGAGGGGCCCACTGCGATCACATCCACTGCGGTCATGAGGGCAGTGGAGAGAATGGGGGCGGCCCACAGGAGGTTCCGCTTGAGAAAGAAGAGCAGCAGGACAGCCGCAGCAGGCAAAAGGACGAAATTGATGGTACTGATCAAGTTCAGGCCAAACAATACGGGCGTATACCAAGTCATACCAAATGCAACCTCTTTAGAAAATAGAACAGGCTACAGCGAGGCGAGGAACCGGCGGAAGGCCGCCCGGCCTGCCTCGTCGGTTTTGAATACCCCGGCGTGTTCCAGGCCCCGGGCAAACGCCAGCCCGACCTCCTTTTGCAGGACCGTCTCCACATTGTCAGCCGAAAACTCGTATCGCCTGCGCAGCTCCTCCGCCCAAGTGGCATGGGGGGCCGTCAGCGCCCCGGCGCGGAGATCGCCGCCCCGCACCAGACAGTCTGCCACCGCGGCCAGCTCCCCCTTCAGCCGCGGGGGCAGGATGGCCAGGC
The DNA here is from genome assembly GCA_944386995.1 of uncultured Oscillospiraceae bacterium. Lineage (GTDB taxonomy): Bacteria > Bacillota > Clostridia > Oscillospirales > Oscillospiraceae > CAJFPI01. The sequence goes on from CALXDF010000123.1 coordinate 2,548, forward strand.
CCATGACCTCGATCAGGCCGATGGTCTCCCGCTTGATGTGGTGGATCTCCGGATGGGGGTGGAACAGGCCCAGGGGATATTCCTCTGTCGTGCGGTTGTTGCGCAGGGCCAGGTCCAGTTCGTAGTCCGTCCCCCGCCGCCGGGCAATGGGGGTGATGGTGTTATGGGACTCTCCGTTGGTCTGCGCAAACACCTGGACGCTCTCGTCGGTATACCGCCGCCAGCAGTTCAGAATATGGCCAGCCAGCTGTGCCAGCTGCTCCGGATCGCCGCAGCGCAGGCGGATCACCGACAGGGGCCAGCGGAGGATGCCCGCCTCCACCTGGTCAAAGCCTGGGACGGTGAACTGCGCCTCCACTTCTGCCCGCTCCATGGGAAAGGGGTAGCGTCCGCCCTGGAAGTGGTTGTGGGTCTGGATGGAGCCGCCTACGATGGGGAGGTCGGCGTTGCTGCCCATGAAATAGTGGGGAAACTGTGTGACAAAGTCCAGCAGCCGCCGGAAGGTCTGCTCTGAGATCTCCATGGGCTGGTGGTCATGGCTGAAAAGGATGCAGTGTTCCGGATAATAGACATAGGGAGAATACTGTAGGTACCAGGGTTCCCCGGCCACAGTCAATGGGATGATCCGGTGGTTCTGCCGGGCCGGATGGTCGGTCCGGCCGGCATACCCCTCGTTTTCCGCGCACAGGGCGCAGAGAGGGTATTTGGTGTTCACGGCGTGGCGCAGGGCCGCCACAGCCTTGGGGTCTTTTTCCGGCTTGGAGAGGTTGATAGAGAGATCCAGTGTCCCGTAAGGGGTGCCTGTCTGCCAGCGGAGATCCCGGGCAATCCGGTCCCGGCGAATGTAGTTGGTGTCGCAGCTGAAGGTATAGTACCAGTTGGTAGCTGCCTGGGGGGACTGGGTGTACAATTCGAAGAACTGCCGGCGCACCTGGCTGGGCCGGGGCGTCAGGGCACCCATCAGGCGGGTGTCGAACAGATCCCGGCTGACGGTATCATCCCCGCAGAGCCCCCGGGCTACAGCATCATCTGTGAGGGTGCCCAAAATCTTCGCAAGGGGCATGGAGGCCAGAGGCTCACCGGGGGTATAGTCCGCCAAGCCCAGAATGTCCAGCAGCGCGTTGCGGCACCAGACCGTGTCCGCAGGTTCAATAAGATGTTTCTCCAGGCCGTAAGAGACCAGAAGGTCGATGTAGCGGTCCATGGGGACCCTCCTTGTCTATCAAAAGTCAGTCGATGATGCAGCAGGTGCCTGTGCTGCGGAACGAGAGAACGTGGCAGGCGTTTTTCCCTGCCACCGCCTCCATGGCGGTGCAGAAGGATTCCACCATGTCCAGAGGAACAAAGGTCTGAATGGTTCCGGCAAAACCGCCGCCATGGACCCGGCAGGCCCCGCGCCCTTCCAGCAGCTGCTCTGCCACCGCCAGCAGAACAGCCATGTCCTGGCGGCTGGGATCCCGGTAGGTGGAGACATTCTGCAGGTACATATAGGAGGAACGGCCGGACTGGGACACCAGGGAGAGAAATGTCTCTATGTCGCCCCGGGAAATGGCCTGGAGCTGCCGGCCCACCAGCGCGTCATCCACAAAAAAGTGGATGGCCCGCAGGACCGCCCGGTCGCCGCACCGGCGGCGCACCTCGGGAAGGCTGGCATAAAAGTCTGTGGGGGAGACCTGGGAGAGCAGTTCCTTTCCAAAGCAGGAGGCCACCGCCCGCATCTCCCGGGGGATGGCGGCAAAGTCCTCCTTCAGATCGGCATGGCTGAATCCCGTGTCCACGATGCATAAGGCGTACCCGGCATGCCGGAGGTCAAAATCCACGTGACGGACCTCCGGACGGTCCTTGCCGCCAAAGTCGATGGCAATGACCCCGCCGGTGGCACAGACCATTTGGTCCAACACACCGCAGGGCTTGCCGAAATACTCATTTTCCGACCACTGGGCGATTTGGGCCAGCTGGCGGGCCGTCAGTTCCCCGCCGCAGCAGAGGTGGTTGATAATCTCTCCCACCAACACCTCAAAGGCTGCAGAGGAGCTGAGACCGCCGCCCCGCAGGACTTGCGTGGTGGTATAGGCATCAAACCCGCTGACGGGATAGCCCATGGAGGCGATCCTGGCGGCAATGCCCCGGACCAGAGAGGGAGAGCGGCCGGTCTCGCTCTGCTGAGGCTCCAGATGGGCCAGGTCGATTTCGGCGATGCGGTGGTACTGGGACTTGACCCGGATCACGCCGCTCTCGTTGGGGTGGACGCAGGCGATGGTGTCCAAGTCCACGCTGGCGGCCAGGGCGTGGCCCCGCTGATGATCGGTGTGGTTGCCGCCCAATTCTGTGCGGCCGGGGCAGGAGTATAGCGCGACAGTGGTATCCGCATCGGCCCCATAAAAATCACAAAAGCCGCCTACCAGCGCGAGCAGCCGCCCGGCAGCCCGGGAGGCGTCGTCCCCGTAGATACGGCTCAACGTGTCGTTCCATCTTCCATTGTGCAGTCCTGCGGTGACCTCTCTGACTGTCTGCAAAGCCATCCCTCCTCCACCAGATTCTTATTTGCCTTATTGTACCATACCCGAACATGGGCCGCAAGCGAAAGCGGGCGTTCCGGGGCAAAGGAAGGGAGGAGAAAAACAGACAGGATCTTTGTGCAGTTTTTCCAGAGAGAGCAAAAAAATAGCCACCCGCTCCAGACAGATTGCTGATGCGGGCGGCCAGTCAGCTTACAGCATGGGAAAACGGCGCTCCTGGTGTTCCCGGAGGGCGTCGGCCAGGGCATCGATGTCCGCGCGGGTGGTCTCGGGACCAAAACTGATCCGAATGGTCCCGGCAGCCACCTTCTTGGGAAGGCCCATGGCAGTGAGGACGTGGCTGGCTTTTCCCTGGTGGCAGGCGGAACCCGCGGAGACACAGATCCCCTTGCTGCTAAGATCATTGACGATATTCTGGCTGGGATAGCCCGGCAGGGAGAGGGAGAGGATATGGGGGGCATCAGCCCGCCCGATGAATTCCAGGGTGGGGATCTCCTGCAGCCGCTCTACTGCATAGTCCCGGAGAGAGGCCATGCGGCCGTTGATCTCCTCCAGATGGGAGCGGCGCAGCTCCACGGCTTTGGCGAATCCGGCGATCTGGGCAGTGGCCTCTGTTCCGGAGCGCAGCCCCTGCTCCTGGCCGCCGCCGAAGAGCAGCGGACGGGGATGGGGCAGGCCCTCCCCGATATACAGGGCGCCGATGCCCTTGGGACCGCCGATCTTATGGGCGGAGAGGGTGATAAGGTCCGCCCCCAGGCTTTTGGCGGTGAAGGGGACCTTCAAGAACCCCTGGACGGCGTCGGTGTGGAGGAGGGTCTCCCGGCCTCTGAGCAGGGCGGCCACCTCCTCTACCGGGTAGCAGGTGCCGGTCTCGTTGTTCACCAGCATCATGGATACCAGGGCGGTGTCCGGACGCAGGGCCTCCGCCACTTGTTCGGGGGCGATGCGGTTTTGCCCGTCGGGTTTCAGATAGGTGACGGCATACCCCTGCTGCTCCAGGTCCTTCATGCACTGGAGGACGGCGCTGTGTTCCACGGCGGTGGTGATGATGTGCTTGCCCAGGCGGCGGTTGTGCCACAGGGCGGCGCGAATGGCCCAGTTGTCCCCCTCGGTGCCGCAGGAGGTGAAGAAGAGCCGCTCCGGCGGGCAGCCCAGGGCGGCGGCAATGGTGCGGCGGTGGCCGTCCATGGCAGCTTTTGCCGCCCGGCCCAGGTCATACTGGGAGGAGGGGTTGCCGAACCCCTTCGTCAGGGTCTCCACCATGGCCTCTGCCACGGCAGGGGGGACCGGGGTGGTGGCGGCATAGTCCAGATAATGCAGCATGGAATCTCTCCCTTTTGGATACGGGGCGTTTGCGGCACTGGGGGAAAATCGTGGGACTTTGCCCTTGTCAGGCCCCGCTTTTCCATATATAATAGGTGTTCAGTAGATTCCTATTATAGCGGGAATCCGTGTAAAAGGCAAGGGGGGCGCCGGGACTGAAAATCGCGATTTATACCCTGGGGTGTAAAGTAAACCAGTATGAGACCCAGGCCATGGAGCAGGAACTGACGGCCAGGGGCCACACCCTGGTGGACTTTGAGGATCCGGCGGACGCCTATGTGGTAAATACCTGCACGGTCACCGCGGTCAGCGACAAGAAGTCCCGGCAGATGATCCGCCGGGCCCGGCGGCAGAGCCCGGGAGCGGTGGTGGCAGTGTGCGGCTGCTATGCCCAGACCAGGCCGGAGCAGATCCGGGATCTGGATGTGGACCTCATCTCCGGCACCGGAGACCGGATGGCCTTCCTGGACCTGCTGGAACACGCGGTGCGGGAGAAGGAGCCGGTGCTGGCGGTCGATCAGGCCATGCAGCGCCGCTCCTTTGAGGTGCTGCCTGCCGGGGGGATGGCCAAGCGCACCCGGGCCATGCTGAAGGTGGAGGATGGCTGTGTCAACTTCTGCTCCTACTGCATCATCCCCTATGCCCGGGGGCCTGTCCGCTCCCTGCCTGTCCGGGAGGCTGCGGAACAGACGGCGGGGCTACGAAAAGAGGGGTACAGGGAGATCGTTCTCACAGGGATTGAGATCTCCTCCTGGGGGCAGGATCTGAAAAACGGGGAGAGCCTCATCGACCTGCTGGAGGCGGTCAGTGCCCAGGCCGGAGATATGCGGATCCGCCTGGGCAGTCTGGAACCCCGGACTATCACAGAGGATTTCTGCCGCCGGGCGGCGGCCCTGCCGGGGCTGTGTCCCCATTTCCATCTGTCCATGCAGTCCGGATGTGACGATACGCTGCGCCGGATGAACCGAAAATACGACACCAATCGGTATAAAGAAAGTGTCGAATTACTCAATGTATACTTTCCCCGCCCCGCCATCACCACGGATCTGATCGTAGGGTTCCCCGGAGAGACGGAGGCGGAGTTTGCAAAGACCCTGGATTTTGTCCGCGCCTGCGGATTTGCGGAGATGCACATTTTCCCCTATTCCATCCGCACCGGGACCCCGGCGGCGAAGATGGAGCAGGTGCCGAAAGCGGTGAAAGAGGAGCGGGCCGCCCGGGCGGCGGAGGCGGCGGCGGAATTGAACCGGTCCTATCTCAGCGGCTGTGTGGGGGAGACCTACCCGGTCCTCTATGAGCAGGAGGCGGGGGGACTCTGGACCGGCCACGCCCCCAATTATATCCTGGCGGGTGTCAAGGGAAACAATCTGCATAACCAGGTGCGGCGGACCAAAATCACCGGTGTTCAGGGAAACATGCTGGTGGGAGAGCTGGAGGAGACGGATGTATAACTTTTTTGCCTATATCTCCCGGATGAAGTACATCGACCGCTGGTCGCTGATGCGCAGCACGGTAACAGAGAATATCCAGGAACACAGCCACATGGTGGCGGTGCTGGCCCACGCTCTGGGGGTCATCCGGCGGGACGTGTTCGGGGAGGCGTGCGACCCAAACGCCTGTGCGGCGGCAGCCCTGTTCCACGACGCCACGGAGATCTTCACGGGGGACCTGCCCACCCCCATCAAATATTATAATCCCGCCATCCTGGAGGCCTACCGCCAGGTGGAGAGCGTGGCGGCGGACAAGCTCCTGGGGATGCTGCCGGAGGAGATGCAGGGCGCCTATGCCCCTCTGCTCCATGGCGAGGGGGAGGAGATCCACCGGCTGGTGAAGGCGGCGGACAAGCTGGCTGCCTACATCAAGTGCATGGAGGAAGTGGAGGCCGGAAACGGGGAGTTCTCTCAGGCCGCGCAGGAGACGCTGGCGGCTCTGGAGCGGATGGAACTGCCGGAAGTGGGTTACTTCCTGAAGAACTTCGGCGCGGCCTTCGGGTTGACCTTGGACGAACTGAAATAAAACGCGGTGAAACGCCGCAGCAGAAACAAAAGGAGAAAACGACTATGAGAGCCATCGTGACCGTTACCGGAAAGGATACTGTGGGCATCATCGGCGGCGTATGCACCCGCCTGTCCCACTACAACATCAACATTTTAGACATCAGCCAGACTGTCCTCCAGGGGTACTTCACTATGACCATGGTGGTGGACGCCTCTCAGGCCAATGTGGAGTTTGGCGAACTGGTCAAATTGATGGGGGACTACGGCACAGAGCGCCACCTGTCCATCCGGGTCCAGCGGGAGGATATCTTTGACGCCATGCACAAACTGTAAGAGGCAAAGTGGGGATTTCATCCCCCCTTTGGATTTCCCCCACCAGTGACGCCGGTCACTGGTGACGCGCCCCCGTCCGGGGCGCGGTGTCAAAGTATTTTTGTCGGGCGCACAAGGTGAATTGCCCCGCAGGGGCAAGAGAGGGTCCCCTGGGGGATGTCCTGACAAAAATAGCGGGGAATTCCGCAATGAGCCCCCAACATCAAAGAAATGAGGCCTAGCTATGCTCAATCAGAAAAATATCCTGGAAACCATTGAAATGATCGACAAGCAGCATCTGGATATCCGTACCATCACCATGGGGATCTCTCTGCGGGACTGCGCCCATCCGGATGCCAAGCGGTGCTGTGAGAAGATTTATGACAAGATCTGCAAAAAGGCGGAGAACCTGGTCAAGACCGGGGAGGACATCGAGCGGGAGTTTGGGATCCCCATCGTGAACAAGCGCATTTCCGTGACGCCCATGTCCATGGTGGCGGAGTCCTGTGAGACGGAGGACTATGTGCCCTTTGCCGTGGCCATGGACAGCGCGGCAAAAAGCTGCGGCGTGAATTTTATCGGCGGCTTTTCCGCCCTGGTGCAGAAGGGCTTCACCATCGGCGACCGAAAGCTCATCGCCGCCATTCCCGAGGCCCTGGCCCAGACGGAGTTTGTCTGCTCCTCGGTGAACATCGGCTCCACCCGGGCAGGCATCAACATGGATGCGGTAGCGGAGATGGGCCGGATCATCAAGGCCACGGCGGAGCGGACAAAGGACCGCCAGGGCCTTGGCTGCGCCAAGCTGGTGGTGTTCTGCAATGCGGTGGAGGACAACCCCTTCATGGCCGGTGCCTTCCACGGCGTCGGGGAGGGGGAGTGCGTCATCAACGTGGGTGTCTCCGGCCCCGGCGTGGTCTATCACGCCCTCCAGGGGGTAAAGGGCGCGCCCTTTGACGTGGTGGCGGAAACGGTGAAAAAGACCGCCTTCCAGGTGACCCGCATGGGCCAGCTGGTGGCCCGGGAGGCCAGCAGCCGCCTGGGGGTGCCCTTCGGCATTGTGGACCTGTCCCTGGCACCCACCCCGGCCATCGGGGACAGCGTGGCCCGCATTCTGGAGGAGATGGGGCTGGAGGTCTGCGGTACCCACGGCACCACCGCCGCTCTGGCCCTGCTCAACGACGCGGTAAAGAAGGGCGGCGTCATGGCCAGCGGCCATGTGGGCGGGCTCTCCGGGGCTTTTATCCCCGTCAGCGAGGACGAGGGCATGATCGCAGCGGCCCGGGAGGGGACGCTGACCATCGACAAGCTGGAGGCCATGACCTGTGTCTGCTCCGTGGGCCTTGACATGATCGCGGTTCCCGGGGATACCAGTGCCGACACCATCAGCGCCATCATTGCTGACGAGGCGGCGGTGGGGATGGTGAACAGCAAGACCACCGCGGTGCGCATCATCCCGGTGCCCGGCGCCAAGGTGGGGGATATGATGGAGATGGGGGGGCTACTGGGCAGTGCCCCGGTGATGCCGGTCCACGCCGCCTCCAGTGCCGCATTTATTGCCCGGGGCGGCCGGATCCCGGCGCCGCTCCAGAGCTTGAAGAACTAAGCGGGATACAAAAAGAGAGGATTGGTTCCGGGAGGTTCCGGCCGACCTAGCCCGCCGGAGGCGGGCAGAAAGGAGAAACCGCATGAGACGCAATATCAAAGTGAGACCCGGGAAAACCCAGTCCATCATGGGATTTGTGGTGGGACTGGTCTTTGTGGGGATTGGCCTGTTTGTGGTGATCCCGGTTTTCGGGCCCTTCGGCATCTTCTGGACCCTTATCGCCGTGGCCATCACGGTGACCAACGGCATCAACGCCTTCGGCAAAAAGGGGGTTGCCAGCCACGAGATCGTGGTGGAGGATGGCCGGAGTGAAGAAGAGAGATCCTCTGCGGAGCAGCGGCTGGAGGAGGCCCGAAACCTCTATGACCGGGGGCTTATTACCAAGGAGGAGTACGAGGCCAAGCGCGCTGAGATTTTGAAGGACCTATAATCGGAAAGCCCCGCTGTGCATGCACAGCGGGGCTTTTTATGGGATGCCGTACAGCCCGGTGACCGGATCCTGGAACAGGGCGATGGGGGGCGGAGCATAGGTAAACCAGACCATCAGGAAAGCAAGTCCCCATAGGACCAGCAAACTGGCGATTTGCAGGGCGCCGCCGCCCAGCGCTCCCTTTTCCAGCAGCCTGTACCCACACCAGTAGACCAGGGCCGCGGCCACATAGAAGATGGCAATATCCGCGGCCATGCTGCTCCGGCCCCAGATGCCGGTATAGGTGTAGAAGAGGACAGGGATGGCCGCGAGCCCCAGCAGCGTGGCCGCCAGTTTCACGGCTAAAAGGTTCCGGTACCGCCCTGTCAAGGCAACCATTTCCACCAGGGCGAAGAGGAATACCGGCACAAAGAGCAGTTTCATATGCTCCCAGGTGGACTCGTTGACTGCGGAGAAAGCGGCAACGATCCGGTTTTCCCCGCTCCAGCGGTAGGCAAAGTGGAGCAGTGGGCCGGCGATGCCGGTCAGGAGAAAGCCGGCAATCTCCCACCGGCGCAGTCTCTTATACATGGTATCAGCCCTCCATCGGCGTTTTTTTCAAGTATACGCCAATGGAGGGCCGTCCTATACAGAGGGGGGTTATTTTCCGTAGGCCAGTACCGCCACCTGGGGCGTCGTGTCCGGGGTGAGGGAGAAGGTGCTGGTATCGTACATATGAACCTGCTGAGGCGGGTAGAGGGCGGTGAAATTCTCCACTGTGCCGATGGCCGGCAGCCCGTGGGAACCAAAGCGGTAGTGCATGGGGATGATGACCCGGGGGTGGATCTGTTCCGCCACGGTTTTGGCGGTGGGGGCGTCGATGGTGTAGTAGCCGCCCACGGGGAGGAGCAGGGCGTCGCAGGGGCCGATGGCCTCCACCTGCACTGTGGTCAGCCGGTGACCCAGATCCCCCAGATGGACCACGGTAAGATTCTCGGCGGTGAAGCAGCGGACCGTGTTGGGGCCCCGGAGGCTGCCGCCCTTGTCATCGTGGCAGGTAGCAATCTCCCGAACGGTAAATGGACAGGGGAATTTCTCGGTGATGCGGACGCCCTGGGTATAGGCGTGGTCGCCGTGCTGGTGGCTGCAAAAGACGGCGTTGGCCTCGGTGGAGGTGTCCGGCAGGCCCTCCACCCCCTGAAAGGGATCAATGACCACCCGGTATCCGCCGCTTTCCAGGGCGAAGCAGGAGTGGCCCAGCCATGTAATGGTCATTGTATCAGTCTCCTTTCCTTGCTGAATGGGGTTTGATATATTCAGTATACCACACCACTGCCGGGGACAGTCAAGTCTGGCTGCCGCCGCCTTGACGGTTTTTGACCTTTTTCCGGCGCAGGATGGTAAGGGCAATCGCGGCCGCACCGGCCAAAATCAGCAGGACAATCCAACTGCGGACCAGAAATACCGCCAGATTCTCCAGGAAGGTTCCAAAGCTCCGGCAGGCATTCAGAAAAGCGTTCCCCAGCCGGGCACCGAAGGTGTCGGGGGGTTCTTCCACGTTGGAGAGCTGGGCAACCTCGCTGAGGGAAATGGTGACGGTGGCATAGTGGATGCGGCTGTCGTAGTCCCGCAGGCTTCCGGTGAGGCGCTCAATCTCCAGCTCCGTCTCGCTGATAGCCGATTCAATGGTAATAATGTCCGTCATATCCTCCGCCCGGCCCAGCAGGGTCTGGAGCCGCTCCAGCTTGGTCCGCTGGGTGGTGAGGCGGGCCTCGATGTCGTAGTAGGCCTCGCTGACATCGTCGGCATTTTGGCTGCTGTCCAGCACATGGCAGATCTGTCCCACCTGGCCTAGGAACTCCTGGAAGTGCTCCGCCGGGATGCGCACCGTATAATTGGCGCTGCGGTAGGGGCCGCTGCTGGTGGTGCGCTGAGATTCGTAGTAGCCGCTCAGGGCCTCTGCGGCCTGAGCCAGAGCCTGAGCAGCGCTGTCGAAGTTGACGGTTTCCGCAATGAGTTCCGCCGTGTAGATCATCTTGTCTCCGGTGGCGCTGGTGACAGTGGGGGCGGCTGCGCCGATCTCACCCTCGGCTGCGGCCTCCGTCTGCACCTCCCAACTGTCTGAGCCGCTGGCGTCGCCGCTGTCATAACTGCTGCCGTTATTGCTGCTGCAGGCGGTAAGCAGCAGCGAGAGAATGAGCAGCATTCCAACCATCCTTAATTTTTTCATCCCATCTCTTCCTCCTTTGTCCCATTCGTGTTTGCGGGGCATTCTATTCTTTCAGACGCAGCAGAACAGAAAAAGTGTCTGCCGGGCGGGAAAAATTTTCATGCGCCTTGCAAAAGAGGCGGAAGACCGCTACAATGGAAGGACAATGTCAAGGAGAAGGAAGGTATATTCTATGACCTATCAGGAGATGCTGGAGCACGCCCGTACCTGTATCGGCCCTTACTGCAAGGCCTGCCCGGTGTGCAACGGTAAGGCGTGTAAAGATACAATGCCCGGTCCCGGCGCAAAAGGCTTGGGGACAGGGGCGATTCGAAACTATCAGAAGTGGCAGGAGATCTGCGTCAATATGGATACGATCTGCGAAAACCGGGAGGCGGATCCTTCGGTGACGCTTTTTGGGCAGACTTTTTCCGTGCCTTTTTTTGCTGCCCCGGTGGGAACGGTGCAGCTCCACTATGGGGATCAATACGACGATGAGGCATATAACGACATCCTGGTTTCCGCCTGCGCAGCCAACGGCTTTGCGGCATTTACCGGAGACGGAGTGGATGAGCGGGTGTTTCAGTATGCCTGCGCAGCCATCCGCACCAACGGGGCAGGGTTTCCGACCGTGAAGCCCTGGGACCAGGACACGCTGCTGGAAAAGCTGGAGCTGGCCCGGTCGGCAAATCCCACGGCCATTGCGATGGATATTGATGCCGCCGGTCTTCCCTTTTTGAAGGGGCGGACGCCGCCGGCAGGCTGCAAGAGCGTGGCGGAGCTGCGGGAGATCGTCCAGTGTGCCGGCAAGCCTATGATCCTCAAGGGGATCATGACGGTTCGCGGAGCAGAAAAAGCCGTGGAGGCAGGAGCGGCGGCTATCGTCGTATCCAACCACGGCGGCCGGGTCCTGGATCAGTGCCCCGCCACGGCGGAGGTGCTGCCGGAGATCGCTGATGCGGTGGGCAAGGATATCACCATCCTGGTGGACGGCGGGATCCGCACGGGAATGGATGTGTTCAAGGCATTGGCTCTGGGGGCAAAGGGTGTTCTCATTGGCCGTCCGTTTGTGGTGGCGGTTTATGGCGGCGGAGCAGAGGGAGTGGCGGTGTATGCAAAAAAGCTCCGGGATGAGCTCACCGACACCATGGCCATGTGTGGTGTCCACACGCTGGAGGAGATTACACGGGAGTGCGTCCGAATTTGAGCAGATGACTTGGAAGCAGGCGGAGAAAAGAGAGCCAAAAACCAGCGGCGCGCAGCGCCGCTGGTTTTTTGTGGCGGTTATCCCTCCATGTGTTTTCCGAGAAAGGCTGCAATGGTCTGGGCCAGCTTATACTCGGTATCGCCGGTAACTTTTCCGTCTCCTTCACTCACAAACAACACCAGCCCAAGGGCGTCGCCCTCGGAAATCACTGGAGCAGCCACAGCGGCGGTATATTTATCGCCGGCATCCGTGATAAAAAGCGCGCGGTCTCCGGCGCGGTATTGGTAGATTTTCCGCTCCTCCATAATCTGCTCCATCTCTCCGCTCAGATGCTTGCCCAGCAGGTCCCGCCGGCCGCCGCCAGCCACGGCGATAATGGAATCCCGGTCACTCACCGCCACCAGATTGCCGGTACTCTTGCTGAGTGTCTCACAAAATTGAGCGGCAAAGTCCTCCAAGCCGCCCATCAGGGAATATTTTTTGAAGATAACCTCACCGTCCCGGCTGGTGTAGATCTCCAGGGGGTCACCGTCACTGATAACATTGGCATGGAACACCTTGTCCGGCCGCTTATTTGCGCTCTGGACGATGGTGACAGGTGAGATATGTCCCATGCCTGGCTTAAAATTTACGGTACCCTCCGGAACCTCGGCCATGGCGGCCACGGCGGCTTCCTCCGCCGCGCCCTCCGACAGCGTCCCGCTGCGC
>CALXDF010000124.1 GCA_944386995.1 uncultured Oscillospiraceae bacterium
GACGCCCCGGAGCAATGGATAAAAGAGAGAAATTGAACGGAAAATTTTGTGCAATATGACAGATATATGCAGCCTGCATACCAGAGGAGGCGGCTCTGACAGGCAGAGGAGTCCTATATATTGCGCCGCAGGGACGTGATGCCACAAGATATGGAATAGACGGGGAGGGGCGGAGCGTAAAGACGATTATAGAACATATGTTTTATATTATGAAAAATGGAGATTTCTGGGAAAAGCGGCCGGATTTCAGAAGAAAAAATACAAAACTCCCTCTTGCAATTTACATAACGAGTTGGTATACTAAAACAGTCAGGTGGGGGAAAGTGGGGAATAGTAGAGCATAGTCCCACAAGAGCCCCCCATTGGAAAGGCAGGTGGGGAATTTTGATCGGCCAGTACCAGCACAGCATCGACGCCAAGGGCCGGCTGTTTATCCCTGCCAAATTCCGGGAAGAGCTGGGGGAGACGTTTTACGTCACCATCGGCTTGGACGGCTGCCTTTCCGTCTACTCCGACACCAAGTGGGCCTCCCTCATCGAAAAGGTGGAGGCCCTGCCTCTGTCCAAAGCCCGGAGCATGCGCACCCTCTTTGCCAACGCCGCCAAGTGCGAGCCGGACGCCCAGGGCCGCATCCTGATCCCCGCCAAGCTGCGGGAATACGCGAAACTGGAAAAAGAGGTTATCATCACCGGCGCCAGCCGCTGTGTGGAACTGTGGAATCCGGAGCGGTGGGCCCCCATCGAGAGCGAGGGCCTGGATCCGGAGAATCTGGCCGCGGCTATGGAGGAGCTTGGGTTCTGATATGGAGATGGAGAAGGACTACGGTCACAAGCCGGTGCTGCTGGACGAGTGCCTGGAGGGCCTTGCCGTCCGGCCGGATGGGATCTATGTGGATGGAACCTTGGGAAGGGCGGGGCACTCTCTGGAGATTGTCAAGCGTCTCACGACGGGCCGCCTGATCGCTCTGGATCGGGATATGACCGCGATTGAGGCGGCACGGGAGCGGTTAGCGGATTATCGGGACCGGGTGACCCTGGTCCACAGCAATTTCAGCCAATTGGAGCAGGTCCTTCGGGATTTGGATATCCCCCTGGTGGACGGCATGCTCTTTGACTTGGGGGTCTCCTCCCCGCAGTTGGACGAGGCGGAGCGGGGGTTTAGCTACATGCAGGACGCCCCGCTGGATATGCGGATGGATACCTCCGCTGCCTTAACGGCCCGCGAGGTGGTGAACACCTGGAGTGAGGAGGAACTGCGGCGGATCCTGTTTGACTACGGTGAAGAGCGCTATGCGTCCCGCATTGCCCGCGCCATTGTTCGTCGGCGGGCAGAGCGGCCCGTTGAGACCACCTTGGAGTTGGTGGAGTGCATCAAAGGGGCTATGCCGCCCCAGTCTCTGCGGGAGAAGCAGCACCCGGCCAAGCGCAGCTTTCAGGCGATCCGGATTGCCGTTAACGGTGAGCTGGACGTTCTGCCTCCTATGCTGGAGGCTGCGGCCAAGTGTCTGTGTCCCGGCGGTCGGCTGGCAGTGATCACGTTCCACAGCCTGGAGGACCGCATCGTCAAGCAGAAGCTGCGGGAGCTGGCCACAGGCTGCACCTGTCCGCCGGAGTTTCCGGTATGTGTGTGCGGCAGGAAGCCCCAAATGATCCTGATTAACCGAAAACCGGTCACTGCCTCTCCGGAGGAGCTGGAGAAAAATCCCCGTTCCCGCAGCGCAAAACTCCGCGTGGCTGAACGGACCGAATACTAAAGCAAGCTGATCACAACAAAGGAGGACCATCTCATGGCTACTGCCGCAGCAAGACGAAAGTACAATACCCCCGGTGTCGTGAATGGTTCTCTGGCATACGATTTCAAAACCCTGGAGCGCCAGCTGGAGAATACCGGCTATATGGAGCCGGATGGGCTGACCCGCCCTATGGAAGAGACCCCGGCAGATGTCATTGCCCACGCGCACGAGAGTGCAAAGGCCAAGGTGCGCACCGCCCAGCACTTCTCCCCGGCGATGGTGCTGGGATTCACTGCCGTGGCGGTGATGCTGGTGATGCTGATAATGAGTTATGTGGAGCTGACTACAATCTCCAGCAGTGTGGTGGAGATGCAGTCCCAGCTGGAGACATTGCAGACTCAGCAGGTGGCCCTCATCACCAAGCATGAGCAGGCATTTGATCTGAGCAGCGTGAAGGAGGCGGCTGTTGCGGCGGGTATGAGCCAGCCCAGTGACAGCCAGATCTATTATATTGACCTGTCGGAGCCGGACAGCGCCACGGTGTACAGTGAGGAGAAAAGCGGGATCAGCGAGTTCCTCTCCATGCTGGGACACGGGATTTATGCTGCAGTGGAATATTTCCGCTGAACGGTCCATTATAAATGATTGTACGACTGTGTGACTGGTATGGGGAGTAAGAGAGCGGTTCTCTTACTCCCTGTGCTGTCTACCCGGCGGGAGCCGGGCGCTTTGATCATGAAGGAGGAGTGAGTTTTGGCGCAGCAACCCAAACGGAAGGCGGAAAACGCCCGGAAAGCCAGCTTGACCATCCAGCGACGGACCAAGTGGTTTATGCTCTTTTTCGGCGTGGCATGTTTTGCCATGCTGTTTGTAAAGCTTTATGACCTGCAAATCAATCAGCACCAGTTCCTGGAAGACAAGGCGGTGAGTCAGCAGACGGCCAGCATGACGATTAATGCCTCCCGAGGGACGATCTACGACCGCAACGGCGAGACGCTGGCTGTGTCAGCCACGGCGGAGACCATCTTCATCTCCCCTATGGAGATCGCCGAGCGGTCGGAAATGGAGGATGCCGCCACAGGCGAGGATGTTACCTACCTGAAGGGCCAGTATGAGGAGTATGTGGCCCGGGGACTGGCCCGGATTCTGGGACTGGAGGAGGCGGACCTCCTGAAGCTGATGGAGCGTACCTACTCCCAGTTTGAATATGTAGCCAAGAAAGTGGAGCAGGACGTGGCCGACGAGGTCCGCCGCTTCATCAACGGCGAGATTGACGACCAGGGAAATGTCATCACTGAGGTGAACGAGGCCGGGGAGACAGTGCCCACTGAGGATCCGGTCCGTCTGCGGGGGATCTACCTTCAGGCAGACTCCAAGCGGTACTATCCCTACTCTGCCCTGGCCTCTCATGTGATTGGTTTTGTCAATGAAGAAGGCGGTGCCTATGGCACCGAGGCGCTGTACAACGATGAACTGGAGGGAACAGCCGGCGTGACGGTCACCGCCACGGCAAGCGGCGGCCGGCCGCTTCTCTACCAGTATGAGCAGTACTATGACGCGGAAAACGGCGACGATTTAGTGCTGACCATCGACACCACGGTGCAGTATGCCCTGGAGAAGGGCCTGGAGAAGGCGATCGAGAAATACGATGTGGAAAACGGTGCTACCGGCATTGTCATGGACTGCAACACCGGCGCTCTGCTGGGCATTGCCTCTCTGCCAAACTACGACTGCAATAACTACAGCGCCATTTACGACAGCCTCCTCCAACAGCAGCTGGAGCTGACCAGCGAGGAGGACTACGCCGACACGCTGTCGGCCCTGCGCAACAAGCAGTGGCGCAACAAGGCCGTCAACGACACTTATGAGCCTGGCTCTACCTACAAGATCCTCACCCTGGCCATGGCGTTGGAGGAGGGGGTGGTGACCGAGGCCACAACCTTCAACTGCACCGGCTCGGTGCGGGTGGGGGTGGAGACCATCCACTGCAGCAAGCGGGCGGGCCACGGGGTCCAAGATCTGAAGACCGCTACCGCCAACTCCTGTAACCCCTCTTTTATCAATATGGGATTCCGGATCGGGGCGGATACCTATTACGACTATATGGACGCTTTCGGTCTGTTTGACTACACGGGTGTGGATCTGCCGGGAGAGGGCAAGGGGATCCAGACGGATCGGGATACCTTTACCAGCAGTGATATCTATGTGGCCTGCTACTCCTTCGGCCAGACCTTTACCGTCACCCCGCTGCAGCTGATCGCCGCCCAGGCGGCTTGCATCAACGGCGGCTACCTCTACACCCCCTATGTGGTGGAGCAGGTGAAGGACAGCAGCGGGAATGTGATCTCCCAGCATGACGCCACCCCGGTCCGCCAGGTTATCAGTGAGGAGACCTCCGCCACGGTCCGGGAGATTCTGGAGTACGTGGTGTCCGACGGCACCGGCAAGAACGGCCAGGTGGCCGGCTACCGGATCGGCGGCAAGACCGGTACCGCCGACAAGACCGGTACGGACGATGTGGTGGTCTCTTTCCTGTGCTTCGCACCTGCAGACGATCCCCAGATTATCATGCTGCTGACCCTGGACACCCCGGGCCGTGACACCGGCACTTATGTGTCCGGCGGCAACATGGTGGCCCCCACCGCCGGGGAGATCATGTCGGAGATCCTGCCCTATCTCGGCATTGAGCCCCAGTACACCGCTGAGGAGTTGGTGGGTGCGGATGCCACGGTGCCAAACGTGGTGGGAATGACCGAGGAAGCCGCTGCGGCACGGCTGGAGGAGTACGGCTTCACATCTTACCGAACGGTGGGAGAGGGAGAGACCGTTACCGACCAGACTCCTTTGGGCGGAGCCATTGTGCCAAATAACGCGGAGATCATCCTGTACATGGGGGAGGAAAAACCCAACACCTTGTGCACAGTGCCCTATGTGGTGGGGATGAGCGCATCTAAAGCCAACGAGGCCATCACCAACGCCGGCCTTATCATGAAGGTTACCGGCGCTGTCGATGGAAGCAGCAGCACGGTCATTGCCATCAGCCAGGACTATGCCGAGGGGGCCCAGCTGGAGGCCGGCAGTGTGGTGGAAGTCCGGTTCGGAGATACATCCGTGCGGGATTGAGACACTGCAAACTCGACATGTTTTGCAATATTTTCAACACTATATACGGATTATATTGTAAAAAATTATAATATACTCTTGACAGAACTCCGCCGCCTGGGGCGGGAGGAGGCGAACGAAAGAGGGGTATATTACCATGAAATTAGCAGATCTATTGGAGAATATTGCGATCAAAGCCGCAACAGCGGACCTTGAAGCGGAGATCACCGGCGTCAGCTATGACTCCCGGCACACCCGGCCCGGGGATCTGTTTGTGGCTATGACCGGCTTCGCCACCGACGGCCACAAGTTTATCCCCGCCGCAGTGGAAAAGGGCGCGGTGTGCATTCTGTGCCAGACGCCGCCGGCAGGGGAGATCCCCTATGTCCAGGTGGAAAACAGCCGCAGGGCCCTGGCTGTTGTGGGAGCAAATTTCTTTCACCATCCAGCCCGGGAGATGACCATGGTCGGTGTCACCGGAACCAACGGCAAGACCACCACCACCTACCTCCTGAAGGACATCCTGGAGCATGCCGCCGGAGCCAAGGTGGGCCTGATCGGTACCAACCAGAATATGATCGGGGATCAGGTCATCCACACCGAGCGCACCACGCCGGAATCCTTCGAGGTACAGAAGCTCTTCCGGGAGATGGCGGACGCCGGATGTACCCATGTGGTGATGGAGGTCTCCTCCCATGCCCTCAGCCTGGACCGGGTTTATGGTGTCCCTTACGCTGTGGGAATTTTTACCAACCTGACCCAGGATCACCTGGATTTTCATGGTACCATGGAGGCCTACTGTGATGCCAAGGCGATCCTGTTCCAAAACTGCGGCGTTGGGATTTACAATGCCGACGACCCCTGGGCAGAGCGTCTGATGGCGCACGCCACCTGCAAAAAGTTCTCTTTCGGTGAGAAAGATGGGGCGGACCTGCGGGCAGAGAATATCAGGCTCCACGACAAAGGGGTGGCGTTTGATGCCGTGGAAAATGGAAAGAGCCGGGAAATTCAGGTTGCAATCCCCGGCGGATTTATGGTATATAATACCCTTGGTGTGCTGGCTGCCGCCCAGGCCCTGGGAGTCCCCCTGGAGCAGAGCGGGAAGATCCTCAGCCACACTGCCCATGTGAAGGGCCGGGTAGAGCCGGTGCCCACAGACGGGGACTATACGATCCTGATTGATTATGCCCACACGCCCGACGCTCTGGAGAACGTACTGAAAGCGGTTCAGGGGTTTGCCAAGGGCCGGGTGGTGGCTCTGTTTGGCTGCGGCGGGGACCGGGATCGGACCAAGCGCCCACAGATGGGAAAGATTGCCGCGGATCATGCGGATTTTGTGATCGTGACCTCCGACAACCCCCGCACCGAGGACCCGGCGGCGATCATTGCGGATATCCTGCCGGGCCTGGCGGACACGCAAACGCCCCATGTAACCATTGAGAACCGTGTGGAAGCCATTCACTATGCCATTGACCATGCCCGGAAGGGGGACGTGATTGTCCTGGCCGGCAAGGGTCACGAGGATTACCAGGAGATCAACCACGTCAAGCACCACCTGGACGAGCGGGAAGTAGTGGCGGAGTATCTGAAAGCGCGGATGTCTCAGAACCGCTGAGGCGGGCGGCATCCCGATCCGTTAGGCGCGCAGCGGGCCGACTCGGCACGCAAAAGCGGAGACGGCTGGGGCGCTGCTTTGTCAGGGGAATTGTGCAGACGCGCGGGAGAGGGCCGACACCACGGGATTGGAAAAAGAGCAGAGTTCCGGAAAAGCGGAAGCTTTTCGGCAGAGAAACAAAAGAACCCGGCAGATGCCGGCTTGAGGGAGAAAAGGACCTATGATGATGATCGCTGCCTGTTTGATCAGTTTTGCTGTGACGGTGCTGGTGGGGGGGAAGGTGATCCTGCCTGCCCTGCGGCGGATGAAGGCCGGCCAAAGCATCCGGGAGGACGGCCCCAAGTGGCACGCCGGAAAATCTGGTACCCCAACCATGGGTGGACTTATGTTCATCCTGGGGATCGGCATTGCGGTGGTGGTGGCCGGCTGGGGCCAGATGCGCCAGGGGGTCTATACCCACCTGTATGTCTATCTGTTTGCTCTGGTGTTCGGTGCGATCGGCTTTTTTGACGACTATCAGAAGGTGAAGAAACACCAGAATCTGGGGCTTACGGCGGCACAGAAGTTTGTGCTCCAGCTGGCGGCAGCGGTGGCGTTCCTGGCATTGATGCGCCTGGAGGGGATGCTGACGCCGGATGTCTATGTACCTTTCCTGCAGACCTATATCCACCTGAACTGGACGGTCTATATGATTTTTGCCGCCTTTGTCATTGTGGGTACCGTCAACGCTGTCAACATCACCGACGGGCTGGACGGCTTGGCCACCACGGTGACTGTGCCGGTAGCGCTGTTTTTCGTGTCCGTGGCCACCTGGTGGGGATATACCCAGCTGGGGATCTTTGCCGGCGCTATGCTGGGCGGGCTGCTGGGATTCCTGATTTTCAACGCCTATCCAGCCAAGGTGTTTATGGGGGACACCGGCTCCCTGTTTCTCGGAGGGGCGGTGGCCGGCCTGGCCTTTGCCTTTGACATGCCCCTGGTGCTGGTGCTGGTGGGGATCGTCTACATTGTTGAGACGCTTTCCGATATCATTCAGGTAACGTATTTCAAGCTGACCCACGGCAAGCGGATCTTCAAAATGGCTCCCATCCATCACCACTTTGAGATGTGCGGCTGGAGCGAGATCAAGATCGTGGTAATATTTACGGTGGTATCCGCCGTGTTCTGCGCCCTGGCCTATTTTGGCGTAATGGGGCGGGTGATTGGATAGCCAGCAGGGAGAGCGAATTTTCCCGCCCTGATTTCGTGCGGCGCCTCCGGCTTTTCAGCTGGAGGGCTGCATATTTTCCCGGAAAGGAGATTGCCCATGACCCAGGAGGAAAAGCGGCGGCTGCGCCAGGAGCGGCGGTTAAAGGTCCGGGAATTGCAGGAGCTGGCCCGGGGCCCTATTGACATGCCCTTCCTGGCCCTGGTGCTGATGCTGACGGTGATCGGCCTGATTATGCTCTTTTCCGCCAGCTTTCCCTCGGCGCTGAACGAACACGGCGACGCGCTGTACTTTGTCCGCAGCCAGGCAATCTTTGCTGCTGCTGGCGTGGCGGCGATGCTGGCCATGAGCAAGATCAACTATCAGCGCCTGCGTGGCTTTGCCACGCTGGCCCTGATCGGCTCCATCATCCTGCTGGTTCTAGTGATCCTGCCGGGCCCCAATGCCTATGGAAAGCTGTTCGGCATTGAGCGTAACTTCTGCGTGCGCTGGATGAAGTTGTTTTTGGTGGCCGGGCCTCAATACCAGCCCTCAGAGCTGGCCAAACTGGGGATCATTATCTATTTTGCCGCTACGATTTCCCAGCGCAAGGATAAAATGCGCACCTTTAAGTATGGTATTTTACCCTATGGG
Organism: uncultured Oscillospiraceae bacterium; assembly: GCA_944386995.1. GTDB lineage: Bacteria > Bacillota > Clostridia > Oscillospirales > Oscillospiraceae > CAJFPI01. Next base: position 8,290 of record CALXDF010000124.1, read on the forward strand.
ATTCTCCTGGGAATTTATGCCGTCCTCATGCTGGCAGAGCCCCATCTGTCCGGATGTATTCTGCTGGTCGGCATCGGCGCGGTAATGATGGTTGTGGGGGGCATGGACTGGAAGTGGGTTGCAGGGGGCGTTACGGCCGCCTGCGCTGGCCTGTACGCCATGCTGTTTACGGATCTGATGGAAATCATCGGCTACAACTCCAGCCGGATCCGGACCTGGCGGGATCCCTTCTGGGATGCCCAGAATGCCAGCTACCAGATGGCCCAGAGTCTGATCGCCATCGGCTCGGGAGGCCTTTTCGGGGTGGGGCTTGGCCGAGGGCGGCAGAAGTTTATGTACCTGCCGGAGGAGCATAACGACTTTATCTTTTCCATTGTCTGTGAGGAACTGGGATACGTGGGAGCGGGAATCATTATGATCTTGTTCGCACTGCTGGTGATCCGGGGCTACTGGATCGCAATTCACGCCCGGGACCGTTTCGGAGCCTTGCTGGCGGTGGGCGTTACCACTCAGATCGGTCTTCAGGTGTTCCTGAACATCGCCGTGGTGACGGGACTGATCCCGGCCACAGGAATCTCCCTGCCCTTTTTCAGTTATGGGGGCACGGCACTGATGATTCAGCTCTTCGAGGTGGGGATTGTCCTGAGCGTATCGAGGCAGATGCCGGCGATGAAGGCGGGATAACAGATTCGTATTGGATGGCACAGCCATCCAATACGAGATTCGCGGCCGCTGCGCGCGTCCTGCGGACACACTGGCGGCCGAGCGGAATTTTTCCGGCGCGCATGTCGCCGGAAAAATGGTTTGAGTGTGCTGTGCGCGCTTACTGCGTTCGCACATTGGGAAACCGCAGGGTGCATTTCCGAGGCGCATGTCCTCGGAAACATGATTCAGACGATCGGCGGAGGGCTGCGGCTTGCGGTGCAAGCCGGAAAGTCCACGGGATGGGATGGCAAAGTGCAGCCAGAGGCCGGAGAGGAGGAGAGTGCAGTGCGGGTGGTCTTTACCTGCGGGGGGACCGCAGGACATGTGAACCCGGCCCTTGCTCTGGCGGGCCTCATTCAGGAGCGCCAAAGGGGGTCGGAAGTCCTCTTCGTGGGGGCTAACCGGGGAATTGAACGCCGCCTCATTGAAACGGCGGGTTACCCCTTCCGGGCGGTGGAGGTATCCAGTTTCCACCGTTCCTTGAAGCCTGGAGAGATCAAGCATAACCTGGTTTCTCTGAAAAACCTTGTCACTGCCCCTCGCGCCGCCAGGAAAATCCTGCGGGAGTTCCGGCCGGATTTGGTAGTAGGCACCGGGGGATACGCCAGCTATCCCATGGTGAAAGCGGCTTCTGCCGCCGGGGTGCCCACGGCCGTCCACGAGTCCAATGCCATTCCCGGCCTTACCACCCGGCTGCTGGAACCCTGTGCCGATGTGATCATGGTGGGATTTGAGGACTGCCGGAAAAACTACCGCCACCCGGACAAGGTGGTCGTTACCGGCACACCTGTGCGGGGGGAATTTTTCTCCTGCACCAGGGAGGAGGCCAAGGAACGCTTGGGCGTGGACGACGGCAAACCCCTGGTGGTGTCCTTCTGGGGGAGCCTGGGAGCGGCGGAGATGAATCGGGAGATGGTAGATTTTATTGCCCGGGAGATCCGCGCCAATAAGTTTCACCATATCCACGGCGCCGGGGTTTATGGCTATCAGGCCATCCAAGCGGGACTGCGGGACCGGGGGATCGACCTCTCCCACAGCCTTATGGTGGAGGTCCGGGAATATATCTACGACATGGCATTGGTGATGCGGGCTGCAGACCTGGTGATCTGCCGGGCGGGGGCCTCCACCATCAGTGAGCTGACGGCCCTGGGAGTGCCGGCCATCATCGTGCCCTCGCCCAATGTCACCAACAACCACCAGGAGAAAAACGCCCGGGTTCTCTCCGACCACGGCGCTGCACTGCTGCTCCTGGAGCGGGACAGCAGCGGCCAGCGGCTGTTCCAGGAGACGGAGGAGATCCTCTCAGACGGGGCGCGCCGGGAAGAAATGGGAAAAAATATGGCGTCTCTGGGCATACCGGATGCAGGAGAGCGGATTTATGAGACGGTGACCGCGCTTCTGCCCGGATAGCCTGACCCGCTTGTCACCGCATTCTCGCCCTTCCGCATAAGATGGAGTGACTTTGGTACATTCTACTGCGGAGGGACGATATGGGCGAATTTGTCATTGCCGGCGGCAGGCCCCTGACGGGGTCCTTACAGGTGCAGGGCGCAAAGAACAGCGTGCTCCCCATTCTGGCCGCCACTATTTTGCACAGCGGCACCTCAGTGCTGCACAACTGCCCGCATTTGCGGGACGTGGACGCCTCCATCCGGATTTTGCGGCACCTGGGATGCCGGGCGGAGTGGGAGCGGGACAGCCTGGTGGTAGACACTGCGGGCATGCAATGCTGCGAGATTCCGGACCACCTGATGCGGGAGATGCGTTCCTCGGTGATTTTTCTGGGGGCCATTCTGGCCCGGTGCGGCCGGGCGGATCTGTCCATGCCCGGCGGGTGCGAGCTGGGGCCGCGGCCTATTGACCTGCACCTCTCCGCTCTGCGGCAGCTGGGAGCCCGCATTGAGGAGGGGGGTGGCCGTCTGAGGTGCGAAGCCGGAGAACTGCGGGGCCGGGAGATTACATTGAGCATCCCCAGCGTAGGGGCCACGGAAAACGCCATTCTGGCTGCCTGCGGCAGCGAGGGGACAACGGTTTTAATGAATGCCGCCCGGGAACCGGAGATCCTGGATCTTCAGCGCTTCCTCGCCGGTATGGGGTGTGCTGTCCAGGGGGCGGGGACTTCCACGGTTACTATCCAAGGCCGCAGCCCCACTCATGACAGCGAGCATACCATCATGCCCGACCGCATTGTTGCGGCGACCTACCTTGCGGCGGTGGCCGCAGCAGGGGGTGAGGTGGAACTGCGGCAAGTGGACTACCGCCACTTGGCCACGGTTACCGGCGCCCTCCACGAGGCGGGCTGCCAGGTACATAGCACCGGGGATGCGGTGCTCCTCCGGAGCAGCGGGAATCTGCATTCTATCCGTCCGGTGCGCACAGCTCCCTATCCGGGCTTTCCCACAGATGCCCAGGCTGTGCTGATGGCAGCCCTGCTGAGGAGCCGGGGAGCGACCGTGTTTGTGGAGAATATTTTTGAAAACCGCTACCGCCATGTGGACGAACTCATCCGCATGGGGGCGGATATCCGGGTGGAAGGCCGGGTCGCTGTGGTGTGCGGCGTGGACCGCCTCCAGGGGGCGCAGGTCCGGGCAACAGACCTTCGGGGCGGAGCGGCGCTGGTCGTGGCGGCCCTCAGTGCCCAAGGAGAGAGCAGAGTGAGCTGCATCCACCACATCCAGCGGGGTTACGAGGATATCGCCCGGGATTTGCGGATGCTGGGCGCGGAGATCCGGGAGCAGTAAAACCCGAGAGAACACAGGAGAAAGGCAGGTGAAGCACCATGGCAACGCAGCGGCGGCGCAGGCCGCCCCGCCGGCCCCGCCGGCGCAGGCGATACCATGGCCGGGGAAGGCTGACGGTGCTGACCCGGTTCCTGTCGTTTCTCCTGATCTGCTCGGCTATCGCCGCGGCACTGATCCTGTTTTTCAAGACGCAGGATTTTGTCATCAGCGGCAACGTGCGCTACACAGAGCAGGAGGTCATTGACAGCACCGGCGTAGAGGTGGGGGACAACATGTTCCTCCTGAACAAGTACGCCATCAGCCGCCAGATTATGAAAGAACTGCCTTATGTGGAAAATGTCTCTATACGCCGCAGCCTCCCGGACACGCTGGTTATTGCGGTGGAGGAATGCCAGGCAGTGGCAGTGATCCTGCAGGCCGGTGTGGGGTGGCTGGTGAGCAGCAGCGGAAAGCTTTTGGAGCAGGTCACAGCCACCCAGGCTGAGGCGTATCCCAGAATTTCCGGTGTGGAGCTGTTAATGCCCGAAGAGGGTGGTACCATGGAGTTTCCGGCGTCCGGCAACGCCACCGAGGAGCAGGTCCTCTCACTGCTGCAGGCTCTGGAGAGCCGGGGACTGCTGGAGAAGTTGGGGGGCATCGACTGCTCCGGCAGCGACGAGATGGAGATGGAGTACGACGGGCGCTTCCGGGTGGTCATGCACTATGACGATAATTTTGACCAGGATCTGAACATGGTGGAGCAGGTGATCCCGCAGCTTCAGTCCAACCAGACGGGAACGCTGCTGCTGACGATGTTCGATACCACGGGTGAGATCCGTTTTGTCCCGGATTGAGAGCATGCAGCACAAGAGCCCAGTCCTGCCAGAATCTGACAGGGACTGGGCCTTTTTGCAAAAATATTCTGAAAAAATAGGAAGGTTCCCTATTGACCGGTGGGTAAAAGTAGACTACAATAGAATCACTTATAGACACTTTATCTTGGGTGCTTCCGCCCGGGTGCGATACAATTTCTTGTAGGAGGAACTGGTGGTATGGGTTTCGAATTGGTGACGGCTCCCGACAACGTTGTGAAGATTAAGGTCATTGGCGTTGGCGGCGGTGGAAATAATGTGGTGAACCGGATGGTCCGCTCTGGCACCCGGGGTGTGGATTTTGTCGCTGTGAATACAGACAAGCAGGCGCTCAATGTGTCCAATGCTGCCTATAAGATTCAGATCGGCGAGAAACTGACCCATGGTCAGGGGGCTGGCAGCGACCCGGAGGTGGGCCGCAAATCCGCCGAGGAGAGCCGTAACCAGATTGCCAAGGCCCTGGAGGACACGGATATGGTGTTCGTCACCGCTGGTATGGGCGGCGGCACCGGAACCGGCGCGGCCCCGATCGTGGCGGAGATTGCCAAGGAGCAGGGGATTCTTACTGTGGGCGTGGTGACCAAACCTTTCGGGTTCGAGGGGCGCCGCCGCATGCAGCAGGCGGAGGCCGGCATTGAGGAGCTGCGCACCAAGGTGGATTCTCTGGTGATTATTCCCAATGAGCGCCTTAAGCATGCCACGGATCAGAAGATTACCTTTGCCAATGCCTTTGAGATTGCCGACGATGTGCTGCGCCAGGCGGTACAGTCCATCTCCGACCTGATCCGGGACACCGGATTCATCAACCTGGATTTTGCCGACGTGACTGCCATCATGAAGGATGCGGGCCTGGCCCACATGGGCGTGGGCCGCGCTGCCGGCAAGGGCAAGGCGGAAGAGGCGGCCCGCATGGCCGTGTCCAGCCCGCTGCTGGAGACCTCTATCAACGGGGCCATGGGCATCCTGATCAACATTACCGGTTCCCCGGATATCGGCCTGGAGGAGATCGAGCAGGCGGCCGGTCTGGTGCAGTCTGCCGTCCATCCTGATGCGCTTACCATCTTCGGCGCCACCTTTGATGAGACGCTGGACGACGAGATTCGGGTTACCGTCATCGCCACGGGCTTTGACCAGAAAAATAATGCTGCCAAGGCTGCGGAAGGCGCCAAGCAGGAGGGGGCCGCCAAGCCTTCCAGCGGGGATCTCCGCAGTGAGTTCGAGCGGGTTATGGGAGACTCCCTGTTCTCCGGGCCTGTGGGCGTGGATGACGTCACCAAGAAGGATGAGCCGGAGGAGGATGATCCCTTTGCCGACATCATGAAGATTTTTGAAAATAAGTGAGCAGTCCCACACAAGGGAGACACGGCTTCTGCCGTGTCTCCCTTTTTGCCGCTCTGCACCAAAAAAGTGAAAGCGGGCCTGCTGCCAACCGGCAGCAGGCCCGCTTTTTCAGCAGAGTGGATAAATGCGAGGGAGTCTTTCAGGATTGCAGTTCCTCCTCCACCAGGCGCCGGCCCATCAGAACGCCCATGATGGAAGCCATCATGAGACCTCTGGTCCAGCCGGAGGAATCCCCCAGGCAGTGGAGCCCCTGGATATTTGTATCAAAGTTCTCATCCATCTTCACCCGGTTGGAGTAAAATTTCAGCTCCGGAGAGTAAAGGAGCGTCTCATAGGCAGCAAAACCGGGAACCACGTGGTCCATAGCCTGGATGAAGTTGATGATATTGATCATGGCCCGATAGGGCATTGCGGCAGTGATGTCGCCGGCCACAGCGTCGGGCAGGGTGGGCCGGACATTGGACTGTGCCAGCTCCTTGGGCCAGGTCCGCTTGCCGTCCAGGATGTCCCCAAAGCGCTGAACCAGGATGTGGCCGTTGGCCAGCATGTTGGTCAGTTCTCCCACCTTCTGGGCATAGGCGATGGGCTGGTTGAAGGGGACGGAGAAGTTGTGGCTGCACAGGATGGCCAGGTTGGTATTGTCGCTCTTGAGTTCCTTGTAGCTGTGGCCGTTGACCACGGCCAGATCGTTGTCGTAGTTCTCCTGGCTGACGAAGCCGCCGGGGTTTTGGCAGAAGGTGCGGACCTTGTTCTTGAAGGGCTGGGGATACCCCACCAGTTTGGACTCGTACAGCACCCGGTTGACGGTCTCCATCACCTCGTTGCGCACCTCCACCCGCACGCCGATGTCCACAGTGCCGGGCTGGTGGGCAATATTATGTTCCGCGCAAAGGCTCTCCAGCCAGTCGGCGCCCCGGCGGCCGGTGGCGATGATGGTATGATTGGCCAGAATTTCCTGGCTGTCTCTGCCGTTGGTGATGCAGACCCCCTTGCACACATCCGCCTCCAGGATGAGGTTGGTGCACTCATAGCCGAACAGCATCTCTACGCCCCGTTTGAGCAGTTCCTGCTCGATGGCGTAGTAGATCTCCTGAGCCTTCTCCGTGCCCAGGTGGCGGATGGGACAGTCCACCAGCTTCAGTCCCGCCTGGATGGCCCGCTTGCGGATCGCTTTGACTTCCTCTGTGTTGCCCAGCCCCTCCACATGGGTGTCTGCACCAAACTCCAGGTAGATCTGGTCGGCGTAGTGGATGGCCTCCTGGGCTTTTTCCGCACCGATCAAACTGGGCAGATCTCCGCCCACCTCATAGCTCAGAGAGAGCTTTCCATCGGAAAAGGCACCGGCTCCGGAGAAGCCGGTAGTGATATGGCAGTAAGGCTTGCAGTTGACGCACTGCTTGGTCTGGCTCTTGGGGCAGCGGCGCTTTTCAATGGGCTGCCCCTTTTCTACCATAACAATGCGCTGCTTGCTGCCCCTTTTCAGCATCTCAATGGCGGTAAAAATGCCGGCAGGCCCCGCACCAATAATCACAACGTCTGTTTTCATTGTTTTCCTCCTTCTCAATCCTGGGGCGGACCCAGTGCCCCGGCAAGCACTGCCGGATGGTACTTGTGTGCAGCAAAAAGCTGCCCTGTTTTTGGGTACAGGGCGCCCGTAAAAACGCCCTCCAAAATACCCGGCACAAGGCAGCTATTTCTTTTGCCAGCCGTCGCAGGGCGGCACACAATCTTTTATTATAATGGATAAAGCGTTAGAAGTCAATAGGAAACTTGGGGAATATCCACAACCTCTGATAAGTATAGGGATAGATTAGCCGGATTATTACAAGCTGTATTATAGCAGATCTGCCGAAGACTTGCAACCGGCCGCTTCCGTCCCTGACAGCAGCGTTTTCCACAGGTACGTGCAGCCGCAGGACCGGCTCGACAGAAAGGAAAGAAAGCGGTATAATAAGGAAAAATTTGTGGAGGATTCGCCATGTCACTGTTTCTCTGCCCCATCTGTGCCGCTCCGCTGGAACAGACGGAGCGCTGTTATCGCTGCCCGGCAGGCCACAGCTATGATCTTGCCCGGGAGGGGTATGTCCATCTGCTGCCCGCCAACCGGAAACATGCCAAGGAGCCGGGGGATGACAAGGCCATGGTAGCGGCCCGGAACCGCTTCCTGGAGGGCGGATGGTACGATCATCTCAAAGAAAGCCTGTGCGAGCTGGCGCAGGCTTATGCCGGAGAAAGCGTGGCGTTTCTGGATGCCGGCTGCGGGGAGGGGTACTATACTGCCGCTGTTGTGGATACATTGGAGCGGGCGGGACGGCTTGCTGCCGCAGCGGGGGTGGATCTGTCCAAGGCGGCGCTGAGACGGGCGGCTCGGCGGGCACGAAGTGCTGAGTTTGCGGTGGCCTCGGTGTACCACATGCCGGTTGGCGACGGAGCGGCCGGAGTGCTGCTGGACTGCTTTGCGCCCCTGGCCCTGGAGGAGTACCGGCGGGTGCTGCGGCCGGGCGGGGTGTTTCTCTACGTGGTGCCCGCACCGGAGCACCTTATGGAGATGAAAAACGTGCTTTATGACGCGCCCTATGAAAATCCGGATCAGAGTGTGGAGTACGCGGGATTTCACTACCTGGATGTGGTGCCGGTGCGGCGCAGGGTGGTTCTGGAGCGGGAGGCGCTGCTTGACTTGTTCGGTATGACGCCCTATGCCTGGAAGACCCCCAGGGAGGGAGTGGAACGGCTGAAAGCACTGGAAGCGCTGGAGGTCACAGCTGCTTTCCGCATCCATGTGTTTCGCCGTCTGTAGGTCTTAGGTCAGCAGATCCCAGAGCATCTTGGCAAACATCAGCCCCAACACCAGGAAGATCATGCCCCGGATCCTGCCGCTGCCGCCCCGGATGGCATACCGGGCCCCGCAGTAGCCGCCGATGGCGTTGCACAGTGCTGCGGGGACTGCCAGCGCCCAGAAAACTTTTCCGTTCAGGAGAAATACTGCCGCCGAGGCCACATTGGAGGCCAGGTTCCCAATTTTGGAACAGCCAGAGGCGGTAATGAGATCCATGGACAGGACCATGGTGAAGGCCATAATCATAAAGGTACCTGTGCCGGGACCCACCAGACCGTCGTAGCAGCCGATGAGGAGTCCGATCAGTGCGGCCGCTGCGGTCTCATAACCCCAAGAGCGGGGCTTGGCCGGCGCGCCGGTCTCTCTGCCGAAGTCTTTCTTGATGGTCAGAACCACTGCCACCACCGGCAGGGCCACAAGCATCAGAATTTTTAAAATGTCCTCTGGGATCAGCAGGGCGATTCGTGTGCCGATAGTGCTTCCCGCCAGGGCACCGACAGCGGAGACCACTGCGATCCGCACCCGGACCTTGCCGCTTTTGAGATAGCGGAAGGCGGCGGTTCCGGTGCCGATGGCATTGACTACCTTGTTCGTACCCATGGCCATATGAGTGGGCAGCCCTGCCATGAGATAGGCCGGCAGTGTGATGAGCCCGCCGCCTCCCGCAACGCTGTCCACAAATCCGCCCAGAAAGACCAGCGGGCAGACGATCAGATAGAGTCGGATGAAATCGTTCATACAGTGCCTCCCGATTTTTTTCTGGGGGATATTATAGCACTTTTTTGGCGGCAGTGCTATCAATCAGAGGGAAAACCTGCTATAATGCCGTAAGAACAGAAATGACGGCGCCTCCTTTTGGAGCCGGGGAACAGGAGAGGAAAGAATGGATCTCTGCGATATCAATACCATCAAGGCCCTGTTGGCCCGACACGGCTTCCATTTCAGCAAATCCATGGGGCAGAATTTTTTGATCCAGGACTGGGTGCCCCGGGAGATTGCCGCTGCCAGCGGCGCGGGAGCGGATACCGCGGTGCTGGAGATTGGACCGGGCATCGGCCCGCTGACGGCGGAACTCTGCCGCCGGGCTGCCAAAGTGGTGGCTGTGGAGCTGGATCAGACTCTGGTGCCGGTGCTCTCGGAGACCATGGGCGGCTTTGATAACTTCACCCTGGTGCGCGGGGACATTATGAAGCTGGAGATTCCGGCCCTGGTGAGGGAGCATATGACGGGATACAGGCCCATGGTTTGCGCCAACCTGCCTTACAATATCACCACGCCGGTTTTGACCGCCCTGGTGGAGGCAAAGTGCTTTGACACCATCACAGTGATGATTCAGAAGGAGGTCGCGCAGCGCCTGGCTGGCGGCCCTGGCAGTGACTACGGGGCGTTTTCCGTGTTTATGCAGTATTACACGCAGCCGGAGGTGCTCTTCGATGTGCCGCCGGAATGCTTTCTGCCCGCTCCTAAGGTTACCAGTGCGGTGCTGCGCTGCCGGGTAAGGAAGGAGCCGCCGGTAGATCTCCGGTGTCCGGAGCCGTTTTACTTCCGCACTGTCCGGGCAGCGTTTGCCCTGCGGCGCAAGACCCTGGTAAACAGCCTTCAATCGGTCTTTGGCGGGCAGATTTCTAAGGAGAAACTGGCCGCGGCGGTGGAGGAATGCGGGCTGCCGCCGACCATCCGAGGGGAGCGGCTGGGGCTGGAGGATTTTGCAGCCCTCTCTGCCGTGCTGCATCGCAGCCTGTCTGAACAGACGGGTGGTGTGTGACAGACATCGGGAGACAGCTGACACAGATGTGTCAGCTGTCTTTTTGCAATATGTGAATAAATTAACTATATTTCCTCGAAAAAATAGAAAAAAATTTGTTGCAAATAGACAAAGATTGCGATACAATTATAATGGGTGGGAAGGTAGGCTTCCTGCTCTGGCGTTCCGTTGGATTGTCCGCCTTGCCCGCCGCATCAGACATTCAGAAAATTTGCAGCCGCGCCGTGTCCCCCCCCGCTTTCAGTGATCGTCCTGCGCCTTGTCATGACAGGCGCTTGCGATATGGATAAAATGAAAAAATAGGAGGGAAGTTTTCATGGAACCAGCAGCAAGTACGATCTACGCGCTTTCATTCCTGGCAGTCGCAGTCGCTTTCGCTTTTGCCGTCTATCTCCATTTGTGGGTTAAGCGGCAGCCCACGGATAATCCGACCATCCGGCGGGTGTCTGACCTCATCAAGGCCGGAGCCAATACCTTTATGCGCAAGGAGTACAAGATCCTGGCCGCCTTTGCCGGCGTGGCGGCAGTGCTGATCTTCCTTTTCCTGCCCCAGGGGATCTGGGAGGGGGACTGGCATGAAAACGTGGGCATGACCTTGGCCTATATCGCCGGCACGGTGCTCTCTGCCATCGCCGGCAAGATCGGCATTCTGGTGGCGACCTCTTCCAATGGGCGGGCCGCCGAGGCTGCCCGGAAGGGCATACAACCGGCATTCATGGTGGGGTTCCGCGGCGGGGCGGTTATGGGCCTTGCGGTAGTGGGCTTCAGCCTGCTGGGTGTGGCGGCGGTGCTGCTGCTGGCGGGGGATTCCTCCATCGTTTTGGGGTTCTCCTTTGGCGCCAGCTCTCTGGCTCTGTTTGCCAAGGCAGACGGCGGCATCTTCACCAAGACCGCTGATGTCAGCGCCGACCTTACAGGCAAGGTGGAGCTTGGCATTCCGGAGGATGATCCCCGCAATCCCGCGGTGATTGCCGACAATGTGGGCGACAATGTGGGCGACGTAGCCGGTATGGGTGCCGACCTCTTTGATTCCAACGTGGCCGCCATGGCGGCGGCCCTGGTGCTGGCCCAGACCATTGACGGGGACACTGGCGGTGTCAGCACCATGACGGTGTTCTGCTATGCGGCCCTGGGCCTGCTGTCCTCGATCCTGGGTATTGCTACCGCCCGCATCGGCAAGCACGGCAACCCAACTCGGGCCCTTAATTCCTCTACTTATGTAACAACAGCAATCTTTGTAGTGCTCACAGCCCTGGCCACGGCCCTCTTTGAAGGGTTCCGGTGGGAGATCTGGGCCGCTTCCGCGGTGGGCCTCCTGGTGGGCGTTATCATCGGCATTACCACCGACTATTTCACGGATGACACCAAGCCGATCGTCAAGCGGGTGGCCCACGCCTCCCATTCCGGTTCGGCCTTTACCATCCTCTCCGGCGTGTCCTATGGGTTTGTTTCCGCATTGCCGGCCATGATCGGTATTGCGGTATCGGCTCTGTTTGCCTATCAGATCTGTGCCCCCCTGGGCAGCAGCTATGCCCTGTTCGGCATCGCCATGGCGGCGGTTGGCATGCTCTCGATCGTGGGCATGATTATCTCCAACGACGCCTATGGCCCCATCGTGGACAACTCACGTGGCTTGGCAGAGATGGGCGGATTGGGGGAGGATACCATCCGCATCTGCGACGAGCTGGACAGCGCCGGCAATACGGTTAAGGCTGTCACCAAGGGCTTTTCCATCGGCGCGGCGGGCCTTACTGTCATCAGTCTGCTGGGCGCATTTATGGCGGAGGTTAACGAGGTTTTGGCTGAGCGCGGTGAAGAACTCCTCACCGGCTTTGACATCATGAATCCCACTGTGTTTTTCGGAGTCCTGATCGGTGCGGCCATTCCGGCAGTGTTTTCCGCCATGCTGATGTTGGGTGTGGACAAGAATGCCCAGCGCATGGTGGCGGAGATCCACCGGCAGTTCCGGGAAATTGCAGGTCTCCGGGAGGGGAAGGAGGGCGTGCAGCCTGAATATGACAAGTGCATCGATATTGCCACTGCCGGTGCCCTGCGGGAGCTGATTCCGGCGGGCCTGTTTGCCATCCTGGCCACCGTGGTGGTGGGCCTGATCGGCGGCGTCCGCGCCATCGGCGGATTCCTCCTGGGGAATATCGTCAGCGGCCTGCTGCTGGCTCTGTTCATGTCCAATGCCGGCGGACTCTGGGACAACTCCAAGAAATATGTAGAGGCCGGCAACGAGGGCGGCAAGGGCAGTGAGGCCCACAAAGCTGCCGTGGTGGGCGACACGGTGGGCGATCCGTTCAAGGATACGGCGGGCCCCTCCATTAATACCCAGATTACAGTGGTGTCTCTGGTGGCTTCCCTGCTGGCGCCGCTGTTCGTGGCCTTGTCCATTTTCTGATAGTCCGATAGATGACGGCAACCTCGAACAAAAAGCGGGAGCATCCCACATGGATGCTCCCGCTTCTGCTTTTTGGAGAATTGGGATCCGGAGGACAGCAAAACAAGCCGTCAGAACGGCGCGGTGGCCAGGACGATTTTTTACTCCCTCTCGTGGTTTCGCAGCTGCCAGAGACCGGAACCAATCTGCTGAAAGAGATCCTCTTTCCCGAGGTAAGCGGTTACGTCGCTGGAGTGCTGGTAGATGGTCCGGCGGATCGTGCTGTCAATGGAGTTGTTGGTGCTTTTGCTGGTTTCTCCGGCAGAGAGGATTTTTTTGCACTCTGCATAGATGTCGGATAAGCTCCCCTTACCGCCCAGCTGCTGCATGGCCTGTACCACGATGTCCACCCATTTTGTGTGGTCCCCTATCGGTTCAGCGCTGCGCAGGTCGTCCCCCAGAATACGAAACTCCAGGTTTTTCAGTCGGTTGTCCATGTTGCGCACAGCGTACAGGATTTCTACCATCATATCAGTTTTGCTTCTGACCGGCGCTGCGCTCTGACCCTTTTTTGCCCGTAGCAGAATGGCTTTCAGCTCCTGTTCAAACTGGGGCCAATAGGTATCGAAAACAGAGCGGAGCGTTTCATTGGGCAAACTCCGGTCCCCGGGCAGTCGGTCATTCAAGGTGGTTACCAGCTTCATCATGCTCTCTTTGGTGGGCATGGTATGGTTGAACTGGGACAGGGGCGGCTCAATATCTTTGGGCTCCAGGTCCACCAAGAATGTGCAGACGCGGCTGGTTTCCAGCCCCTTTAGGAGATTTCCGGCCTCAAAGAGGATCCAGGGGGCGGTGATGTTGCTCTTCGTCAGTCAGATAATGCCGGTGTTGCAGTTTTCCAGCACATTGCTGATTTCGTTGAACCACTGGGAGCCCCGCTCAATGTCGTCGCTGGAGACCCAGGGATCTGTGGCTTGAAGAACGCATTTCAGCCACCGCTTCAGCAGCTGGGCGACCTCGCCGCTTAAAGGACCGGACCAACTGATAAATATTTTCATAAGAAAATCCCTCCGTAGAGTATCTTTGATTTTCACAGATCGCCTGGGGAAGGTTGGCACCCGGAAAACCAAGGGGTTTATTGCTGATATTCGTGCAGAGCATGGCGGATAAACAATGATGACAGTGTTAATATGGAAATGCCGACAGATCCCGCTGGATCCTTTGTATAAATTGCAATGCGTTTCAGACAGCCTTTTTTCAGCTGTACGGCCGCTTCCCGCTGGTCAACATTATTATGGGGCTGCCCAAGACCATGGACCATCACATTCCGCCCGTTTCTAAAAACCATTTTTCCATCTGGCACGACCGGCGGAAATCCGCAATCGTTCAGAATTCTTCGGACAAACCACTCAAAAGCGTATCCCTTAAGATTTTTTGACGGCATGGAATCCCTCCCCGCATTGTCGATCGGTAATTCTTCCCCTCTCTGATAGTTTGCCTTCAGTATACACCGGCCCCACAGGCTTTGTCATTGGTTTTGTGCATATTTTTTGCGGAAGTTGAAATGGACGGCCGTTTTTGCATCTTTCTATTGGCGTTCCGGCGGCTGCATGCGGTGCGGTTTGATTTTACCTGGCGCATTGACAACCTGTTCTTGCAAATTTCGGCGGCCTATGGTATGGTCAGATAAGAAACAAAATAAGACCCGGGCCGGGTCGGCTGAGTAGGGGGATGCATATGGCGATCGGCTTTATTGGACTGGGGATTATGGGACGCCCCATGGCGAAGCATCTGCTGGGTGCCGGAGAGCGCCTGCTGGTGTCGGACCTTTCCAGAGCAGCGGTGGAGGAACTGACGGCCCTGGGGGCCGATGAGGGATCCTATCAGGAGATCGGCCGGGCGTGCGACGTGATTTTTACCATGCTGCCCAGCGGTTCCATTGTTCAGCAGGTCCTCTTTGGAGAGAGCGGCGTCGCTGCGGGGCTGAGCGCCGGAAAGCTGGTCTGCGATATGTCCAGTGTTACGCCCTCTGAGAGCCGCTGCTGTTTCCGGCGTCTACGGGAGGAATTCCAGGTGGATTTTGTGGATGCGCCGGTCAGCGGCGGCGAGCCGGGCGCTGTGGAGGGAACACTGGCGATTATGTGCGGCGGCGAGGAAGCAGCCTACCGCCGTCTGCTTCCTTACTTTGCCCTCATGGGGGCCAGCAGTGCCCTGGTGGGGCCTGCCGGGGCCGGAAGTGTCACCAAACTGGCCAACCAGATTATCGTCAATATGGGAATTGCCGCGGTTTCGGAGGCTCTTGTCCTGGCAACAAAGGCCGGAGTAGACCCGATGAAGGTCTATCAGGCCATCCGCGGCGGCCTGGCGGGCAGCGCTGTGCTGGAGGCAAAGGCTCCTATGATGTGTGCGCGGAATTTCAAGCCCGGCGGCAAGATCAGCATTAACCACAAGGATATTAAGAATGTTATGAACACAGCCCACGATCTGGATGTTCCCCTGCCGTTGACTGCCGGCCTCTTTGAGATCATGCAGGCGCTGAAAGTCGGCGGACATATGGACGATGATCATGCGGGACTGGTTCAGTACTTTGAGCAGCTCGCCGGGGTAACGGTTGAGTCGGACCGCACCCCGTCCGATCAGGTGGTGGAGCACTTCCAAAAGGCATCGGATGCGGCGGCGCGGTCTGAAACCTGAGGCCGATATAAAAGCAAGCCTCCCTGTTTCCTGAACTTTCAGGAAACAGGGAGGCTTTTCCGCCGGTTGGGGCGGTTGGAGCTGCGTTCGATCACGGGTCCTCCACAGAGGGCAGGTGGATTTCCGGCATCAGCTCCTGATTGATCACCGTGAGCATCTCCTCCAGCTTTTCGCACTCCGCCGGGGAGAAGCGCTTTTGGATCCGGTCCATCACCGTGTGGACGTAGTCGTTGCTGATGTTGTAGTAGTGCATATATTTGCCTGTGGGCCGCAGGTGGTACTCCCGCTTGTCCTGCTCCGATTTGATCTTTTCAATGTATCCCTTGCGGATCAGGCTGTTGATCTTATAGGCTGCGTTGGGAGAAGAGATGCGCATAAAGGTGGCAAACTCGTTGATGGTCGGCGTTCCCAGAGCCAGAATGGTCTCCATGGCAAAGGTCTCCACTGTGGTGAGGCTGGCTTCCCGGTTCTGGAAGCGGGAGAAGACCTCCTGATAGAAGTGCAGCTTGAACTTGGTATAGACGGCCGCAAATTTCTTTTCCAACATGGTCTGTCCCGGCACCCCTTTCCCGCAGCACTGACCGATGGCACCGCCGTGAACGGCGGGCAGCAGTACGTCAGGCATGATCATTCGCCAAGGCGAAGGTCAGCTCCGCCGTCACGGCCTCCTGACCATTCACTGCCGCAACAGCTTCTGCCACGGCAACCGGCCCTTTCTGCCGGGTGATGGTACAGGTCAGTTCCAGTACGTCGCCGGGCGTGACCTGGCGGCGGAACCGGGCGTTTTTGATGGCGCCCAGGAACCCGATCTTCCCCCGGTGCTCCGGCATGGACAGCACCGCCACGGCACCGACCTGGGCCAGGGCCTCGACAATAAGGACCCCGGGCATCACATGGTACTGGGGGAAGTGGCCCTGGAAAAAGGGCTCGTTGGCGCTGACGCACTTGATTCCCTTGGCCCACTTGCCCTCCTCGCCGTCTACGATCCGGTCCACCAGGGCAAAGGGGTAGCGGTGGGGCAGGATGGCGGCAATCTCATTGGAATTATACTGCATCATTTCTCAGCCCTCCCATTTTTTCAGCAGGACGCAGGCATTATGTCCGCCAAAGCCCAGAGAATTGGACAGGGCATAGGTTACATTGACCTCCCGACCCTGGTTGGGAACATAGTCCAGATCGCAGGCTGGATCTTTCTCCTGGTAGTGGATGGTGGCGGGCAGGTAACCGTCCCGCAGGGACAAGGCGGTAAAGATGGCCTCCACGGCTCCGGCGGCTCCCAGCATATGTCCGGTCATCGACTTGGTGGAACTGACCGCCAGCTGGTAGGCGTGATCGCCGAACACCGTCTTAATGGCCGCGGTTTCGCCGCTGTCGTTGAGAGGAGTGGAGGTGCCGTGGGCGTTGATGTAGCCCACCTCCTCTGGAGCCACGCCGCCGTCAGAGAGCGCCTGGGCCATGGCACGGGCGCCGCCCTCCCCGCCGGGGGCGGGGGCGGTGATATGATAGGCGTCGCAGGTGGCACCGTAGCCGGCCATTTCCGCATAGATCTTGGCTCCGCGGGCTTTGGCGTGCTCATATTCCTCCAGCACCAGGATGCCGGCACCCTCTCCCAGCACAAAGCCGCTGCGCCGGGCGTCGAAGGGGACGGAGGCGCTGTCGGGGTCGTCCCCTACATGGAGAGCCCGCATGGAGGTAAAGCCCCCGATGGACAGAGGGGTGACAGCGGCCTCGGCGCCGCCGCAGACCATCACCTCGGCGTATCCGTCCCGGATGTAGTGGAAGGCATCACCAACGGCATTGGTGCCGCCGGCACAGGCCGTTACCGGGCAGGTACACATCCCCTTGAGTCCATAGGCGATGGCGATCAGGCCGGCGGCCATGTTGGCGATGGCCATGGGGATGTAGTAGGGGGAGGCCCGGTCGTAGCCCTTCTGGGCACAGCGGAGTTCCTCGCGCTCGGTCATGCCGATGCCGCCGATGCCGCTGGAGACAATGACGCCGCACCGCTCCCGGTCCGTCAGCTCCAGGTCGAGACCGCTGTCCGCCATGGCTTCCTGAGCAGCGGCCATGGCCAACTGAGCATAGCGGCTCATATGCCGCCAATCCCGGCCCTCCAGAGCAGAAGCCGGATCAAAGTCCTTGACCTCAGCGGCCAGATGGACCTTCTGGGTGCTGCTGTCATATTGGGTGATGGGGCCGATGCCGCATACCCCCTCCCGAATCGCATGCCAGGTCTGGACCGCATTGTTTCCAACGGGAGTGACAGCCCCGATGCCGGTGATTACGACTCTCCGTCGTTCCATAGTAGCGTATACCTCCTGTCAATCGGATCGAAAATCAAAATACATGTGTAGGAATTCCCGCGGCGCTCCGCAGCGGAAGGCATGTATGTTTGGCAGGACATGTGCCTGCCAAACATACCCTGACCCAGCCGCCTTGGGCGGCGTCATCAGTCCGCAGACTGGTGGTGGGGGATTCCCAAGGGGGAGCCCGCTCCCCCTTAGAATGGTGTTACATCGCCATGCCGCCGTCCACCTGCAGCACCTGCCCGGTGATATAGGCGGCGTCGTCAGAGGCCAGGAAAGCCACCGCCTTGGCCACATCCTCCGGCGTGCCGGGACGGCCGGCGGGGATGGTGCCCAGCATGGCCTCCCGGGCGGCCTCGGACATGGCGGCGGTCATATCGGTCTCAATGTAGCCCGGGGCCACAGCGTTGACCGTGATTCCCCGGCTCCCCAGCTCCTTGGCCAGGGACTTGGTCATGCCGATGAGGCCGGCCTTGCTGGCGCAGTAGTTGGCCTGTCCGGGATTGCCCCGGAGAGCCACCACGCTGCTCAGGTTGATGATCCGGCCCCGCCGGGTCTTCATCATGGGGCGCATAACAGCCTTGGCACAGAGAAAAGCACCCTTCAGGTTGGTGTCGATCACCGCGTCGAAGTCGTCCTCCTTCATGGCCATGGCCAGTCCGTCCCGGGTGATGCCGGCGTTGTTCACCAGAATATCCAGCCCGCCCAGCTCCTTGACGGCGGTATCCACCAGGGCCTTGACGGCCCCGGCGTCGGTGACGCTGCCCTGGACGGCCTTCGCCTCCACTCCAAGTTCCCTAAGGGCGGCGAGCGTCTCCTCCGCGGCGGCGGTGTTCCCGGCGTAAGAAAAAACGATTTTAGCCCCCTGGCGCCCCAGCTCCAGGCAGATGGCGCGGCCGATCCCCCGGCTGCCGCCGGTGACAACGGCGACTTTTCCACTCAGATTCATAGCGTTATCCTTTCAGCGCGTCGGAGAGGGCCTCCAGATCGGCACAGGTCTCCACCGCATAGGTTTTAATCTCCGGAACGGTCTTGCGGACAAAACCGCTGAGGGCTTTCCCCGGACCGATCTCCACAATGGTGTCCACCCCCAGTTCTGCCAGGCGGCGGATGGTATCCTCCATGTATACCGAGGACTGGACCTGCCGCTCCAGAAGGGCCGGGACCGTATCCTCCGCCCCCATCTCATGCCCCAGGCAGTTGAACAGCACCGGGAAGGCCATGGGGCGGAACGTGACGGTCTGGAATTTCTCCCGCAGGGCGTCGCCGGCGGCGGAGAGCAGGGAGGTGTGGAAGGGACCGCTGACCTTCAGAGGCAGGCACCGCTTGGCACCGGCCTCCTTGGCCAGTGCGGAGGCACGGTCTACCGCAGCCTGGTCACCGCCAATGACCAGCTGGCCGGGGCAGTTGTAGTTGGCGATCTCCACCACACCCAGTCCCTCTCCGGCGGCCTGGTTGCAGGCGGCCTGGAGGGAGTCGCGGCCCAGGCCCAGTACGGCGGTCATGCCGCAGGAGCGGCCCCGGGCGGCTTGGGCCATGGCCCGTCCGCGAAAGGCGGCCAGTGCAATGGCCTCAAAGGCGGTAAACACCCCGGCGGCCTCCAGAGCGGAATACTCTCCCAGGCTCAGTCCGGCGGCATAGGCCGGACGGATGCCCCGCTCATAGAGGAGGGCGGTCATCCCGGCGGCAAAGGCCACCATACAGGGCTGGGTATACTCCGTCTGGTTCAGGACCCCATCGGGATCGGAAAACATGGTGGTTTTCAGGTCAAAATCCACCTGGGCGCCGTCCAGCACGGCGCGGAACGCGGGATAGGCCTCGTAGAGGTCCGCCCCCATCCCCGCATGCTGGGTGCCCTGTCCGGCATAGAGAAAAGCGAGACTCATTGGCCCAGCTCCTTCCGGACCCTTTCATAGTCGGCCATCAGATCCTCAAAGATCCGGCGCAGGGGCTTGATCTCGTGGAGCATGCCGGCCACCTGTCCGGCCATAAAGCTGCCGGTGTCCAGATTGCCGTCGAACACGGCCCGGCGCAGAGAACCCAAAGTCAGTTTCTCCAGCTCAGCCAGAGGAGGATGCTCCTTCTCCAGCTGCAGATACTCCTGGGCCATCTTGTTTTTCAGCACCCGCACCGGCGCGCCGGTGGTGCGGCCGGTGACCACGGTATCGTTGGGACCGGCTTTCAGCACCGCCTGCTTGTAGTTTTCGTGGATGGGGCACTCCTCGCTGGCCAGAAGGCAGGTGCCCACCTGCACGCCGCAGGCCCCCAGGGCAAAGGCGGCAGTGAGCTGCCGCCCGTCGGCAATCCCGCCGGCGGCTACTACGGGGACGCTGACCGCGTCCACCACCTGGGGCACCAGGGCCATGGTGGTCATCTCGCCGACATGGCCG
>CALXDF010000125.1 GCA_944386995.1 uncultured Oscillospiraceae bacterium
GCGCCGATTGACCTCGAAATGTGCATGCGGGCGAGTCCTTTTCAAATCACAACTGCTTACACTGGGTTATTTTTGTTTTGGATATAGACCTGTGGGTTCCTACATCTTTTTTGGCAACAGAAGTCAACGTCGGAGTAAAGTCTGCTTTGCTCCGACGTCTTTTTTGCTTTCAGCAGAAAAGAATGTCATCCGCCCGCACCTTTGCTCCCCCCTTCAACATCGAACCAGCTCTTCTGGGCTTCAGTTTGGTGACTTGAGCTTGAGGGCTTGAAGTCCTATAGTTATACCCCGACCATCAGAAAAGACCGTCGACTTTTGTCGGCGGTCTTTTGGTATGCCTGCAATTTGTACGGGTAGAAAAGAGAATTCGGATTGGAAAGAAGGCGCAACGGCATCAGCGCGCTCCGACCTATAAAATAAGTCGAAGCAAGTAATGCAATTGTAGACGATAACTTCTTTTTAAAAGTAGGCGCGGGTAAAATACCAGCGCAGGGCGAAGAGCCCGCGGTCATACTCCTCCAGCACCTGCCGGCGGGTGAGATGCAGCTGTTTGGCCAGGACCTTTGGCGCGGTGTTGCAGAAGATCCTCTGCTGCAGAATGATCCGTTGGATGTTGTCCAAGGCATAGAAAGCGGCCCAGAGGGACTGATCTCGTTCAAGACGGATCAGAATCTGCAGAGGGTCCAGGCAGAGCCCGCGTTCTCTGACAGCGGCACGGAGCAGGTGTTGGTTCCGCTGTGCTGTCAGCTGCCTGGAGCAGCGGTTGCGGGTCAAATTTTTGGCATACCCGCATACCCACCGGCGAAAACGGCTTCGGCCTTCATATCGCTCCAGCTGAGCGTAGCACCGCGCCATCGCTTCGGCAGCAATCTCTTGATAATCGCCTGGGGATAAGAGCCGCTGCGGATCAGCAGCTATTGCCGCGGAGCGGGCAGCTGTCTCAGCACCGGCGGAGAGATCACCCCACAACTCTGCTTCTCCCGCCAGAATGCGCCGGGCTGTCTCGTAGTCCGCGTTTCGCAGGCTCTGCCTGGGGGATGGGATACCGTACGGCGTCATTCGTGTCAATATCATACCCATGAATCCTCCCGACTGCCCGGGTGCTGCGGGGAAGCCGCTCCATCTTTATCCTGTCGTTCTGCGGGCAGTCCCAGGCGCTCCGCCAGTTCTTGGATCATCACATGCCTGCCCAGCGTACCGGCGCGGTTCAAGGCGAGCACGGCCCTTCCGGTTTGACAAAGGATCATCTCATAAAAAGCAGGCCAGTAAATTCGATCAATGCCGGCAGGGGTGTAGGCGGGCGCGTAGTGCTCAGCAAAGGCTGCTGCGGCATCCCGGCTGAGAAAGAGAAGAACACTGTTGGTATTGCCTTCCACAAAGGTGTCGCCTGTGTTCCAGTCCCCCTCAAAGCGCATCAGGCAGAAGAGCGGCGGCCCGGCGTATTGCGCTGCGGGAGGGAAGCCAGACGCCGAAAATGATCGCGGGACTGGATGCGCAGTGCGCTCTCAAAGAGTGACCTGCCCCAGTGACAAACCAGTGGGCGCAGGCATGGGCTCTGGGAGAGATCTTTCCAGGAGCGGCCCAGCAGAAGCTGTATACAGGATTTCAGGTAGGAAAAGACCTGTGCCTCGTCAGAGAACGCCCCAAAGAGCCGCAGGAATAGACGGCTATCTGCCAAGGCGCATTGTGCCGTCCATCCGGTCTGTTCCAACAGGCGGTCCCGGATCTCTGATATTGTCGGAAAGAGATAGATCGTTTTGCAGTCTTCCCGCCGGCAGAACAGCAGCAGTCGGATGCCGGTCTGTTGGCTGGCAGCCTGAAGCTCGCCGACATAGACGGTTCCTACGGGGCCTGCCGTCAGGAAGCACTGCCTGCACTCCTCCAATGTCTGGAGAATAACGGTTTTTACCACTGCCGCTGGAAAAGAAGAAAATGCCTGACTTCCCAGAGCCTCTGCATCGGAAAACAGCAGGCACGGGAAGTGGCAAGACTTCCCTTGGTCTGCCAGCTGGGCGCCGCAGAGGGTTTCCTGCCGGTACCCGTTCTGCCAGAAGAGCAGATGGCAGTAGTCAAATGCCGGTGCGCTGCCGGTCATCCGCCAGAGAAGCGCTGCACAGTCTGAATCCGGCGGGGCGGCGGTTTCCTGCGCCGAGATCCGGATGGGTTCAAACAAACAGACCCGGCGCAGCATCCGGCCGCTGACATCCAAAGATGCCGTGCCATACTGTGTGGCCTGGGCGCGCAGCTGCTTCATGAGATGCGGCAGCTGCCGGAATTCCTCCTCCAGTTCCCGGCTGATCGCACCAGCTTCCGTCTGGAGGCTGCGCAGCAGCTGCCCGTCATCCGCTGCTTGGACAGGGACCTCGCCGGTTTTGAGGAAATGATCCAGCGCTTTCCGCAGACGGACGGAAGGGGAACGGTCCCCCTGAAGGGCCCGGCACAATTGACTGGGGTTTCCAGTGCTGCCGGGAGGAAGGATTACAGCCATGGCATACACACATAGATCGGCAATGACCTGCCGCTGATGCTTCAAGGAAGTCCCTGCTCTGCGCACAGGTTCCATGACCTGCCAGTATCCCTGATATGCTGGCGGCAATTGCAGGAGGATTCGCTGGGCCTCCAGCAGACCGAGCACTTCTTGCAGTTTCAGCAGATGCTGATTGGTAGCAAAGATCTCCTGGACCTCCCGCGATTTTTCCGCCAGGATCTGGATACAGCGAATCTGCTGTTTTGCCGCGGCAAGATCCTCTGTTGCATACAGTGCCATCTCCATTGCAGATTGCAGGACGCCCAGGGCAGTGGTGCGGCTCAGCCACCAGTGGCACTCCTCGTGGAACAGGGTTCCGGCTGCCGCGCCGGCCTCCAGGTTGCCGGCTGGGTTCAAATAGATCCGTCCGCCGCCGCTGCTCCGATAGGCACCCAGAATCTCGCCGCCCATTTAAAACGCCTCCTCTCGTACCCGATAGCCAATGAGATGCTCCATGTCAGCCAGTGTGCGGAGTGCCTCGGGTGCAAAGAAAGAAAACGCTGATTCCTCCTGGAACTGTATGCAGTGCAGTCCGCTGCGGAAAAATGCCGTGACCGGCCGCTCCAGATGCAAGATGGGGTCGTCCTGGCGCAATAGCGCCTGCTGCCCGCTGCGCCGCGTCATCCACCCCAGCAAAACGGATACAGGGAGAAAACTGGTGTACTCCAATCCGACATACCAATCTGTAGCGAGATGGAAAGCGGGCAATGCATAGTAGGCGATGGGTCCCCACTGAGCCAGCGTGCACAACTGTTCCTTTTGGATCAGCCACTGGTACAGACCGTCTCCGGTGAGAAGCGGACGCTTGTACTGCAGTAAAAAAGTTTCCTCGGAAGGCAAGAAATATCCGAAGTCATACCCCGTTTCCGCCTCGTGAAGCTGACTGATGCTGAAGGGATAGAGCCACCGGTCCAGCAGCCGGGCCTGAGAGACAAGATGATAGGTGATGCAGGCCTCGTAATAGCGCTCCGGAGGCATCATGCCCAGAGCGCCCGAGTGTTTGTACATAGTAATCCTCCTTTTTGGCGGCGGGTTGCCCGGCCTAACTTGGCTCCGGGCTTTTTCCAATGCCGCAGCTTCCATATTTATTATAGATCCTGGGCGGCGGACCCTGCAATGCCTGACTGCGGCGCGATTTTCCCGGAAGCGGAGAGACCCTGCCGGTCCGCGCGGCTGCGGTCAAAAAATGGATGACATCCGTCCAACACTGTGGTAAAGTGTAAGAAGAGAGTTTCCGGCATCCAGGCCGGGCAGAAAGGATGATGTGTATGAAAAACCTGCACGGGACGGACCAGCGGACCATGGCGTTCATCAATCTTTACGGCGTTTTGGGAACCCTGGAAGAGCTGTGCACCTTGGACGGCCGGGCCCGGGAGATTTTGGGGGAGAAGCGCATGGCAGTGGGCTTTCAGGTGTCCAATGGTCCATGCGCCACCTTGACGTTCGACCATGGCACCTGCGCGCTGTCAGAGGGGACGGATCGCTGCGACATCAAGCTGCCCTTTTCCACGCCGGAGAAGTTCAACGGCATGATTGACGGAACGGTGACGCCGTTCCCCAGCAAGGGACTTACCAAGGTGCGTTTTCTCACCAAGGAATTCATTGCGCTGACAGACCTTCTGACGAAGTACCTCCGGGCTTCAGAAGCGGACCTGAAGGATCCGGCGTTTTTCCAGACCAGCACCACGCTGATGTTCTATACCATCGCCTCCGCCATCAGCCAGATCGGCAATGAGGACCGCATCGGGAAGGCCAGTGCCTCCTATATTCCGGATGGAGTGATCCTGCTGTCCATTCAGGACGGCCCTGCGGCGCTGATCGAGGCAAAGAATCATCGGCTGAAAACGGTAAAACAGCTTGGGACCCAGCCGGTGTCTGCCCGGATGGAGTTCGGCAGCATGGAGATCGCCCGGGATCTGTTCGAGGGGAGAAGGAATTCTCTGGCCTGTATCGGAACTGGGGAAATCAAAATGAGCGGTCAGGTGCCGATGCTGGACAATATGAACCGGATCCTGGATCGCGTGGGCCTGTACTTGGCGTAAGGGAGGAGAGACAATATGAATACTTACAGCAAGAGCCGTGAGGAATTTGCCCGGGCGGTCAAGGTGATCCCCTCGGGGATTTATGGACACCAGGGTCCGGCGGAGGGCTGTTTCATTCCGGTGGACGCCTTCCCTATGTTTTCCCAGCGGGCCAAAGGCAGCTATTTCTGGGATGTGGACGGCAACCGATTCATTGACTATATGTGTGCTTATGGCCCCAACGTGCTGGGCTACTGCGACGAGGATGTGGACGCTGCCGCCCGGAAGCAGATGGAGCTGGGGGACTGCATCACCGCCCCCTCCACCAAGATGATCGACTTTGCTGAGCTGCTGGTGGACACGGTGGCCAGCGCCGACTGGGCCTTCTTCGCCAAAAACGGCAACGACGTCACCACCCTGGCCGTTTTAACGGCCCGGGCCTACAGCCACAAAAAGAAGATCGTGTTCTTCAAGGGGTATTACCACGGCGTGGCGCCCTGGACCCAGAAGGTGGACTACGCCGGCATCCTGGAGGAGGATGTCTGCAATAACATCTATGTGGACTGGAACGACTATGACCAGCTGGAGCGGGTGTTCCAGGAGAATGAGGGGCAGATCGCCGGTCTCATCGCCCAGCCCTATATGCACGGCAACTTCCAGGACAATCAGTTCCCCGCCGACGGGTTCTGGGCCAAGGTCCGCAAGCTCTGCACGGACAACGATGTGGTCTTGATCGTGGACGATGTGCGGGCCGGGTTCCGGCTGGACCTGGCGGGCAGCGACCACTATTTCGGCTTTGAGGCGGACCTCATCTGTTTCTGCAAGGCCCTGGCCAATGGCTACAATGTCTCCGCCCTGTGCGGCAAGGACTTTTTGAAAAACACGGTCAGCTCCCTGACCTATACCGGCAGCTACTGGCTCAGCGCTGTGCCCTTCGCCGCAGGCATCGCCTGTGTGGAGAAAATGCGGCGGCTGAACCTGCCCAAACTCCTGCAGGAGAAGGGGGAGAAACTGCGACAGGGATTGCTGGGCGCCGCGGCGCGCCATCACTTTGACCTCCATTTCACCGGCGCGCCGGCTCTGTTTTACCTGCGCATTGCTGATGATCCGACTCTCGCCCTCCATCAGGAGTGGGTGGCGGAGTGCGTCAAGCGGGGGGTGTACTTTACCAATCACCACAACCACTTCCTCAACGCCTCTCTCACCGATGGGGACATCGCCGAGACAGTGGCTGTGGCAGAGGAGGCTTTTGAGGTCGTTCGCAGCCGCCACCCGCTGGAGTGATTTGGTTCATAAAAAAGAAATACGCCGGGCAGCTGTGCCAACAGCTGCCCGGCATATTTTGCTTTTGGGGAAAATGCCTGTCTAGACCGTTTCGTTTTGACATATATGTCAAAAATTTGTGAATTTGAAGACAACTATTGAAATAATTTAGACAATGGAATATACTCAAAAATAGAGAGTGGAACTATCCACTTTCGATATGATCCGACAAGGGCGAATATTGAGACAGGGAGGTACAGCCAATGGCACTTTCGATGGAAGAGAAGCAAAGACTCCAGGATCTGGCCCGGGAACTGCGCCTGACCGTCATCGACGTGATGGCCTGGTCCGGCGGGGCCC
>CALXDF010000126.1 GCA_944386995.1 uncultured Oscillospiraceae bacterium
CCGCCGTGTTCTCCAGCACCTCTGCGCCGGTCACCGCCCGGCGGGCCGCCTCGATATAGCGGCTGTCCGTGAAAAACCAGCTGCCCGTCCTGGTCACCAGGGCCGCCCCGGCAGAGGACTGGAACCCCGTTACATACAGGCGGTTGGGCCGGCTGAGGACCAGCATCGCGTCCAGGCCGTACGCCTCCAGCTTTGCCGCCACGCGTTCAAATCGACTCATGTTTTGTCATCCTCCTCTTTGCAATCCATTTGAAGGGCCGCTGCAGCAGGTGCAGGAAGTGGTTCCACGCCCCTACCGGCCCGCCCAGGGGCTCCACCATCACCGCCAGCACGCCGCTGCGGTTGGCCCCCAGGATATCCGTCAGCAGCTTGTCTCCCAGCATAGCCGTCTGTTTCGGCGCCGCCCCCGCCTGTTCCATAGCCTCCCGGTAGCCCCGGGTAGACGGCTTTCCGGCGTGGCCCACATAGCGGATACCCAGCGTGGCGCAGAAGGTCTCCACCCGGCGGCTGGAGCGGTTATTGGAGAGGATCATCACCGTGATGCCGGCATTTTGCAATCCGGCCAGCCAGCGGCGCAGAGCCGCGTCCGGCTCCGGCACAGAGCGGGGAGCCAGGGTGTAGTCCAAATCGCACAGCAGCAGCGAGATCCCGCGCCGTGCCAGCAGGTCCGGCGTCACCTGGTCGTAGCGGTCCAGCACCAGCTGGGGGGTCAGGGAAACAGGCATAGCGCACCTCTTTCATGCATAATCTCTCTAAGGATGATAGTATACCACTATGTGCCTCAAGGCACAAGAGGAGGGACACTGTTTGCAGGTTTTTCTGTCCGTCGCCCCCAGGGATGCCCGGGCGGCACTGCAATTCCACAGCCGCTTGGCCCATGTAGCCTACCGCATCGGCGCGGAGTCCCGCCTGCTGCGGCAGAATCTGCTCCAGTGCCGGGGCGGGATTTTGTCTCTCAGCGACTATCACTGCCCTTCCATCGGGAAACCTGAGGCCCTGTGCAGAGAGATCGTGCAGGAGTGCAACCTGCGCGGCTATGGCGGCGTACTGGCAGATTTCGAGGAAGCGGCGTCGCAGGACCGCCTTACATTCCTGGAAAAACTGTGCGGTATGCTGGGTCGGAGCAGCCGCAGGCTGTTTCTCCCGGAGCAGTTTGCCCTCCAGATTCCCGGCGCCACCGCGATCATCTGTACTGCTGTCTCCGGCGGCAGCTTTCAACAGTGTCTGGAGGAGGCCGTCCGCCGCTTTGGCCGGAATCAAGTGGCCCTTGATATCCAGCGGCTGGCTATGGACTTTCGCCTTCCCGCCCCCAGCGGCTCTGGGACGCCTCTGGAACAGGATGTCCTTCAAACGCTGCTCCGTCAGCAATCCCCCGCTACTTTCTATTCCAGCGATCTCTGTGCACGCTACTTCACCTACACCCGGGAGGGTACGACCCATTTCGTTCTCTACGACGATGCGGAGACAATCCGGCAAAAAATCCGCACCGGCCATGAGATGGGTCTGTGCGCCGCTTTCCTCATGTACCCGGAAGTCAAGGACCTGCTGCCTGCCCTGTTCAGCCGTCAGAGAAACGGGTAGGCTTGGAGGACCGTCCTATGAAAGGACCATGGAGAAATCGATCAAAACTAGATTTTTTTGCCGGCGCCTATTGACAAAACTTTAACAAGGTGGTATAGTAGCCTCCAGGGATTTGTTAAATCATTAACAAATTGTATTCTGATCTTTCACCATCATCTGGAGGTAACAAAAGTATGGCTGTCACCAACATCCCGACCGTAATCGACAATGTAGACGCCCTGGCCGCCAAGATGGAGGCCATGCGCGAGGCACAACGCATATTTGCCACCTATACCCAGGAGCAGGTGGATCATATTTTCTTTGAGGCCGCCAAGGCGGCCAACATGCAGCGCATCCCCCTGGCCAAGATGGCCGTGGCGGAGACTGGGATGGGCGTGGTGGAAGACAAGGTCATCAAAAACCACTACGCCGCTGAATATATTTATAACGCCTATAAGCACATGAAAACCTGCGGTGTGATCGAGGAGGACAAGGCCTACGGCTTCAAGAAGATCGCCGAGCCGGTTGGACTCATCACGGCTGTGATCCCCACCACCAATCCTACCTCCACCGCGATCTTCAAGTCACTGATTGCCCTGAAGACCCGCAACGCCATTCTCTTCTCCCCTCACCCCCGGGCCAAGGCCTGCACCATCGAAGCCGCCCGCATCGTGCTGGAGGCCGCTGTCAAGGCCGGCGCGCCGGAGGGGATCATCGGCTGGATCAACACCCCAAGCCTGGAGCTGACCAATCTGGCCATGTCCAACGCCGATTTGATTCTCGCCACCGGCGGCCCGGGCATGGTAAAGGCTGCCTACTCCTCCGGCAAGCCGGCCGTAGGTGTGGGAGCCGGCAACGTGCCGGTGATCATCGACGATACCGCCGATATCCGGATGGCTGTCAGTTCCATTATCCACTCCAAAACCTTTGATAACGGCATGATCTGCGCCAGTGAGCAGTCCGTTACCGTCATGGACAGCATCTACAGCGCGGTGAAGAAAGAGTTTGCCGCCCGGGGCGCCTATTTCCTCAAGAAGGATGAGATCGACAAGGTCCGCTCCATCCTCCTGGTGAACGGGACCGCCAACGCCAAGATCGTGGGCCAGAGTGCTCCGAAGATCGCGGAGATGGCGGGCGTCACTGTGGACCCCTCGGTCAAGGTCCTTATCGGCGAGGTGGAGAGCGTGGAGATCAGCGAGCCCTTCGCCCACGAGAAGCTCTCCCCGGTGCTGGCCATGTACCGCGCCAAGACCTTTGACGAGGCCATCGCCAAGGCCGAGCGGCTGGTGGCCGACGGCGGCTACGGCCACACCGCCTCCATCTATATCGACACGAAGGAGACGGACAAGCTCAGCCGGTTCGAGGCGGCCATGAAGACCTGCCGCATCGTCATCAACACTCCCTCCAGCCACGGCGGCATCGGCGACCTGTACAACTTCAAGCTGCGGCCCTCCCTGACCCTGGGCTGCGGCAGCTGGGGCGGCAACAGCGTCAGCGAGAACGTAGGGCCCATGCACCTGCTGAACATCAAGAGCGTGGCGGAGAGGAGAGAGAATATGCTGTGGTTCCGCACCCCCCAGAAGGTCTATTTCAAAAAGGGCTGCCTGCCCGTGGCCCTCAACGAGCTGCGGG
>CALXDF010000127.1 GCA_944386995.1 uncultured Oscillospiraceae bacterium
GGAAAAGCCGGACAAGGGGACCATTTCTGTGGGTGGGTCCGTGATCTTTGATGCCGACGACCCTGCCACCCAGCGGGAGAATGAAGTCCGCAGGAAGCGTCTACACTTCGGCATGGTGTTTCAATCTTTCAATCTCTTTCCGCAGTATACAGCGCTGAAAAATGTCACCCTTGCCAAGGAGCTTCTCAGTCAGGAGCGTCCGGACTTTAAAGAGCATAAGAAAGAGATCCTGGAGGAAATCCAGGCGGAGGGGCGGGCGCTACTGGCAAAGATGGGCCTTTCCGAGCGGGCGGACCACTATCCCCGCCAGCTTTCCGGAGGGCAGCAACAGCGGGTGGCCATCGCCCGGGCCCTGGCCCTGCATCCGGACATTCTCTGCTTTGACGAACCTACCAGCGCCCTGGACCCGGAACTCACCGGCGAGGTGCTGCGGGTGATCCGGAATCTGGCGGAGCAGAAAACCACCATGATTATTGTTACCCACGAAATGGCCTTTGCCCGGGATGTGGCGGATCGCATTATCTTCATGGATGGGGGCTATATCGTGGAGGAGGGGCCGGCCCACGAACTCATCGACCACCCCAGAGAGGAACGCACCAGGCAGTTCCTTTCCAACTACTCCGGATCCTGACTCACTGCGCGCAAAGGAGGACACCCCCTTGAATATCGCCAAATTTTTGACACCCAAGGCTAATTCCATCTATCTTCTGGAGTCCCAAACCGTCCGGCAGGGGCTGGAGAAGTTTAAATACCATGGCTATACCGCAATCCCTGTCCTTACTGAGAGCGGCGAATTCTATGGCTGCGTCAGTGAGGGTGACTTCCTGCGCCATTTGCTGCAGACAGGGACGGTCGATCTGAAGGTTCATGAGCGGTACAAAATCCGGGAAATCATGCGCCAGGATTTCTGCCCGCCCCTGACCATCGTAGCAAGCTTAGAAGATGTGCTGGAACAGATCCAGAAGCAAAACTTCGTCCCCATTGTGGACGACCGCAACTGTTTCTGCGGCATTGTTACCCGTCGGGATGTTATTAAATATCTCTCGGAGCTGGCCTTTCAAAAAGAGACCACGGAAGTATAACCCATCATTTTTCAGCAGGAAAGAACGCCCTCAACCTTTCTGGGTTGGGGGCGTTCTGTGTCTTTATATTTTGCGCCGGGGAATCAGCAGCAATTTATCCGCCGGGATCGCCTGCTCGCTCTCCACTTGGTTGGCCGACAGGATATCTGCGCAGGTGGTGCGGTACTGCTTGGCGATCTCCCAAAGCCGGCCGCTCCGGTCGAACTTGCGCAGGATCACAGATGGCTGCCGCTGGGCGCTGGGTTCCGCCTCCTCCACAGAGGCATCTGCAATACAGAGCTTCTGGACCCGCTTTCCTGTATCCATCCAGAACTCCAGAGTGAAGCGGATCTCCATCCCTTCCGGCGACGGCGTACCGATAACTTCTCCAGGACAATGGAGCGTAATGCGCGGGGTGCTGTTCTCTCCGGATTCCATTTCTCCTTTCACCAGGATGGTTTTCTCCGCCAAGAGCACTGCATCGTTCTCGTCCAGATACAGGGCTTTGATGGTTACCGGGATCTCCGCAGTAGCCGTTCCCTCCCCCACCTGACAGGTGCAGCCTCCACAGGATACGGATACATGGCAGACCTGCCGCACAGCCACAGCGGTTTCCAGCGTCTCCCGCATATTCTGCTTCTTGGTAAACGAGCGGACCTCCTCTACCAAGGGCAGCGGCTGCGTAACCGGCACCACGTTTTTGGAAATACTGTACAGATCCGCCAAAAAGCGCAGGCGCTTTGTCTCCATCACCTCCACCGTGGAACGGATATGAAGGGACATGGTTATGGAGTGGGTGTCATCCGGCTCGCTTTCCGTTCCGATCAGATACTCGTAGCCGGTAAGGTCAAAAACCGCTTTTGCCATCCCTGTTTCCTCAGAGGCGGTGGTTTCCGCAATCTGAGAAAACAGGAACTCCTGGGCCAAAGTTGCCAGCGCTCCCTCCTGATCCCGATAGAGCACATCGCTGCGGATAATCCCCTTGAGCACCAGTTTATTCCCCACAATCTTAGAGTCAGCGGGATAGATGTAGGTAGCTGTGTCCAGAATCTCCTGGATCCCGCTGCGGCCGGCAGACAGGCCGAGTTCCTCGGTATAGGGGAACTCCCGCTCCAACACATCGGTGATCACAGTGGTATCCGCACACTCCTCCAGCACCTGTAAGCCGCAGGCTTCATCGGCCTCCACCGCCGTACAGAGGCCGGCCTCCTGCTGGCGGTAACCAACGCTCTCCAGGGTGATTTCTGCCCGTGTCAGGAGTTTCCTAGGATTGAGAAGGCGGGAGTCGATACTCTTCAGCCTGGCGCTGACGGTATAGCGGGCGCAGGCCGCTATATTTCGTCCCTCGCAGTAGTTATGAAAGGGTACCGAAAGATGTAATGCGCACAAATCTGTGCTGCCCTCCGGGATAAAGAGAACCGTCGCCTTGATGGCGCCGCCCACCTCCACGCGGCCATCGGGAGTCATCTCTTTGTTGTGTACCAGCACTGTACCAGTGGTATCCACCACCCGTGCTACGTCCTGACAGTAGTCAGGGACAATGGTCTCCTGCGTGGTCTCAAAAGAAAATGGCGTCTCGCTGACCGCCTCATAGTATGAGAAGGTCTCTTTTTTCAGATTCAGTTCCATTGCTGTCCTCCCTCTGACGCTCTTGTCATGGACAGTGTATGAGGGAGGGACGACCTTCATGCCTTTACTTTAAAGATTTTTCGCAGCAGGGTTCCCAGAAATTTTGGGGGCTTGACAATGACAACTCGCATCAAAATCGCTCCTTTACCGTCGTCTGATACAGGCCCAGCCGCATCCTATCAGCAGGGATGCTACCAGAAACAGGAGCAGCCCCGTGGGGAAGATGGCACAGATAAAGATCCCCAGCCCCAGGCACAGGGCGCAGACCCCGATCAGCCAATACTTATTGCACAAGCACAATCCCTCCCGTTTTTCTGTTCTTTACCAGTATAGCAAAAGCAGCCGGAGGGGTTCCTCCGGCTGCCGTAATTGTGCA
Source organism: uncultured Oscillospiraceae bacterium (assembly GCA_944386995.1). Classification (GTDB taxonomy): domain Bacteria; phylum Bacillota; class Clostridia; order Oscillospirales; family Oscillospiraceae; genus CAJFPI01. Next base: position 3,067 of record CALXDF010000127.1, read on the forward strand.
GCTATTTCCCGCTTGACGTCTTCTCTGCCGCTGCACGGGGAGATCTCTGTTCCCATGCCTTTACATGTTTGAGCTCCTGAAACAGGCGCAGATAACTGTCATGGCGGCTCTTCGGGATTATGCCATCCTTCACTGCCCGAAGCACCGCACAGCCCTTCTCCTTAGTATGGCTGCATCCCACAAAACGGCATTGTCCCAGATAGGGGCGAAACTCCGGAAACGTCTCCGGCAGATGCTCTTTCCACTCCAACGTGCCCTCTGACACATCAAAGGAGCTGAACCCCGGGGTATCCACCACTCGGGCACCACAGCGCAGGACAAACAATTCCACATGCCGGGTTGTATGCCGGCCCCGCCCCAGTTTTTCGCTGACCTCTCCCGTGCTGATGGAAAAGTCCGGTTCAATAGCGTTGAGAATACTGGATTTTCCAACCCCGGAGTTCCCGGTAAAAGCAGTGAGCTTTCCCTGGAGCAGCGGGATCAGGTCCCTGATGCCCTCGCCAGTCTGGGCGCTGACCGTGACCGTCGTCATCCCCGCCTGTTCATAAATCGCCCGCAGTTCCTCGGCCCGATCCAAATCACACTTGTTCAGGACTAAAATTGTAGGGCACCCCTTCAAGGCAGCGATCGAGGAGACACGGTCGATGAGAAAAGGATCTGTCTCCGGGATCGCATGGGAGGCCACCACCACCAGCTGATCGATGTTTGCTACCGCCGGCCTGGAAAAGGCGTTTTTCCTGGGCTCGATGGACCAGACCATTCCCCCCTCTTCCCCGTCAGCCTCCCGAACTTCTACCCAGTCCCCCACCAGGGGGGACATGCCGTCCTTGCGGAATTTGCCACGGGCCCGGCAGCGCAGGACGCTGCCGTCTTCCCCTGCCACATAATAGAAACCGCTGAGGGCTTTGACGATCTGTCCCCGGCTCATTGGTCCGCCTCGCTGCCGGAGGTCTCGCCGGCCTCTGCGTCCGGCAGAGGCTCCGGGTCACTGGGCCTGACCCCCTCTGGATCATACAGCGGTCCGGTGCTGACATACAGGATGATGGAGGACCCCTCCATGACCTGGGTGTCGGCGGGGATGCTCTGGTCATAGATGATGCCCGGCGGGGCGCTGTTGGCCCCCTCCTTGAATTCATAGAGAAGCCCCATGGTTTTGAGGTTGCTCTCCGCCTCCTCCCGGGTCATGCCCACAAAGGGGATCACCATTACGGGCTTAGGCTCCCTGCCCTTGCTGGTCACCACCGTCACCGTGTCGCCGTCGTGGAAGGGATCGCCCGCGGCAGGATCGGTGGAGACAACGCGGCCCGCCTGAATGGTGTCGCGGTAGACCGGCTCAGCCCATACCACCTCAAACTCCAGGTCGGTGGTGTTCTTCAGGCTGTTCAGCAGGGCCTCAGCGGCATTTCGCTCCTGATCCACCAGGCGGGGCATCTCTTCCATATGCTCGCCGAGGCTCAGTGTGACGTTGATGACCAGGTCACTCTTGCGGGTGGTCTCCGGGTCCGGGTTCTGGTCGATGATCTCCCCCGCCGGCGCCTCATCGTAGCGCTCAGAGATCACATTCAACGCAAATTTCCCCTCCGGCGGCTCCTCCAGCGCGCTCTCCGACTCGCTCATGATGCGCTCATCCTGATAGGCTTCCTCCAGCGTCATGCCAAGAAGATTCGGAACCACATACTCCCCGGTGTCCACTCCGGTAAAACTGCTGAAAATAGCCCGGTAGACACCGATAATAATCAGAACTGACACAATGACAGCCAGGATCGCCAGCACAGCCTTCTTCCACGGAGCCATGGACCGACTATGGGTGTCGCGGCTGTACTCTCCGCCCCGCCGGTGATCCCGGGTGCTGAACTCCTGCAGATCCTTTGAATTGAGCATCATTGTCGGCTCATCGAGCGGCGCTTCCCCCCGCAGATCCAGCAGGTCATAGTCAAAATTGATTTCAGGATTCTTGCGGAATTCTTCCAGATCCCGGATCATATCGTCCGCTGTGCGGTAGCGCCGGTCCAACTGGGGGGCCATGGCCTTCATACAGATGAGCTCCAGGGCCTCCGGGATGTCGGGGTTGATCTCCCTTGGATTCAGAGGAACAGCGCTAAAATGCTGGATAGCGATAGACACGGGGGTATCCCCCTCAAAGGGCAGGCGGCTGGTGAGCATCTCATAGAGGACTACACCGGCGGAGTAGATATCCGAGCGCTGGTCGATCCGCTCCCCCTTGGCCTGTTCCGGGGAGATATAGTGGACAGAACCCATGGCCTCCTTCCCCGCCATAGTCTGGCTGTTTTTTGCCGTAAGGCAGGCAATGCCAAAGTCGGCCACCTTCACGCTTCCGTCCCGGAGGATCATGATATTCTGGGGTTTGATGTCCCGGTGGATGATGCCGCGGCTGTGGGCGTGGCTCAGCGCACGCATAACCTGCGTAATGAAATGGAGGGCTTCCCGCCAATTAAGCTGGCCACGGCGCTCCATATACTGCTTGAGGGTAATACCATCAATGAGTTCCATGACGATATACTCCAACCCTCCGCCCTTGGAAACGTCGTAAACCGAGACAATATTGGGGTGGGAAAGCATGGCGACAGCCTGGGACTCGTCATGGAAACGGCGCCGGAACTCCGCGTCGTCCGCCAGCTCCGGTTTGAGAACCTTGATAGCCACCAGTCGGTTGAGGCGATGACACTTGGCCTTAAATACCACCGCCATACCGCCCTGGCCGATGACCTCCAGGATCTCATAGCGGTTGTCCAGCATCTTCCCTATGTATCGCTCCATTGTATTCCCTCCCTTCTCACAGTTTCTGCATCAGCACAGCGGTCACATTGTCTGCCGCGCCGTTGCTCTTAGAGATCTCCAGCAGACGCTGGAGGCACTGGTCCATATCCGTGGCAGTACGCACCTCATCATACATCTCCTGATCCGTTACCGTCTCCACCAGCCCATCTGTGCACAGGAGGATAAAGTCCCCTGTCTTCATGGGGACGATAAATCCATCGCACAAGGTGCTCTCCTCCGGCCCCAGGGCACGGGTGATGTAATTGCGCTGCGGATGGGTACGGGCCTCCGCTTCAGTAATATCGCCCAGATCTACCAGCCGCTCCACCAAGGAGTGGTCCTTGCTGACCCGGCGAATCCCGCTTGATTGGATAAGATAGGCACGGCTGTCCCCTACATTGGAGACTACCACGCCATCATTGTAACTCACCGCCGCCACCAGAGTGGTGCCCATACCACGGTACTCTGTGCGTGCCTCCACCTCCTGGCGGATAGCTGTGTTGGCAACACTTGCGGCATAGGCGCACACCTCACGGATCTGTTCCGGCTCCATCCCTGGACGCAGATTGTCCTTGACAGACTGGAGAAATGCGTCCACAGCAATGTGGCTGGCGATATCGCCGCCCACCGGACCGCCCATACCGTCGCAGACCACGCAGATCACCTGCCCAGTCTCGTTGTTGCTGTCCACGCCATAGGCGTCCTGATTCTGCCTGCGCACCAGTCCGATATCTGTGACGCCCCATACTTTCATTTTCACAGGTGTCTTCCCTCCTTGGCTTCAGCAGCCCGCTTGCGCAGCTGTCCGCAAGCCGCATCGATATCTCCTCCCAGACTTCTCCGGACAGTAGCGGTGAGGCCATGACTCTCCAGCCGCTCTTGGAATGCCGAGAGACGGCGGCTTGGTTTCCAGGGACTCTCCCGCACATCATTAAGCGGGATCAGGTTCACATGGGCCGGCATCCCTCGGACATTCTTGGCAATGAGATCTGCCTGCCAGTCATGGTCGTTGACGCCGTCGATCATGGCATATTCAAAAGAAATGCGCCGGCCGGTCTTTTGGAAATACCAGCGGCAAGCCCCAAACAGTTCCTCTACATCATAGGCTCTGTTCACCGGCATGATTTTGCTGCGCGTTTCGCTGTCCGGCGCGTGGAGGGACACCGATAGCGTAAGCTGCAGCCCCAGCTCTCCCAGCCGCCGGATTCCCGGGATCAGGCCGCAGGTGGAGAGAGAAATATGCCGCATGCCGATGTTCAGCCCTTCCGGGTGGTTTACCAGCTCCAGAAAGCGCAGTACCGTGTCCAGGTTATCCAGCGGCTCTCCGATCCCCATCAAAACGATGTTGGAAACAGCTTCTCCACTGTCCAACTGGGTAAACATCACCTGATCCAGCATTTCTGATGCTGTCAAGTTTCTTACCTTGCCACCGATTGTAGAGGCGCAGAATGCGCATCCCATACGGCACCCAACCTGTGAGGAAATACATACCGTATTGCCGTGGTGGTAGTGCATGAGAACCGTCTCGATGCAGTTGCCGTCTCCCAATTTCCAGAGGTATTTGACCGTCCCATCCAGGCGGGAAACCTGCTTGCAAGCAACTTGAGGACAGGTAATGAAAAAAGCTTCCGCCAATTTCTCGCGAAGTGCTTTGGATAGGTTGGTCATCTCGTCAAAGGAGGCGGCTCCCCGGTGCAGCCAGGTAAACACCTGTTTTCCACGGAAGGCTGGCTCTCCCATCTCCCGCAGTGCCTCCGTAATTTCCTCCAGAGTCATGGATTTTATGTCAATCATGCCTGTTTCCTCAGTTTACAGATGTAAAACCCGTCTGTCTGGTGGCGCTGGGGCCAGAGGGTAATATCCCCCGCTGTCTCCCCAACTGCCCCGGGCAAAGAAAAGGGTTCTCGAACAAAGTGCGGTGCCCCACGCAAAAAAGCTTCCACCACGCTTTCGTTCTCTTCAGGGCGAATCGTACAGGTGGAATAGATCAGCGTACCGCCCGGCTTTACATAACAGGCGGCATTCGACAAAATGGCCCCCTGGATGGCAGGCAGGCCCGCCAGGTCCTCCGGACGCTTGTAGCGAATGTCCGGCTTTTTGCGGATAATGCCAAGTCCGGAGCAGGGCACATCGCACACAACCACGTCAGCTGTGCCCACCAATTCTTCCCGCCTGATCCGACCATCTGCCTGAAGGGTACGGATGCAGGCAATACCCAGACGCGCCGCCCCCTGCTCCACCTGCCGCAGTTTATTGGCGTGGATATCGCAGGAGAGGATCTCCCCCTCATTGTTCATCGCTATCGCCATGGCAAAAGATTTCCCCCCCGGTGCGGCGCACACGTCGATAACCCTGTCGCCGCTCCGGCACCCAGAGGCCAGACTGACCAGTTTAGCAGCTGCATCCTGGACGAAAAAATGTCCCTGCTGAAATGCCCGGAGACGCTCCAAATCCCCTACACCGCGCAAGCTGTAGCAGTCCGGCAACCAGGGATGGGGCACTGCGGACGGCAGTTCTGCCTCCAATTCCTCCCTGGAGACAGACAGGGGATTGCGCTGGATGGACATTGGCACCGGGCGGTTGTTCTCTGCCAAGACCCGTTCGGCCTCTTCCCTGCCCAACAGCTGAACATAGGTGTCCACCAACCATCTCGGGTGGCTGTATCGGATGGATAGATCCTCCACAGGCGGCAGTGCATCTTTCTCGCGGCAGAGATTGCGCAGAATAGCGTTCACCAGCCCCGCCGCCTTGGCACGGCGGTGAAATTTGGCCATCTCCACCGCCTGGTTGACTGCAGCACTGGGCGGGACCCTGTCCATCATCAGGATTTGATAAGCCCCAATCCGTAGGATATCCAAAATCACCGGCTCCAAACTCCGAAGCCCGTTTTTGCAGTATGCTTCAATGCGAAAATCCAACAGCAGCCGGTTTTGTATCACGCCATACGCCAGCGCCGCAGCCAGGGCAGCATCCCTGCTCTCCAAACCTGCGCGGTTCAGAGCGCTTTTCAGTGCCCCGTCCGCCCAGGCATCCGCCTTCCGGCAGGCGGTAAGCACCTCCAGCGCCACCTCACGGGCATTGGTATTCATCGGCGGCCTCCGCGGTCATTGCGTCCGGCGAAGAGAAGGATAAAGCGCAGCAGCTGCACCACCGATGTCAGCAGAGCCGCCACGTAGGTCAGCGCCGCAGCGCTGAGGACCTTTTTTGCACCAAGCACTTCCTCATCGTCCAGCAGATGTGCGCTCTCAATGGTCTCAATAGCCCGGTGGGATGCGTTGTACTCTACTGGCAGTGTTACCAGCTGAAACACCGTGGTCGCACCAAACAGAACGATCCCAGCCAGAAACATGGGCTCAAAGGACATCACAATCCCAAGGATCAGCAGAACAATCCCAAATTGCGATCCGATCTGGGTCACGGGAATCAGCGCAGAGCGGAGCCGGATCGGCCCATAGCCCACGGCGTACTGTACGGCGTGGCCCGCCTCGTGGGCGGCCACGCCAACGGCGGCAATGGTGGGGCTGTCATAGACAGACTGGGACAGCCGGATCACATTGGTGCGCGGATCATAGTGGTCCGTCAGGTTCCCAGCCACCCGCTCAATGCGCACATCGTAGACTCCGTTCTGACGCAGCACCGCCTCTGCGGCCTGAGCGCCGGTGAGGTAACGCCGGTTGGTAATACGGGAATATTTATTGAAACTGGAGCTGACCTTTGCCTGCGCATAAATCGTAATAAGCAGCACCGGCAAAAGCATCATCCAATAGGTATAATCGTAATAAAACAGCATCGGATCATCCTTTCTCAAACTTTGATGGGATGCCCAAGCAGATAGGCATCTGCTGCCATGCGCTTGCCGCCCTCCGGTTGGACCTGGGTAATCAGCACGCTCCGCCCATCTCCGGCGGCCACGGCGATGCCCCGCTTATCAGCGGAAATCACAGTCCCCGGCCGGGCTGTGGTAGCCCCTCCCACAGCACCCCGATAAACTTTCAGGCGCTTCCCCTCCAGTTCCATGCTGGCACAGGGCCAGGGGATCAGCCCTCTAATCTGATTGACGATGGTTTGTGCCGGTTTGTTCCAATCAATGGGGGACATCTCCCGGCTGAGCATAGCGGCATAGGGTTCAATCGCCTCACCCTGCGGAGTGCGCTCTGCTGTGCCGCTGGCAAGTGCCTTTACCGCCTCGCTGAGCGCTTCCGCTCCCAAAGCAGCCAAGCGCTCGGTGAGTTCTGCGGCATCCTCCTCCGGGTCGATCGGGGTTTTCTTTACCAGGATAATATCTCCGGCATCCAATTCCACCCCTAAGTGCTGTACGGTGACCCCAGTCTCCGAATCCCCCTGGAGAATGGCCCAGTTGATAGGGGCCGCTCCCCGGTAGTGGGGCAGGATACTGCTGTGTACGTTAATGGCCGCCACCGTCGGGATCTCCAGCAGGGATTTTGGCAAAATCTTACCATAGGCCACCACCACAAGCAGTTCCGGATGCAGATCCCGCACCTGCTGCAGGACCGCCTCATCCCGGACAGTTGTGGGCTGGAAAACCGTCAGGCCGTGCGCCAAAGCGGCAGTTTTCACCGGGGAGGGGATCATTTTCATCCGGCTGCGGGGCTTGTCCGGCTGGGTAAACACTGCTGCCACCTCGTGGTCGTCTGCCAGCAGCCGCTCCAGAGAGGGGACGGCAAAATCCGGCGTTCCCATAAAAACGATCTTCATGCCTCTCCCCCATCCTCCTTTTCGATCTCCTCCACGTCGTATCCCTGTTCCTTATAATAGGCCAGCAGTTCCTCGTCGCTCAGGAAGTGATCAATGTGTTCCGTGTACAGGTGACCGTCCAGATGCTCGAGCTCGTGGCAGAAGCAGCGGGCCGTGAGATCATACCCCTCCGCCTCGAACCAATTGCCGTCCCGATCCTGGGCCCGCACCCGGACAAATTCCGGCCGGGTTACCATTCCGGTCTTGCCGGGGATACTGAGGCACCCCTCAGGGCCTGTCTGCTCCCCCTCGGCATCAATGATCTCCGGATTGATCAGTTCCAGGATCTCCTCTTCATCATTCATCACCACCACAGCCCGGCGAAGAATGCCCACCTGCGGGGCTGCCAGCCCGACCCCGTTGGCCTGGAGCAGTGTCTCTTTCATATCATCCAGCAGCTCATGGAGCCTCTCATCAAAATTGCTCACAGGGCGGCAGACCTTGGTCAGGATCTCATCCCCCTGCAGTACGATCTTTCGTAAGGCCATAATGGCGCCTCCTAATCTAATGCATTGCAGTCAATAAACAAGTTCAGGCTGCGATTTTCTTTCTGATTGTAAAATGCTTTCAAATAATAGCCAAGGAGTTCCCGGGTCTGATGATCGTTTTTTCCAACCCACAGCACCCGGTAGCGGTAGCGGTTGTTCATTTTCAGAATCGGGGCTGGCGCCGGTCCCAGCACCTCCACCCCCATGTTGGCGGCGGAGGGGTAAGCCAGACCCATGCGCATTCCATCCCGCAGCTTGGCGGCCGCCCGGAGGACAGCCCCCTCCTCAGCGCCAGAGACGGTGAGGGTAAAGAGATCCGCAAAGGGCGGGTAGCGGCGGACCCGCCGCATGCGAATTTCCGACTGGTAGAAAGCGGCATAGTCCTGGTTTGCCGCAGCAAGAATAATATCGTTGTCCGGGTTGTAGGTCTGGATCACTGCCCGTCCCTCTTTCTCTCCCCGGCCAGCCCGGCCAACCACCTGCGTCAGCAGGCTGAACGTCCGCTCTGCGGCGCGGAAGCTGTCCAAATACAAAGACAGGTCGGCCGCAAGGACCCCCACCAGCGTTACATTTTCAAAGTCCAGCCCTTTTGCCACCATCTGAGTGCCCAAAAGGATCGGAACCCGCTGGGTGCGGAAGGTCTGGAGGATCTTCTCCGGTCCGCCGGCGGTGGTATCCGCATCCATCCTCAGGATCTGAACTCCGGGGAAGAGGGACCTCAACTCCTCCTCCACCTTCTGCGTCCCAATGCCTACATGCTTCATCAGTCCGCCGCAATCATCGCAGGTATCCCAAGCCCGCTCCGAGTGCCCGCAGTAATGACACATGAGCCGCTGATTGGCACTATGATAGGTCATGGGGACGCTGCACCGGGGACATTCCGGGACTGCACCGCACTCCCCGCAGACAAGCATACGGCTGTTGCCGCGGCGGTTCAGGAACAGAATACTCTGTTCTCCCCGCTCTATATTCTGCTGTAACTGCTCATACAATACACCGCTGATGCTACCGCTGTTGCCGCGCTTCACCTCCTGGCGCAAGTCCGCCAGGAGAACCCGGGGCAGCGGCCGGTCCTGATAGCGCTTCTGAATCGAAAAAGCGTGATAACGGCCGGTCTTGGCAAAATAGGCGCTCTCCACTGTGGGGGTGGCAGAGCCCAGCAGCAGCACAGCATTTTGCTCTGTACAGAGGAATTTTGCCACATCCCGCGCGTGGTAGCGGGGCAGGTTCTCGGACTGGTAGCTGTTCTCCTGCTCCTCGTCCAAAATCACCATCCCCAGGTTCGGCAGTGGGGCAAACACGGCGCTTCGGGTCCCCAGCACCACCTGCACCTCTCCCCGGCGGATGCGCTTCCACTGGTCGTATCGCTCACTCAGGCGCAGAGCACTGTGAAGCATGGCCACCTTGTCTCCAAAATAGGCGGAGAACTTCTCCATCATCTGCGGGGTTAAGGCGATCTCCGGTACCAGGATCATGCCAGTCCTTCCGGCCGCAATGACCTCCTGCAGAAGCCGGATATACACCAAGGTCTTGCCGCTGCCGGTAACACCATAAAGCAGAGCACAAGCAGGTTTCCCGGCCCGGAAGAGATCCAAAATTCCCTCATAGGCGCGCTGCTGCTCCTCATTGAGCCGGATTGGCGCGCCCGGCTCCCGGCCGCTGAGAGTGGGCACCCGGTACTGCTCCTCCTCTTCCATGGTGACAATCCCTGCCTTCTCCAGATTCCGGAGCGTGGCGGCAGAGGCACCGGTAAAATAGCACAGGTCAGAGGACAGGGCGCTGCCAACCGTACAGAGCAGTTTCACCACCTCGTAGCGGAGCGGAGCAGATCGCCGTTTGGCCTCCGCAGCAGCCATAGCCTCTTCCGGAGAGACTGCCAAGGTCACCCGCTTGACCATCTTATCGGAGAGGCGGCGGCTGGTCGTTGTTTCCGCAGAAAGCAGTTCCAGGCCGACCAGCTCTTTGAGAGCAACTGTCACGCTGTCTCCAAACCGGCTCTTGAGCTGATCGAACTCCATACTGCCGCCAGCGGCAGTGATGGCACTGTAAACCGCTCCGGCCTGCTCATTTCCGGCCAGCTTGGTTTCAACCAATTCCTCTGTCCACTGCCCGGAAACATGGTAACTCTCCCGAATGCGATACCAGAGTCCGGCAGGCAGAATGGCTTTCACTGCGTCGTAAATCGTGCAGAAATACCGCTCCCGCAGCCAGAACGCCAGGCGCATCTGCCTCTGGTCCATCACGGGCGCACGGTCCAGCACAGCGGTAATGGTTTTCAGCTCCGGTTTCTTCTCCCCCTCATAGGTACTCAGGATCAGAGCCTCCGAGCGCTTGTTTCCACGGCCAAAAGGCACAGTGACGCGAACGCCCGCCTGTGCCTTTTCCTCAAGAGATGGAGGAACAATATAATCGTATGGCTTGTCATAGACATAAGCAGCGGCAGCTACCGCCACCCTGGCCAGCAAGACCTGCTCCATTCCTCCGCCTCCCTTCTGCTGTTACACCCCGCCCATCTGGGCGAGTTCCGGAAAGTATTATGCCTCCTCTTCCTGGATCACCACATCGGTGGCATCCACACGGATCTTGCTGTCAGCCACCTCCTGGATCGCCATCGTCACAGGCTTCTCATACAACTCGTAGCCTTCTTTTTCAGCTTCTTCCGCAATCTGGCGGGCCCGACGGGCCACTACATTCACCAGCAAATAACGATTGGGTACGTTGGCAGTAAGCTTGTTCATAGCGGGATAGAGCATCATAATGACATACTTCCTTTCTATTGCAGTGGGACAGCCAGCCTGTCCCGGTTTTACAGAATATTCTCCAGACGGCCAGTCACAAAATCGTAGCGTTCCCTGGCCCGGCAGTGCTCAGCAGTGATAATCGCCTGGATCTCCTCCACTGCCTGATCCAGGTCACTGTTGATCACCAGGTAATCGTAGTATCGGGCCAGCAGGATATCCTCCCGGCTGCGCTCCAGGCGGCGCCGAACCTTTTCCGGGTCCTCAGTCCCCCGGCCCACCAGCCGGCGCTCCAGCTCTTCCCAGGATGGAGGCGCAATAAAAATACGGACTACGTCCGGGCGCTGCCGATGAACCTGTTCCGCCCCCTGGACCTCGATATCCAGGATCACATCCTTGCCGCTGTCCATGGCCTCATCCACATATTTCTTTGGCGTCCCATAGAGATTACCGACAAACTCCGCATGTTCCAAAAAGGCATTGCGGTCAATCCACTCCAGAAAACGCTCCCGGCTGAGGAAGTGATAGTCCACACCGTCTATCTCCCCTGGTCTGGGGGCGCGGGTAGTGGCAGAGACAGAAAAATACAAGTTTTCTCTGCTCTCAAAAAGCCTCTTGATGATCGTCCCCTTGCCGACTCCAGATGGTCCGGCAATAATAAAAGTCTTCCCCCTATACATCCTCTTCCCCCTCCAGTTCCGTGGGCTCCACACCCAGCCTCGGCGCAAGCTTTTCCACGGGCAGTCCGGAAAGCACCACATGGTCACTGTCCATGATCAACACCGTCCGGGTTTTGCGTCCGAACGTAGCGTCAATCAGCATGCTGCGTTCCCGTGCCTCAGAGACCATACGCTTGATGGGTGCCGAGTCCGGGCTCACCACAGCGATGAGCCGCTGGGTGGAGATCATATTCCCATAGCCGATATTCACCAGCTTGACCGATGTTTCCTCACTCAATGTTCTGCACCTGCTCCCGAATCTTCTCCACTTCGGCTTTCAGATCTACCACTTTTCTGGCAATCGCAACATCGTTGCATTTGGAGCCGATTGTGTTGGCCTCCCGGTTGACCTCTTGGATCAAAAAGTCCAGTTTCCGCCCCACCGGTTCGCTTCCCTGCAGCATGATTCGCAGCTGGGACAAATGACTGCGCAGTCGAACCGTCTCCTCATCCACAGCCACTTTGTCGGCAAAAATGGCTGCCTCTGTTAAAATTCGGCTTTCATCAATGGTCGTACTGTTCAAGACTTCCTGCATCCGGGCCAGCAGTTTCTCGCGGTACTCCGCCACCGTCTGGGGGGAGCGCTCCTCCACCGCTGCTGTCAGGGCTTCAATGGTATCCAGCCGGCCGAGAAGATCTTCCGCAAGTTTCGCTCCCTCGGTCTCCCGCATGGCATTGTACGCCGAGATCGCCCGGGTGAGAACTGCACAAATGTCGGCGCTGACCGCCTCCAGATCCTCCTCGGCTTTGGTAACCGTGAGCACATCCGGAAAGCGGGCTAACCGGTAAGCAGTCAGGTCCGGCACCAGACCATAGTTCCGCTCCAGCTCACCAATCGCACGGAGATACCCCTCAGCCAACGGCTTATTTACCGCAACCACGGCGCTCTCTGCCTCGGTCTCATCAATGGTAATGAATACGTCCACCTTGCCGCGGGACACGGCCTTCTGGACCAGAGCCTTAACTTTGTCCTCTGCAAAGATGTAGACCCGGGGCATTTTGACCGTGCAGTCCAGATAGCGGTTATTGACACTGCGCAGCTCCACAGTGATATCCCGGCCGTTTCGCGTCTCCCGGGCCCGGCCGTAGCCCGTCATGCTTTTGATCATATTCTCATCTTCCTCCCTACACAGTATCAGCACCAGAAAAAGCGCACCCCGCCGCAAGTGACAGCGTTGCACAGGCAATAGGCGCAGGCCAGCCGCCCGCACATATTATCGCCGCAGCCGCTGGTAAAAACTTCATACCCCTCCGGGCGGTATGACTGTGCGCTGCTGGACAGCCGCTCCAGTGCCTGGGCATATTCCATATTTCCAGGCGCAAGCTGACAGGCGGTCTCATAATTGCGCCTGGCCTCGTCCAGCCAGCCGCGCCGCTGACAGATCACGCCCTTGAGAAAGTACCACTCGCCGTTGTGCTCTAAAAGAATGGACAGCAGGTGGTCGGCCATGTGGAGGTCGCCTCTGGTGATTGCAGCCCGGATCTCACGGAAACGAGGATCTGTCTGGGCACCATAACTCCCATAGCCGCCATAGCCGGAAGCTGACCGACCATAGGCACCAGAGGGGTTGCTGGAGGCCCCGCGGCCGCTCCCGCGCATCCTCATGATCGTATCATAGGCCTCGTTGATCTCCTTCATCTTCTCTTGGGCCAAGTCCTCCAGCGGGCTGTCGTGGTAATTGTCCGGATGATATTTGCGTGCCAATTCCCGATAGGCCTTTTTAACCTCCTCGTCAGAGGCGGTGCTGGGGACATTCAGAATCTTGTAAGGGTCGTTCATACCTGCTCCTTCTTACCGCGGAGGCCCCTCCTGCTCTCCGCAGCGCGAAATGTTCCTTCTAAAACCGCATTGCCCACACAATACAGGCCCTGGTAGACGGTCGAGCGAATGATCGGACTCCACACGCCGAAATCCCACAGCTCATAGGCCGCAGCCATCTGGCGGATCGAGGCATCCAGCGTGGACACAACCACGTCCCGGGCTTGTCCGGTCAGAATTCCGTCTTTCAGGGAAAAGCGCAGGGAAATTGGGTTGTAATTCCCGCTTTCCACATCTTTTTTTAAATCATCCAGGGCATCCACCAGATAGATCCACCGCCCCAAGTGGTAAAGCAAGTGCTCCAGGACCCGCCGCCGGACCGGCTCTTCCACCTCTCCGGCCACGCTGGACAGCAGTGCGGCAAAGGTGTCTGCCGGCTCGTCCAGAGATGGGCAGCCAGCTTTCTCCAGCTCGGAAAGACGCTCCAACTCCCGCCGGGCGGCAGCATCCAGCGCCGGATGCAGGCCGGCCGCTCGCCGGTAAGCCCGTCCCATCGCGGCTCCGGCTGCCTGGAACCCCAAGCAACGGACCCCGCGGCTGTCCTCCGCCCCGTCCCGGAGCTTCCAGTAGGTAAAAAGGATACTCACATCTGCCGCCAGGTCCAGCGCCGGATTTTCACATGCCACCGGGCGCTTTTTGAAAGGCCCTGCAATACACCGGCGGTTCTCTGTCCCGATCGTTCCAGACAGAAGAGCCGCCAGGAAGGTAAAATCATAGTTGAGCACCATGCGGCATACCGCCCCGTACCGTCTGGCCAGGGTATGGCACAGGCCGCAGTACAGGGCGCGGTAGCGCTGTTCTTCTTCCGCCGTCAGTTTATCCGGGGCTGGCTGTACATATCCAAACATCGGCTACAGCTTTTTCCGGATCGTAAAGCGGATTCCCCCCTGGCGCCGCCAGCGGCGGTCACACAGGATGGCCGGGACACAGCCAGCCGCTGTGGCGAGCACTGTCAAAACAGTGTGCCAAACTCCGCTGCCGGTCAAGGCTCCCAGTGCGTACCCGGCGAAAAAAGCAGCGAAAGGCACCAGATATACCAGCGCCGCAACGCCGAGAATCCTCCCGTTGCCGCTGGCCACTTCCACCCGGTCCCCTACCGATACCCCCAGCGGATCCTCGGCCACAGCCCGGATTGTCCCCGCCTGGGCGCCGCACCCGGCACAGTTTTCACAGTCGTGTCCGCAGGCGGTCTGCCTAGCCACAGCGATCCGCACACGGCCGCCTTCCAGGATCTGTTCCACAGTTGCTGTCTGCGTCATAGCGCCTCCTGCTACCCGCCGATCTGGACGGTGATCTGATAGGAGCCGACAGCTCCGACATCCTCCGCCCCGTCCACATAAACCGTGGCCGGAACCGTATAACTGCCGGCCTGGGCGCTGATATCGGTCAGATCGCCCACCACGCGGATATTGTGTGCGGTGACATCCGCCAACTCCGCCGCCGGTCCCCGGAGCGTAACCTCCAGCGTGTTGGAAACAACGGTGACCGCACTGCCATCAGGCTCGTTGATATAGGAAATGTTGCTGGTCTCAAAGGTCTCCGTGGTCACCGTATCCTTAAACGTGATCAACACCGTGGCTTCCGTCTCTCCGGAGACACTGGTAGAACCCGCAGGAATGGGGATGGGGACGGTAAACGACGTATCCCCGGTGAGCTTGCTCAGGTCGATATCCGTCAACGTCACGTTCTCCAGCCGCCCGATGCTCCGGCTGTCGCCGGAAATGGTGATCGTACTGGGCTCAACGGTGACATCTGCATCTGCCAATGTGGACCCCGGGGACTCTGTAATGTCAATCACCAGCGGCAGCTCCTTGATCATAAGGATAGGCACATTGACCTCCACCGTCTCCACATTTGTCCGGAAGGTGCTGTTTTCAATCACATCGCCATTATAGTCGATCAATTGGAACTCAGCCACCGTAGAGAAAGATTCCGTAGCCCCGGTGATATCTACGGTGACCAGCGCGTGACTGATGTTGGCAACAGCCATCTGCTCACCGGATACGGTGATGGCATCCTGGTCAAAGGTCATCTCCCCTACTACATATCCCTCTGCCGGGGTTCCGCTGCGCTCGCCCCGGATGGGGACAGATTTGGTGTAGAGTTCCACCACATCCACAGTAATGCTGTAAGCGCTGGCATAGTCCACCGTCACACTGTTGCGGTAGACACTGTCCGGCAGGATCAGTTCCCAATCCAGGGTGTTGGGCCCTGTGCTTGTGATGGAATCCAGCCGCACCCGCAGCCGGATCTCATCCTTTCCCCGATCCAGGTTGTTAATCACGGTTCGGTTGCTGCTGCTCAGCTCCAGATCAATTGTAATGTTCATATCACTGGTGACCAGCAGGCCCCGCTCCATCAACACGTCCTCCCCGGTAAACTCTACCGGTATATTGTTGACCCGCACGGTGCGTGGCTCAGTATCCTGGCTGTCCACATAGACCCAGATCACCAGCGCCACCAGGATGGAGATGATAATACGAACTGTTCTTTTATTCCAGAATTCACGCATGGCGGTCATCATCCTTCTTCGGTTTCAGGATGTTGCGCACATCCCGCAGCAGCGACGGCTTCTTCTCCTCTTTTGTCTCATCATCCTTGGGAAGAAGCTCGTTGTACAGCAGCATCCTCAGCGTCTCCGTGGTGAGATGCCGCTTCAGCATCCCGCCCACTGCCACTGAGATAGAGCCGGTCTCCTCGGAGACCAGCACCACCACCGCATCTGAGTTTTCGCTCATGCCGATACCAGCCCGGTGACGCATGCCCAGGTCTCGGCTCAAATTGACGTTTCGGGACAATGGAAGCATACAGCCGGCCCCAAGGACCCGCCCCTCCCGCATGATAAGGGCTCCGTCGTGCATCGGCGCTTTGACAAAGAAAATGTTCTTCAGCAGTTCTGGGCTGGGTTCGGCATCCAGCTTGGTACCGCTGCGCAGGACCTCGTCAAGAGCATTCTTCCGCTCAAAGACAATCAGAGCGCCGGTACGGCTCTTGCTCATGTCGCCGCAGGCCTCTACCGTCACGGTAATGGCGTGTTCGATGTCGCCCAGCTGCTGCTCCTTATTAAAGATCTTTAGAAAAGAGAACCGACTGCCGCCGACCTGCTCCAAAATCCGGCGGATTTCAGGCTGAAAGAGGATGATCAGCGCCAGAACGCCCCATTCCATCAGCATTCTCAAAACGAACTCCAGGCTGCGCAGCTGGAAAAACGAGGACAACAACAGCGCCAGCAGGACGATCAGGACGCCCCTCAGAAGCCTCTCGGAGTTGGTGCTGCGAACCAATCCCAGCAGCCGGTATACCAAATAGGCGATAATTGCAATATCCAAAATATCTGTCAACTGCATGTTGAACAGGTACTGGTTACACAACGCCACAATATTCGTCCAAATCTCCATTGCCCGCTCCTCGTTGATGCGTATTCACATAGATACTTTATTTTATAATAGATACCTGGAAATTGCAAGGAATACGCAGGGGCAATTTGCATCAATTTGTAAATTTTTTATTGCCGGAGTCTCTGCAGGAAAGACTCTACCTCTCCGCCCGTATTGAAGGCAGAAACGGAGAAGCGAACCGTTCCGCCAGCGAAAGTCCCCGCAGTCTGATGGGCGTATGGCGCACAGTGGAAGCCCCCACGCAGGGCAAACCCGGCCTCGGCCATGGCCTGGCAGAAGGTTTCGCTGTCCGTCTCCGTCGGTACCAGTGACAGAACGCCGGCTTGCAGGTGTGGTTCCTCTGTGCCAAAGACGCGGAAACGGCGGTCTCCGGCTAAGCCGCGGCGCAGCTGCTCCTTTAACTGCCATCCATGGTGGCCGATGGCCTCCACCCCAACGCGCCGGACAAATCGAATCCCTTCCAGGAGTCCCGCCACACCCGGCATGTTGTGGGTGCCCGCCTCCATCCGGTCTGGCAGAAAATCCGGCATGGACTGCTCCTTGGAGTTGCTGCCCGTGCCGCCGCAGAGCAGGGGCTTTCCCGCTGATGCGCAGAGCAGAATGCCGGTGCCCTGAGGGCCGTAGAGCCCCTTGTGGCCCGGCATGGCGACGAAATCTGCGCCCAACTCCCCCATGTGGATGGGGACGGAACCGGCAGACTGAGAAGCATCTACAATCAGCGGCACACCACGTTCCCGGCACAGCCGGGCAATTTCCGAAACGGGCAGAATATAACCGAACACATTGGAGACATGGGTACAAATCACCGCATCCGTCCCCTCTGTCACCAGTTCACGAAATCCCTGCACCATAGCTGTCTGGTCAAAGAGCGGTGTATTGACCACATGGATCCGCAGGTTTGGAATGGCGTGAAGAGGGCGGGTAACGGCATTGTGTTCATATCCGGAAATCACCACCCGTCCCCCGGGCGGAACCAGGGAATGAATGGCGATATTCAGTGCATGGGTTGCGTTGGAGGTAAAAACTACATTTTCCGGGTCCTCCAAGCCGAACAGGGCGCTGATCTCCTCCCGGCAGGCATAGAGGGTCTCCGCGGCCAGCGCCGCGCTCTGGTAATTGCCCCGTCCAGGCGAGCTCATGGTCTCCATAGCCCGCACAACCGCCCGGCGGACAGCCGGCGGCTTTTGAAAGGTGGTGGCTGCTGCATCAAAATAAATCATAGGGCCGCCACCTTCACCGGGTTGATCTGATGATGGCGCAGAATCCCCATGGCCCGGTCCAACTGCTCAGAGCGGACCCGGACGGAATAACTGCACCCCCGCTCGGTCAGTCCGGCGGGTGAACGAAACACCTGGTTGGTGATCCCAAAAGAGGTCAACAAGCGCCCGGCACGCTGGGCCTGGGTCACCGACCGGCAGACAATGAGATGATGGTTCAAGAGAATATCCCCCTCTCAGCGTATCATATGAGCGCAAGCGGGGAGGCGTGCCCCATGGCTGCGCCTCCCCGCCGGAAGTCTCTTCACTTGTCTGCCTCAATCAGACAAACTGCATGTGCAGCAATGCCCTCCCCCGTGCCGGTGAAGCCCAGGTGCTCCTCCGTAGTAGCCTTTACATTAACTTGCCCTTCCGGAATTCTCAAATCCCCGGCAATCCGCCGGCGCATCTCCGCAATGTAGGGCGCCAGTTTCGGTGCCTGGGCAATAATGGTTGCATCTACATTGACTACATGCCATCCATTCTGCGCCAGCATCGCCGCCACCTGCTGCAGCAGGCCGCGGCTGTCCGCTCCGGCATAGTTGGGGTCGCTGTCCGGGAACTGCCGTCCGAGATCCGGCAGGGCCGCCGCCCCCAGCAGAGCGTCCATCACTGCATGGAGCAGCACATCCGCATCAGAATGCCCCAAAAGGCCGCGCTCCCAGGGGATCTCTACACCGCCCAGAACCAACCTGCGCCCCTGGGTCAGGCGGTGAACATCATACCCGTGTCCAACACGCAGTCCTGTCATCCTGCCGCCTCCCGGTTCTCCCAGATGGCCTCTGCCAGCACGAGGTCAATAGGTGTCGTGATTTTCAGATTCTCATAAGAACCCTCTGTAAGAAAAACCTGCTTGCCAAGGCGTTCTACCGCCGAGCAGTCATCAGTAATCGGCGCGGCGCTGTCACGAGCGGCCTGGAGGGCCCCCTGGAGCAGATCCCGGTCAAACACCTGGGGCGTCTGTACCGCATAGAGTGCAGAGCGGTCCGGCGTTTGCTCCACAATGCCGCCGGAAGCCACCTTGATTGTGTCCTTCACCGGCACCGCCGGGGCCGCAGCGTAGGTCTCCGCCGCACGCCGAATTGTCTCATCAATCAGCGCCGCCGTTACCAGGGGCCGCGCTCCGTCATGTACCGCGATAAGATCTGCCGCCTCATTGCACTCCGCCAAGGCAGCCATTACGGAATCCAGCCGGCTCTCCCCCCCGCAGACTACCTTGACCGGCTTTCCAGTTACATAAGCCCTGCAGATCTCCGCCACAGCCAGCAGTTCATCCTCTCTGGCCGCCACCACAATTTCGGAGATCAGCTCCGATTGGGACAGCGCCTCTACCGTCCGCCCCAGCACGGGTGCACCGCCCAGAGAGGCGAAGAGTTTGTTCTCCCCCTCCATGCGGCTGGACGCGCCCGCCGCCGGCACAACGGCACTGCAAAACAGAGGCCGCGTCTCCCCGCGTCCCAAAAATTTCTTCAAAAAGCCAAACATCTATGCTCCTTCACTCATCAGTGATGCGTTCAGCCGTCCCTCCACTACACCATAGGGCAAATTCTTCGCCAGTACAATCTCTGAGATAAAGATCTGCTTGGCGCTGTGCAGCATCTTCCGTTCTCCGGTGGAAAGGCCGCGCTGACTGTCCCGAATGGTCAGGCACTTAATAACTCGCGCCACTTCATAGAGGTCGCCGCTCTTGAGCCGCTCCAGATTTTCCCGATAACGGCGATTCCAATTGCTGGTCACATCAATCTGGAGACCCGCCAGCGCGTCGATCACCTGGTCGGCATAATCTGCATCCACGACTGCCCGCAGGCCAACGGCATTGCTGTTTGCAGTGGGGATCTTGAGCACCAGTCCATTCACCGGCATCCGAAAGACATAGTACGCCTGTGTCTTCCCGTTGATGCGCTCATCGACAATACTGTCGATGACCCCGGCCCCGTGCATGGGATGCACGACCTTATCCCCTATCTGAAACATATTCCCTCCTATTCCCTTTTCATGCCCATTGACCGCAAAGTCAATCTCTTATAACAAATAGTATAGACCTGTTTTGCTATAAGTTCAAGGAAATACGGGAATATTTTACTAAATTTTTTCCGGATTCTCCCTGTTTCCGTCGCTTATGTGCCGCAAACGTTCTCGGGAATAACTGCGCAGGCATGATGCCCCCCCGGCTTTTCCCCCCGGTCTCACACCCCTGCACAGTAAAACAGCAGGTGACAACCATCACCTGCTGTTTTGAAAGAAACCGCTTTTACTCAGCGTCCTCGCTCTCGGAAGCCTCCTCAGCGGCAGTCTCCTGGCCGAGAAGGGCGCGGATCGACAGGGAGATGCGCTTGCGCTCCTCATCCACCTCAATGATCTTGGCCTCTACAACCTCACCCTCGCTCAGGCAGTCAGCGGGGCTGTCAATCCGGCGGTCGGCAATCTGGGAAATGTGAACCAAACCGTCCACACCAGGCACAACCTCAGCAAAAGCACCGAAGGACATCAGCTTGACGATCTTCACCTTGGCTACGTCGCCGACCTTATAGGTCTCCATAAACTTCTCCCAGGGATTGGTGGAGCGATCCTTCACGCCCAGAGAGATCTTCTTCTTATCCTTGTCAAAGGAAATGACATACACATCCAGGGTGTCGCCAACCTTCACCACCTCGGAAGGATGCTTGATACGGCTCCAGGACAGGTCGGAGATATGTACCATACCGTCCACGCCGCCGATGTCCACGAACACGCCATAGCTGGTCATACTCTTCACCGTACCGGTATAGTGCTTGCCGGCCTCGATACCGTCCCACACAGCGGCAGCGGCGGCAGCCCGGGCCTCCTGCTGCACGGCGCGGATGGAACCAACTACCCGGCGGCGGGCACGATTGACCTCAGTAATGCGCAGCTGCACCTTCTGCTTGAGCAGCTGGTTCAGGTCGGCTTCACGAGGCAGGCCAGACTGGGAAGCAGGGACAAACACCCGCACACCCTTGATAAACACCACAAGGCCGCCCTTGTTGACCTCAGAGACGGTACCCTCCATCACGGTCTTGCTCTCAACAGCCTCCTCCAGAACCTCCCAAATCTTGTTAGCTTCCAGGCGCTTCTTGGAGAGGGTGGCATAGCCGTCCACATCATTGACACGGACCACGAACAGCTCCACCTCGTCGCCGATCTTCACAACGTCTGTCGGTTTGACATTGGGATCGTCACTGAGCTGATCCAGGGGGATATAGCCGGTCTGCTTGCATCCCAGATCCACATGGACCTCGGTGGGGGTGATGTCAATGACCACACCGGTGACCTTATCTCCTGTATGCAAAGTATTGGTATACTGTTCAACCATTTCCGCAAAGTTTTCGCCAGTCTCCCCGCTTTCCACGGTCTCGTTCAGGATTTTTTCTTCACTCATCGTCTTGTTGACCTCCTTTATGATGCCCGCCGGTGCAGAGGCTCCCGCCGTCAGCCCCACCACTCGGCACCCGGATAACTTGTCCATCGGAAGGTCTTCCGCCCGCTCCACAAGAAATGTCTGCGGGCACAGCTCTTTACACAAGTCGTACAGATGTCTTGTATTGGCACTTTGCCGGTCACCAACCACCACCATCCCGTCCACAGCAGAGGCAATCTCCACTGCCTCTGATTGGCGGTTATGCGTAGCACAACATATTGTATCAAAGATTTTTACGTTTGTACACTGTTTTTTTAGAAAATTCACAGATTCTTCCCAGATTTCTCTGGTCTGTGTGGTCTGTGCCGCCACCGACATCGGCAGCGGACAGGGGGCATCCTGCTTTTTCAGCCATTTTTTCAGAGAATCCGGGTCCGGAAACACTAAAACGCTCTCCCCCCATCCGCAGATCCCACGGATCTCCGGGTGTTCCGGATCCCCGATCAGCACCATCTGCCGCCCCTCGTCCCGGGCCTGGCGGGCAATGGACTGAATACGCCGGACGTGCGGACAGGTCCCGTCCAGCACACGGCACCCGCGCTCAGCCAGCGTCCGATAGGTCGCCTCGGCCTCCCCATGGGCGCGAATCACCACCGTCTCTCCCGGCTGCGCATCCTCCGCCCGGGCAATCAGCCGGGCACCCCGGCGGCACAGGTCCGCGATCACCTGCCCATTGTGGATCACCGGTCCCAGCATAGCCGGCCGCTCTCCGGCGGTTACCGACGCCTCCGCAAGCTCCACCGCGCGGCGTACACCGTAACAAAACCCGGCGGACCTTGCCTCAATTACCAGCATCGCAAACCGTCCCCTTCAAGGCATAGATCCGCTCCATCAGTTTCTCTGCGATTTCCCGGTTCTCCTCCGGCGTGGGTCTGCGGCCAGCAATCACTGGCTGATAAGGCGACCCGAATACAATCGTATCCCGGCGGAACAGCCGTTTCGGCCCGCCGCAGTAGACCGGAACCATCGGCACTCCGGTGCGGGTGGAAAGAACCACCGCGCCGCCCTTGGCGCTGGCGTCCCCCTCCTCTGCCACCCGTGTCCCCTCGGGAAAAACCACCAGCTTTTGCCCTTCCTGGAGGCACTTCATGGCGGTTTTCATAGCACCCAGGTCATTGGAGCCCCGATGCACCGGGAAGGCGCCCAATTTCCGAATCAGCCACGCCAGGATCGGATTTTGAAACAACTCCGCCTTGGCCATAAAGCGCAGAGGGACCGTGCGCGGAATTCTGATTGCCAGCAGCACCGGATCCCAGGCACTGGCATGATTACAGCACAATACCGCACCGCCTGCCGGAATATTCTCCAATCCTTCCGCTGAAATCGGGAACAACAGGTACAGAAGCGGACGCAAAATCATATGAATCACGCGGTAAAATCGGCTCATAACTTCTCCTTGATCGTCCGCAACAACAGGTCAAAGCTCTGCTGGAAGGTGTTGCCTGTGGTATCCAGCACCACCGCATCCTCCGCCGCCCGAAGCGGGGCAGCAGCGCGGGATGTGTCGTTCCGGTCCCGCTCCCGCATCTCTTCCAGCAGCTTTTCATAGGGCTCCGGCGTCCCCCGTTCCTCCAGCTCCAGGAAGCGGCGGCGTGCCCGGTCCTCCGCCGAGGCAGTAAGGAAAAGCTTCACATCTGCCTGGGGCAGTACCACCGTCCCGATATCCCGGCCATCCATAATGACGCTATGGGTTCTGGCCATCCCCCGCTGCATCTCCAGCAGAAAAGCACGCACTGCCGGAATGGCGGACACCCTGGAGGCATACAGCGAGATCTCCGGCAGGCGGATCTCCCTTGTCACATCCTGCCCATTGAGAATCATATGCTGTAAACCATCTTCCCCGTACAGCATTTCCAGCCGGATTTCCGGCAGAAGTGCCTCAACAGCGGCCTCATCAGCCGGATCAACCCCACGCTGGCGGGCAAAGTAGCCCACACTGCGGTAAATGGCACCGGTATCCACATAGACAAAGCCCAGCTCCTTGGCCAAGGCCCGGGCCAGGGTGCTCTTCCCGGCACCGGATGGCCCATCAATGGCCACGGCATAGTAGTGTTCCATGGTTGTTCTCTCCTTACTCTTGCTGTTCTCCGGCCCACCGGGCCGCGCTCTCCCCAGCCAAATGACCGGTGGACCAGGCGATCTGCAGATTGAATCCCCCAGTATAGGCATCCACATCCAGCACCTCGCCGGCAAAATAGAGGCCAGGGACCAGACGCGAGGCCATAGTGGAGGGGTTCACCTCCCCCACTGTCACGCCGCCAGAGGTAATAATTGCCTCCTCCACCGGCCGGGCACCGGCAAGATCAATCGAAAAATGTTTGATCAGCCGCGCCAGGGTGCAGCGCTGCTCTCTGGTAATGGAGTGGACCTTGCTGTGTGGGGGAATGCCGCTGCGCGCCACCACTGTTGGGATCATTTTCCTGGGCAGGAGATCCCCCAGCGCGTTGAGGAAGTCGTTGTTGATATGTTTTTCAAAATCTGAAAGCAGCCTGCGGTCCAGCATCTGCTCATCCAGGGCTGGCTTCAAGTCGATCTCCACCCGGTATCTTCTCTCCCCCAAATGGCGCATATGGGCCGAGGCGGACAATACCAGCGGGCCGCTCAGGCCGAAGTGGGTGAAGAGCAGCTCACCAAAATCCTGATAGACCTTCTTTTCCTCCTCAAATGCCGTGAGCGTTACATTCCGCAGGCTGAGTCCCTGCATCTCTGCGCAGAAGTGTCCCCGCTCCACCAGCGGAATCAGGGATGGCTTGGGAGGAACCACCGTATGCCCAATGGATTTCGCCAAACGGTAACCGTCGCCGGTGCTTCCGGTAAGGGGGTAGGAGACTCCTCCCGTGGCAATCACCACGCTGGACGCCTCATACACACCGCGCTCTCCCCGGATGCCGGACACCCGGCTATCCCGCAGCAGAAGGGCCGCAGCGCGGTCGCGGACCCAGGGGACCTGCAGGTCTCTCAGATGCCGCTCCAGAGCACCGCTGATGTCAAAGGAGCGGTCCGAGGCAGGAAATACCCGGTTGCCGCGCTCCGTCTTCAACGGGACACCAAGCGCCTCAAAAAAAGCCATCACATCCTGGCTGTCGTATTTTGAGAAAGCACTGTAGAGAAAGCGGCCGTTCTGGGGCACATGCCGCATCAGCTCCTGCGCATCGCAGTTGTTGGTAAGGTTGCAGCGCCCTTTACCGGTAATATTCAGTTTCTTTCCCAAGCGGCTGTTGGGTTCCAACAACATACAGGCCGCGCCGTTCTCCGCCGCAGCGATGGCGGCCATCATCCCCGCCGGGCCGCCCCCCACCACCAAAACATCAGGTCTGCTCATCGTCGGTACTCCCAAACACGCCGTACTCCTCCCAGATGTTCTCAAGACTTCCAAAAATCTGGGAAATATCTGCATTTTTCCGCTGTCCAGCTGCCACAATCAGGGCATTGAGCAGGCTAAAAGGCGCCACCAGGGAATCTACAAAAGAAATCATGTCACTGCGGGCTTTCAGCATGGCGTCAGCCAAGGGGGCCAGCGGGGAACTGGGCCCATCGGTAATGGCGATGAGTTTTGCGCCCCGGTCCTTTGCAAACTGGATGCCCTTTACCGTAGACTGGGAGTAGCGCGGGAAGCTGATCCCTACAATGACATCCCCAGGGCCAATGCGCAGAATCTTCTCCAGGATATCTCCGGCACTGTTGTTGGTGACCAGCGTCACATTTTCGAAAATCAGATGGAAATAAAAATGCAGATATCCGGCCAGGAAAGAACTGGACCGGACGCCCAGAATATAGATATGCCGGGCCTTCATCAACTCGTCCACAGCCACGTCAAAATCCCGCCGGCTGATCTCTTCAATCGCCATGCGGATTTTTTCCATATCCGTCTGCAGCACAGAGGTCACCAGATCCGTCCCAGAGAGCTGATCATTGGACACCTGGATGCGCTGCACCGATGTCAGCCGGCTGCGGACCATCTCCTGCAACGCCTTCTGCATGTCAGGATATCCGTCATACCCCAGAGCGGCCGCAAAGCGCACCACTGTGGATTCACTGACCTGAACGGTTTTCCCCAGCTTACTGGCCGTCATGAAAGCGGCCTTGTCATAATTGTCCAGAATATAATTGGCGATCCGCCGCTGGCCCTTGGAAAAGCCGGTCAGGTTCGCCTTGATCGTATGTAACACGTCCTTTTGCACAAAACAGCGCCTCGCTCTTTTTTTGATCATTTCGAACGATTTCTCTATGGTGCATTATGTCATAATGCTGGAGAAATTGCAATTACTTCTTACAGGCGGCCACCTCGTCCGCTGTCAGATACCGCCAGCTCCCCGACGGCAGGTCTCCCAGGTCAAGAGTTCCCTCCCTTATCCGGCAAAGCCGCCTTACGGAAAGGCCCACCGACCTGCACATCCGGCGGATCTGCCGCTTTTTCCCCTCGTGGATGACCACCTCCAGCACTGCCTCGCCGCCAGCCCGGGAGAGTAGGCGCACCCGGGCCCTCTGGATCGGCTCTCCGTCCAGCGCGCGGACCGCAGCCAGTTGTTTCTCTGTACCATCCCGGTAACCGGATACGGTAACATGATAGGTCTTGTCCACCTGATGGCTGGGATGAAGGACCGCATGAGCAAAGCCCCCGTCGTTGGTCAACAGGAGAAGGCCCTCCGAGGCGACATCCAGCCGTCCCACCGGGTAAACCCGAACGCCGCAGTCCGCCACCAGTTCCGTCACCAGATGCTCAGCGTGGCTGTCAGACAAGGTACAGGCGTATCCCGGCGGCTTGTGGAGCATGAGATAGACATACGCGGCAGGCCGGGACACGGTCCGACCATCCACTGTAATCCGGTCCCGTTCCGGGTCCGCCTTCTGCCCCAGCGCGGCAGGGACACCATTGACAAGCACCCGCCCCTTGACCAGCAGTTCCTCCGCAGCCCTCCGGGAACAGAGTCCTGCGTTGGCAATAAGTTTTTGCAGCCGCTCCTCCATGGCGGACCCCCCCTCAGGAAAACGGGAGGGGACGCGCCCCTCCCGGCAAGTCTATTCTGCACTCTGTCGGAACAAACCGGCGTCCAGCGTCAGTGCCTCCCCGGTAAGCAGCGGAACACTTCCCACCGCCTCTCCGTTCAAGGAGACGGATACCATCCCTGCCTCCGTCCCCGCCGGCAGCGGTGCCGTCAGCGCGGCCGGGGCATCCACCGTAAAGGCCACTTCCTCCCCCGACGCCATGGGATACCACAATGACTTCCCGGCAGTCATGGAAACCAGATCCTTCGTCCCGCCCCGTACCGGTAAAGTACAGACTACCTCTCCGGCGGTCAAGACGCACCTGCGCGGATAGACGGTAAATCCGTAATCCAGCAAGGCCGAATGGTCCAGCCAGTCGTTGCCGTCGGACAGGGTCACCGCCACCAGCGTCTGTCCGTCCCGCCGGGCCGCAGACACCAGGGTCCGTCCCGCAGCCTTGGTATAACCGGTCTTGACACCGATACACCCGTCATACCAGCTGAGCAGCTTGTTGTGATTGGTCAGTGTCCGGGCGCCGATCGCAATGGACTTGGTCGAAACAATGCGGGAAAAAGCGGGGTTTTGCAGCGCATAGGCCGTCAGCACCGCCATGTCCCGAGCGGTGGAATAGTGATCTGCATGATCCAGACCGTTGGGATTGGCAAAGGAGGTATGCGTCATCCCCAGTTCCTCAGCTTTGGCATTCATCTCCGCCACAAAACTCTCTACCGTGCCGGAAACACAGTGGGCCACTGCCAATGCCGCATCATTCCCGGAGGAGAGCATCAGCCCATAGAGCAGTTCCTCCAGCGGCAGCGTTTCCCCCACCGCAAGATACATGGAGGATCCCTCTGCCATGTCTTCTGCGGTGACCGTATAGGGATCGGTGATCTTGCCCTTCTCCAAAGCCACCACAGCAGTCATGATCTTCGTGATGCTGGCAATCAGCATTGGCTCGTCAGCGTTCTGCTCGTACAGTACCCGGCCGCTGTCGGCGTCCATCAGGATTGCGGAACGTGCAGAGGTCCCGACCGCTCCAGCCGCTGTATGCAGCATCTGTATCAGTACCAGCGCCACGCAGATGCTGGTCATCCATTTTCGGCCCATAACAGTCCCCTTTTCCAATGCAAAGCGTTGCTGTTATCCTGTCCCGCTCTGGGCCAAAACAAACCTGGGAATCTCTGCGCAGGCTCAGAAATCCTCTTCCTCCGCCTTCCGCTCCTCCGCTTTTTTGCTAAAGAAGGCGGAAACCTTGTCCACAGCGTCGGGCACCATCTCCACCAGCCGGTCCAGCGTGGTAGCCGCCGGCACCGCCACAGGCAGGACCCGAACCGTACCCTCCTTTACCACAAGGAAGGCCACCGGCGTGATCTTCACCCCGGCTCCCAGGCCGGCGGTCAGGTTCTTCTCCGTGCCGCTCTTGGGCGTATAATCCCCGCCTCCGCCGCCAAAGCCAAAGGAGACCTTGGAAATGGGAATCAAGGTCACACCTTCCGAGAGGATGGGCTGGCCCACGATGGTGTTGGCATCCACCATCTCCCGTACCTTCCCCATCGCCTCCTGAAGGATATCGCCCAGGGGATTTTTCTTGCTTGACTGCTCCATCGTATCATCCTTTCCTTATGCGGCGCTGGCCGCACCGGCAGCATTGCGCTGCATTTTTTCCTTCTTCTCCTCACGGGCCCGGTAGCCGCTGAGCCAGACTGCCACGCTTTTCAGCATGGAACAGCCCAGCGCCACCAGTACCCACAGGCGGATGTGGACCCGGATCCTTCCGGAAACGACTGTCCGCTCCGCCGTATAATCTGTCAAAAATTTGACGTCTGTCTCCCCGATCCGAACCAACGCCTCCAGCAGCGGCACCCCTGCCGCAGCGGCAGCCTGGACCCTGCCGTAGAGGACAGCTGTCTCGGCCGGATCCTCCCCGCCGAACACCACATGCAGCCGCAGGACCGGGATCCGGATCCGCCGGCCGAACCGGACCAGGGCCCGCCACAGAGCCGGTACCAGGGTATCCAGGGTATAAGCCGCCTGCCGCCGGTTGGGAAACCGGAAGGGCTGTTTCTCCTTCTTCTTCGCCTTCGATCCCTTTTGGGACTCAGCCGTTTTTGCCTTCTTTGCTGTTTTTTCCTTTTTTCGAGGCGGATATACCCGAAAGCGTAGGAATCCCACCTGGATTTGGACCTGCAGTCCTCCATCAAAAACGGCATCCGCCTCCAGCGGCATCCATCCCAAAACCAGCAGCAGGGCAACGAGACCCAGCACGATGTACAAGGCCGTCATTTCATCGCCCTCCTCTCCGGTTTCTCCTGTTTCTATTCGTTCTCCGCCGCAGGCGCCTGCCCGCCGGTTCCATCCGCAGACCCCGTCTCATCTGTCACGCTGCCGTCCGGCGCCAGGCGCATCTGGCCCTCAGCCTCCATCCCCGGGATCTCAGGCAGGTCCTCCAGAGAACTGAGGTGGAAGGAGCGCAGAAAATTTTTTGTCGTGCGGTAGAGGATCGGCCGCCCGGGCACCTGAAGGCGTCCACACTCCTCGATGAGCCCCCGCTCCAGCAGCAGTCCCACCGTATAGGCGCTGTCCACGCCCCGCACCTGGTCCACATAGGCCCGGGTGGTGGGCTGGTAGTAAGCGATGATGGCCAGCACCTCCAGTGCCGGCTGGGACAGCTTGGCAGGTTTCCGCACTTCAAAGGCCTTGCGGATCACATCGGCATATTCCGGGGCTGAGCAGAGCTGATAGCTGTCCTCCATACGGATCAGGCGGATCCCCCGCCGTTCAAAGGCATATCCGTCCCCCAGCTGGCGCAGCACCGTTTCCGCTGTATCCCGGTCCAGATCCAGCGCCAGACAGATTCGTTTGAGATCCACCGGCTCACCGGCGGCAAACAGGATCCCCTCCATAGCGGAGGCGATCTCCTTCATATCGATCGACATTGCTTTCTTTACCTCACAGGGTCAGAGAATCTGGGTCCGTATCCAGGGGCGTTACCGTACAGTCCGTCTCGCCGCCGGCCAGTTTCAGCACCCGGTTCCGGCACAGCTCCAGCACCGCAAGGAATGTGGCCACCACTTCGCTGCGGCTGCGGCTGCCGCGGAACAGCAGCAAAAACCGGGTGATCCCCCCGCTTTTCAGCCGTCCAATGATCTCTTTGGCCTTATCCGCCACCGAGTAGGGCTCGTGGCGGACGATCTCCCGGAAACTGCTGAGAGAGGGCGGCGCCATGCGTTCGCTGCGGTCGCTCATGGCCCGGAAAGCCAGGAGCAGGTCCTCCGGCTGATGGTGATAGAGAAAGACTTTTCCCCGCTCCACAGGCTCCGGGTTTTTGGTCATGATGTTCCGGCCGAATTCCGCCATGGGGCCCAACTTCTCCGCCACCGCCTTCACCCTCTGATAGGTCTCGCTGCTGCGCCGCTCCTCCAGGGACTGGATCAGCAGGTCCATCTCGCTCTGGGCCTCCTCATCCTCCAGGCTCAGCAGCATGCGGGTCTTGATATACATCAGATGGGCGGCCATGGTGATAAACTCGCTGGCCACCTCCAGATCCATCTGCTGGCGTTTTTCCAAATACTCCAGATACTGGTCCAGGATCAAAGCGATGGGGATATCCTGGATCTCAATTTTATTTTTACCCAAAAGATAGAGGATCAAGTCCAGGGGGCCCTCAAAATCCTCCAACTCCTCCGCCTGACGGGTGTGGACCACACCCTCCAGCTTAAAAACGGGACTATCCAGCGTTGTCACCTCATAACACGATCAGATTCCACAGGGCGTTGAACACCCACAGGATTCCCTGCGAGAGAAAGTCACTGCCCACATCAAACACCACCAGCACCAGCAGCACCAGCATGCCATACCGCTCGTAGCGCATCAATTTCCAGTACAGCCGGTCCGGCAGCAGGGCGAACAGCACCTTCGACCCATCCAGAGGCGGGATCGGCAGAAGATTGAACAGCCCCAGGCCAATGTTCAAAATCACCACATTCGCCAGGAAGTTATAAAGCCACAGCATGAACGGTGTGGCCTGTGCATTCCAGTAGATCCAGCCCATGGGAACCAGGAAGAGGACGGCCATCAAAAAATTGGAAGCCGGCCCCGCCAGGGCGGTAAGCGCCATGCCCTGCTTGGGCTTTTTGAAATAGCGCATATCCACCGGCACCGGCTTTGCCCAGCCGAACCCCACGATCAGCATGGAGGCAAACCCCAGCCAGTCGATGTGGCGCAAGGGATTGAAGCTCAGCCGGTGCTGCCGCTTGGCGGTGGGATCCCCCAGGGCATAGGCAGCCAAGCCGTGGCAGGTCTCATGGACCGTAAGGCACAAAAATACCGCCAGGATACGGGAAACCAAGCTCCCCAGCATCTGCCAGTCTATGCTTTGCCACAGCGCCTGCAAGCTCTCCAATCGACACCGTCTCCTTCTCTGTTGATACTCATACAGTTGATACTATACCAGAAACTGCCGTGGATTACAACCTCAAAAATACCAGTTCCGCGGATGGAAAAAAGGAGCTGTCCCTTACCGGGACAGCTCCTCCGGATTCGCCATGTACAGGGAGATCTCTCCGCAGCTCGGGCAGACCGCCACTCGGGGTTTTCCCAGCCGCTGGGAGAAGAGTTTCCGTGCGTCAGCCGCTAAAACCACGCCGTTTCCGGCGCCCTCCACCCGAATGTCACAGTTCTCCACCATCTCCGCACCGCAGCGGATACATTTGCGCATATCGATTCCTCCTTAACCACATTTATTGAAAATACAGCAAATTTGTCTTCTATGGACATTTATCCCTTGGAGTCCCGGCGTTTCCTCCGCCACGGTCCCCGCTATTGCCTGCTCTCATCCACATAGTAGCGTCCGCCTTCACAGGGAACCAGAATGCCCTGCCGGACCAACTGCTCCAGTTTGAACCCCAAGCCCCGGACCACGCCTGCCTCCCGGCAGGTCTTTGCGGTTGCCGGGGAGGTCGCCCCTGCAGCCAGAAACGAACGGACGATCCGTTTCTTCCGGATGGCGCCATATGGTACAATCACGTACTACACCTTCTCCCCACATTGGACCGCTACAGCTTTACCTCGCACCGCCGCAGCATCAGGAGGCTGATTCCGGTGAGCAGCAGCAGCGCTGCGCCCGCCAGTACCGGCCACGGGACACCGGAACAGATGTCAACGACCCAGATCACCACATGGCCCAAGCCAGCCATCAGGGAGCCCTCTCCCTCCCGGGCGGCGTAGACTGCCGGGGTCAGGATGGGGTTGAGCAGGCAGAGGGGGATCCAGATAAAGAAGAACACTTTGATGCCGAAACGGTTGAGAAACGCCGTGAGAAAAAGATTGAACACCGTCATCGCCAGGACGAACAGCAGGGCGTACTGCCACTGAAAGAGGTTGATCGCGTCCAGCACGTCCCCGTTTCCACCGAACAGGCTCCGGTACAGCAGAAATTCCAGAAGCCCCAGGCCGTAGACCGCCCCCACAGACACCGCCGTCTCTATGGCTGTGACCAGGGCGTCCGCCGCCGCGAAACGCATCCGCGGCTCCCCCATGCACACTGCCAGACGCAGGCGGTTGTGGGGGTTCAGATTCCGCCGGGCCAGGATGGCCACCAGAATCCCCAGCAGGGCGAAGAAGGTCCCCATGGGGCCGTACTCACTGATGTGAAAGATCAGGCAGATCCCCAGCATCAGCGCCACACCGAAGAGATAGGTGCCGCCTACAATGGCCGCCAGCCAGGGGATATCCCGGGAGGCCAGCCGCAGCTCCGCCCGCAATGTTTCCGTCATACGTTGTTTCCTCCCTCGCAGTTTGACTTCTCGGCGGCGGAAGTGGAGCCAGAACAGCAAAATTTCCAACGCCGTCACTGCCGCTGCCGCCAGAAGAAATCCCCACATGCTGTCCAAGCGGAAATCGAAGGACAGGAAGGTATTCTCCTCCATGATGTTGCTGGCCATCAGAAAACTGAACACTCCCGCAGTCCCCCCGGCCAGCAGGGCGATCATGGCCACGCCCACCCACTTGTACCGGGCATAGACGATTCCCACCAGGCTGCCGGCCATGGCCACCATGACCTGTATGGAGAGGACCACTGGGATTCCCGACAGCACCGCCCCGCCCGCTCCGGTCAGCAGGGACAGCACCGTCCACAGGAGCGTTCCCAGCAGC
The DNA here is from genome assembly GCA_944386995.1 of uncultured Oscillospiraceae bacterium. Taxonomy (GTDB): domain Bacteria; phylum Bacillota; class Clostridia; order Oscillospirales; family Oscillospiraceae; genus CAJFPI01. The sequence goes on from CALXDF010000127.1 coordinate 35,593, forward strand.
GACGCCAGGATCAGGTAGTAGTGGTAGCCCAGGGCTACATTCCGCCGGGTCTCCCCCAAACTCACCAGCAGGGGCAGGTACAGCACCACAACGCCGCAGCCAAAGGCCAGGAAACTGAAGAGCATCCCCATGAAGGCCATGCCCGGCAGGAACGACAAGCCTTCCAGGCTGCCGCTCTCAGACCAGCCCACCGTCAGCACCAGCGTAAAGGCGACAAACAGACCGGCTACCATCAGATTCTGCAGGGTGAACCTGCTCCAGTATCGGAGGCTGCGGCTCATTGGCGCTCCTCCTCCCCGCACAGGGCCAGAAAGACCTTCTGGAGGTTCAGGGGCTGGATGGACACGTCGTATCCCGCCGGCAGGGACTGACCGGGCTTCAGCAGGACAGTGACGCTTTTGGCCCGGCCGGAGACCTCCGGATGGTGGGTCTCCAACCCGGCGGTGACGGTGTCCACATCCTCAGCCTTTCCGCTGATGTACCGGGCGCTGTCCACCAGGGCCTGAGTGTCGGCCTCCAGGAGAACCTTGCCGTCCTTGAGGATGATGACCTCCTCCAGCACATCGGCGGCCTCTTCAATGATGTGGGTGGAGACGACGAAGGTGCGTCCGGTTTCGGTGTACTCCTCGATCAGGAGCTTGTAGAACTGCTCCCGGGCCACCACATCCAGTCCGGCTACCGGCTCATCCAGAAAGGTGAAGGCGGCCTTGCTGGCCATGGCCACGATGATGGTCACCATGGAGAGCATGCCCTTGGAGAGCTTGCTCATCCGCTTTTTCACCGGCAGCTCGAAGAGATCCACCAGCCGCTCCGCCATGGCGCTGTCCCAGTCCCGATAGTAGATGGAGGCGGTGCGCAGGTACTCCTTGACCTTCATGGACCCCAGGCCGCTCTCGGCGCTGACATTCAGTTCCCGGGAGAAACACAGGTGTTCCAGGGCGCTCCGGTTCTCCCAGACCGCCATATCATCCAGGGTGACGCTGCCGCTGGTGGCCGGGTTCTGGGCGGTCAGTACCGAGAGCAGCGTGGTCTTGCCTGCGCCGTTGCGGCCGATGAGGCCGTAAATCTTTCCCTGCTCCAGGGTCAGGGAGATGTCGTTCAGTGCCAGTTTGTCTTTGTACTGCTTGGTGATATGTTCACAGATCAGTTTCATAGGTCATTCTCCTCGATCATGTTGAGTAGTTCACTCTTGGTGAGCCCCAGGCTCTTGGCCTCAGCCAGCAGCGGACGCAGATGACTCTCCACAAAAGCCGTTCTGCGCTTGCTCAGGATCTTTTCCCGGGCGCCGGTAGCCACAAACATGCCGATGCCCCGCTTTTTATACAGGATCCCCTCGTCCACCAGTAGATTCACTCCCTTCCCCGCCGTGGCAGGATTGATGGTATACCGCTTTGCCAGCTCATTGGTGCTTGGCACTTGCTCCTCCTCCAGCAGGATGCCGCGGAGGATGTCCGTCTCGATCATCTCACTGATCTGAAGATAGATGGACTTGGACTCGGTCAATAATTCGTTCAAGATGGCCCTCCCTTCACTGGTTCGTTACTTGTGTAATTAACCATATAACAAATGAAGTGATTTGTCAATAGGGACCTGCAAAAAAATTGGGCGGGGAGTTTCTCCCCGCCCTGGTTCCGTATCTTCTGGGACAATCAGCCGTTGCAGTTACCGTGGCGGCACTCGTGGCCCTCGCCATGGCCATGGTGACCGCAGGAATGGCCTTCGCTGCCGCAGTCGTGGCCGCCCTCATGGTGGTGGCTGCACACGGTGTCCGGGTTATAGGCCAGATTCCCGGCCAGCAGGGCCTCCACCGCCGCATCCGCGTTGCCGGACACGCCGGGATACAGCACGATCCCCGCCTCCGCCAGAGCGGTCCGGGCGCCGCCGCCGATCCCGCCGCAGATCAGGGCGCTGACCCCTGCCTGCTGCAGGAAACCCGCCAGGGCGCCGTGGCCGCTGCCGTTAGTGGGCAGCACCATGGAGCCCGTGACCTTCCCGTCAGCCACTTCATAGACCTTAAACTGCTCTGTGTGGCCGAAATGCTGAAAAATTTCTCCGTTTTCGTACGTTACTGCGATTCTCATACCTGTTTCCTCCTGCAAAATTCGTTTGTGCCGCAGTCCTGGCAGCAGGGCCGTTCCCCCTGTCCGCAGCAGCCGCAGCAGTGACCGCTGTGTTCGCAGACGGCAAAATCGCCTCCCCGGATCACCAGCTCTTTTCCATAGACCAGGGCCTCCGCCACCTTCCGCCGCGCCGCATCATAGATCGCGGTCACTGTAGCCCGTGCCACCATCATCTGGGCGGCGCACTGCTCCTGGGTCAGCCCCTCCAGGTCCAGCAGGCGGATGCACTCCAGCTCGTCCACCGTCATGGTGACCTGCTCCTGTTCACCGTTTTCCGGCAGGAACCGCTGGACCTTTGGAACCATGCAGACCCGGCGGCACTTTTTTGGTCTTGCCATGTCTGCCTCCATTTCTGGCATATGCCAATAATTAAAGTATAGCACCTTTCTCCGGAAATGCAAGAGGCTTTGAAAAATTTCCATCCATTGGCGAAAAAGGCCCCGCCTGTGAGGCGGGGCCTTCCGGCTCTATGATAGGAGCATGGAGTCAATCTTCCAAGCAGTTCGTTACATCAAATACCCCCATGACCTTGTTGCAGATGGGACAGAAATAGGCATCCGG
>CALXDF010000128.1 GCA_944386995.1 uncultured Oscillospiraceae bacterium
AGCGCTACATCTGTTGTAAAGCTGGGAAGCGCGGAGGATTTTACCAGCTCTTCAAAGGCCACATCCTCCTGTTCCAAAAAGCGGGTATCCGGCATTTTCTGATCCGTCAGTTCCCGCCAGAATCCAAGGCGGTTTCGCAGAAGCATGGTCTCGCCATTGAGATCCTTCATACAGAGTCCCTTGCTTCCAGAGAGCGGATGCGCCGGCGGCAGGGAGAAATACAGGTGCTCCTCCCCATATTTTACGCAGGAAATCCCAGACTCCTCTACTGGATAGGGCAGGATGATCAGCTGATAGACGTCATCCCGCAGCCCCTGCAGGAGCACGTCGTTTTTCCGTATCTCTGAGGAGATCGTCCGGTCCGGATAGAGGTCGGACAGAAGCGGTGGAATCTCCCAAAGGGGGACCGGAGCGCAGGCCCCAACTAAGATCGTACGCTGGCTGCGGTCAAATGCCTGGACGCGGCTGATCATGTCCTGACACTTCTCCATGACCTGCCGCGCGTATTCCGCTGCCATGCGGCCGTTTTCGTTGAATCCGATTTTGTTCTTCTGCCGGTCGAACAGCGGGACCTGAAGCTCCGTCTCCAGACGCTGCATGGAGCGGCTGAGGGCCGGCTGGGACAGGTGCAGGCGCTCCGCAGCGCCGGACAGGGTCCCGCACTCTGCAAAGGCCAAAAGCTGCTCCAGCTGGTAGATCTCAAACACAATTATCACCCCCTGACTACTATTGTAACAGCAGCTGCTGCGGATTGCAAGGGTCGGTATGCATTTTAGTTATAACACTCTGCATAATCAGCACTGTACTTTTTGGAAAAACGGACCTATCATGTGCTTATCGGAAGAAAATTTGAAAAAAGAGGCTTGACACTATGCAGTATAGAACGCTCTCAAACGGTGTGCAACTGCCGATGATCGGTTATGGCACGTTCCAGATCAGAGATGCCGCACAGTGCGGGCAGTGCATCTCGGAGGCCTTGGAGGCGGGGTACCGCTTGTTCGACACTGCAGCCTCCTATGAAAATGAAGCGGCCATCGGCGCGGCCCTGCGCGGCTCTGGGCTGCCGCGGGAGGAGTGGTTCGTCACTACAAAGCTGTGGGTGCAGGACGCCGGATACGACGGGACCCTCAGGGCCTTTGAGCATTCCCTGGAAAATCTGGGATTGGATCAGATCGATCTGTATCTGATCCACCAGCCGTTCGGCGACTACTACGGCGCCTGGAGGGCCATGGAGCGGCTCTACCGGGAGGGGGTGGTCCGGGCGGTGGGAGTAAGCAACTTCACTCCGGAGCGGTTGGTGGATCTGTGCATGAATCAGGAACTCAAACCCATGGTGAATCAAATTGAGATCCATCCCTTTTTCCAGCAAGCCACCGCTCTGCGGGTTATGAAGGACTACGGGGTCGTCCCTCAGGCCTGGGGACCGTTTTCCGAGGCGCAGAAAGACATTTTCAACCATAAGACGCTGACCCGGATTGCCGGCAAACACAACAAGACCGCAGCGCAGGTCATCCTCCGCTGGCACCTCCAGCGGAAGACCCCTGCCATTCCCAAGACGGTCCATAAAGAGCGGATGAGAGAAAATTTGGATGTCTTTGATTTTGAATTGACGGAGAAAGAGATGGAGAGCATTGCCGGGATGGACATCGGGCACAGTGAGATCATCGACCACCGCTGTTTCTGTACAGCCCGGCAGCTCAACAGCGTAAAAATCCATGGATGACAGCTGAAGTTCATGAACCAGCTTTTAACTATAAGGAGGCTTCCGTATGCTGCCTCAGTCACATTGCAGGAGATCATGCAATCAAACAATCAAAAACAGAGAGGATGAATTCAATCATGGAAAAACTGAACGGTAAAGTAGCGGTTATCACTGGCGGCGGCTCCGGCATCGGCCGGGCCATAGCCCGACGGTTTGCTCAGGAGGGTGCCTATGTGGTTATCGCCGGTCGGAAGGAGCAGCCCCTCCAGGAGACTGCTGCGCCGGATGAAAAGATCTCCTATGTGGTGGGCGACGTCACCAGGACGGAGACCATTGAGAAAATCATCAACACCGTGCAGGAGAAGTACGGCCGTCTGGACATTCTGGTGAATAACGCGGGCTGGTGCCCGGTGCAGCCCATCACGGAGATCACCATCGAGGACTACGACCGGGCCTTCAATCTGGACGTGCGGGCAGTGGTCAACCTGACCATCCACGCCCTGCCTCTGATTATCAAGTCCAAGGGTACCATCCTCAACCTGTCCAGCACAGGGGCCACCCACCCGGCGGCCAACCTGTCCATGTATGTGGGGGCGAAAGCCGCCATTGAGAATTTCACCAAGTCCTGGGCCATCGAGCTGGCTCCCAAGGGTGTCCGGGTCAACGCCCTGGCCCCCGGAGCCATCCGCACCAACATCTGGAACGTGACGGACCTGTCCCCGGAGGCGGCCAAGGCCCACGAGGAGGGCATCGCCGCGGGCATCCCCATGGGGCGGCTCGGCAGGCCGGAGGAGGTGGCCAATGTAGCCCTCTTCCTGGTGTCCGACGAGGCCAGTTATGTCAGCGGCGCTGTCTACAGCATCACCGGCGGCTGAAAGGCCCGAGTATCATACAAACTGCCAAAATATATGTTTAATTAGGAGGAAAAGACCATGAAACAAATCGAGACTGTCAAGCTGAACAACGGAGTGGAAATGCCTCTGGAGGGCTTCGGTGTGTTCCAAGTGCCCGACCCCGCCGTCTGTGAGCAGGCGGTACTGGACGCCATCGACACGGGCTACCGCCTCATCGATACCGCCGCCGCCTACATGAACGAGGAGGCCGTAGGCCGTGCCATCGCCAAGTGCGGCGTGCCCCGGGAGGAGCTGTTCATTACCACCAAGCTGTGGGTGCAGGACGCCAGCTATGAGGGGGCCAAGAAAGCCCTTGAGACCTCTATGAAGAAGCTGGGGCTCAGCTACATCGACCTGTACCTGATCCACCAGCCCATGGGCGACTATATCGGCGCCTACCGGGCCATGGAGGAGGCCTACAAGGCGGGCAAGCTGAAGGCCATCGGCGTGTGCAACTGCTATCCCCAGATTCTGGCGGACATCTGCGAAACTGTGGAGGTCAAGCCCGCCGTCAACCAGGTGGAGCTCCACCCCTTCTTCCAGCAGGAGAACGCTCTGGCCCTGATGAAGGAGTACGGCGTCCATCCCGAGGCCTGGGGTCCCTTCGCCGAGGGCAACCACGGTATCTTCACCCACCCCGTCCTGACCGCCATCGGCCGGAAGTACGGCAAGAGCGCCGCCCAGGTGGCCCTGCGGTGGAACGTCCAGCGGGGCGTCACCGTGATCCCCAAGTCCATCCACAAGGGGCGCATGGAGCAGAACATCGATATCTGGGACTTCCGGCTCAGTGACGAGGACATGGCGGAGATCGCCAAGCTGGACATCGGCCACAGTGAGATCGTGGACCACAGCGACCCCAAGTTCGTCCAGATGCTCCACCAGGTGAAAGTTCACGAATAAACGGACCCCGGATGCGGCGGGCAGGGTTCGTCACTGTGCCAGTCTCTGTCCGCCACGCACTTCAGGCAGAGTCCGGCGGAGCCCGTCTCCGCAGAAGGGGACAGGAGTATGAAGCAATTTATTTTCATTGGATGGATGGCGCTGGCGCTGCTGGGCCTGACGGCCTGCGGCGGCGGGGGCGGAACAGCCCAGCCGGAACAGACCACCCAGACGATAGAGGCGGCCGGGAATATGGAGCGGGAAGAAACCGCGCCTCAGGCGCAGACCGAGGACATCAGCGCGGTGCCGGAGGAATACTTTGCCCCCTCCGACCACCCCGGGCAGGTAGTGGAGATCACCTACGACAGTCGAAACTATACGGACCCTGCCGAGCCCGCCATCCAGAAAACCGCCTATGTCTATCTGCCCTACGGCTATGACGAGGCGGACCAGGAGACCCGGTACGATATCCTCTATCTGATGCACGGGTGGACCATGACAGCCGGCGACTTCCTCGACCCGGCCAAGAGCGATATCGTCCCCATGCTGGACCACATGATCGAAAACGGGGACATCCCGCCGGTAATCGTGGTGTGTGCCACCTTCGATGCCCAGAATCAGTCCCAGAGCTTCTCCCGGTCGGTGGAGGAGCTGTCCGTGTTCCACCGGGATTTAAGGGAGAACCTGATCCCCTTTGTGGAGAGCCGGTACCATACCTATGCCCGGGATGTGACCGAGGAGGGCCTTCGGGACTCCCGGGAGCACCGGGCCTTCGGCGGCTTCTCCCTAGGGGCGGTCACCACCTGGTATCAGTTTATCTACAACCTGGACTACATCAAATACTTCGTGCCCATGAGCGGGGACTGCTGGATCATGGGCACCTACGGCGGCCGTAATTACCCGGTGGAGACGGTGGACTATCTGGAGCAGGTGGTCTCCGACGGCGGCTGGGACGGAGACGACTTCTACATCTACCAGGGCATCGGCACAAGCGACCCCATCTGGGACCAGACGGACAGCCAGATCCAGGAGATGCTGACACGGGACCTGTTTACCCCTGAAAATCTCCACTATGCCATCATCCAGGGCGGCCGGCACGATATTGACGCCTGCGAGCGGTATCTGTACCACGCTTTGCAGAAGTTCTTTAGAAATCAAGAGGGTACGCATTTGAACTTTGAACCTGTAACCCGCGATACCTTGGTGCGGGATGTGATGGACGACCCTGTCTTTGAGAATTACGGCCGCCTGCTGTTCCCGGTGGACCTGACGATCCCCCAGGACATGACCCTGGAGGAGGTGGGCGGCCTTCTGGTCTGGTACCACCATGTGAACCCGGACAAGACGGTGGAGATCGTCAATACCCTGGGCGAGCGGGCCGCCGGGGGCGATGCGATCTTCTATGATATTTACACAGACGAGGAGAAGGCGGCGGACCCGGACAAGGAGGATACCGGCCTGTTCTTCTTCCGGGGTGAGCCCGGCGGCAGGACCGCCATCTGCAACGCCGGGGGCGGCTTCATGTACGTCGGGGCCATGCAGGACAGCTTTCCCCACGCCCTGGAGCTGTCCAAACAGGGATACAACGCCTTCGCCCTGATTTACCGCCCCGGCGCCCAGACCGCCTGTGAGGATCTGGCTCGGGCCATCGCCTTCCTCCACGAAAATGCGGAGGAACTGGGCATCGACATGACGGACTACTCCCTGTGGGGCGGCTCGGCGGGTGGCCGGATGGCGGCCTGGCTGGGCACCTACGGCACGGAAGAATTTGGGGAGCGTGCCTATCCCCGCCCGGCGGCGGTGATCATGCAGTACACCGGGCTGTCCGAGGTGACGGGGGAGGAGCCGCCCACCTACTGCTGCGTGGGTACCAGCGACGGCATCGCCT
>CALXDF010000129.1 GCA_944386995.1 uncultured Oscillospiraceae bacterium
AGAACCTGCCGGAGGACTTCATTCAGGGTGTTCTGGTGGGGGCATGGTCCCAGGTACACGGCTGGATCAAGGCCAATCATCCACTGCCATTTTGATGAGTATAGAAAGGAAAAATGTACATGAGCGAATTTGAAAAGAATATGTCCGGGGAGCTGGGCTGGGACGACGAGATCCAGAACGAGGGCGGCTATGAGGTGCTCCCCGAGGGGGACTACACTTTCCGGGTGGAGAAGTTCGAGCGGGCCAGGCACGCCGGCAGCGAGAAGATCCCGCCCTGCAACAAAGCAATCCTCACACTGTCGGTCTTCAATGAAAGCGGCAGCGGCAGCTTACAGACAAATTTGTTTCTGCACAGCAAATTTGAGTGGAAACTGTGCCAGTTCTTTACCGCCATCGGCCAGCGACGCCCCGGCGAGGCGATCCGCATGAACTGGCAGATGGTCCCCGGCTCCACCGGCCGCTGCCATGTGGGCGTCCGGAAGTGGACCGACCGGGACGGCAGGGAGAGGGAGAGCAACGAGGTGGCGGAGTTCTACCAGCAGGAGGAGGAGCCCCTGCCTCCCCAGTGGCAGAATAGCGCCCCGGCGCCCGGCGGGTACGTGCCGGGGCAGTTCTGATGGCGCCGGTAGCGCTGCGCCCCTACCAGCAGGAGGCCCGGGAGGCGGTGGAAGCTGACTGGGCCTCCGGGTACCTTCGGACGCTCCTGGTCCTGCCTACGGGCTGCGGCAAGACCATCGTGTTCTGCAAGGTCATCGAGGACATGGTCCGGGAGGGCCGGCGGTGCCTGATCCTGGCCCACCGTGGGGAGCTGCTGGAGCAGGCGGCGGACAAGCTGCTGGGGGCGACGGGGCTCCGCTGCGCCATCGAGAAGGCGGAGGACACCTGCCTGGACAGCTGGTACCGGGTGACCGTGGGGTCCATCCAGAGCCTGATGCGGGAGAAGCGCCTGAGCCAGTTCCCGCCGGACTACTTCGACGTGATCGTGGTGGACGAGGCCCACCACTGCCTCTCGGACAGCTACCAGCGGGTCCTGGAGCACTTCGGGGCGGCCAGGGTGCTGGGGGTGACGGCCACGCCGGACCGGGGCGACATGCGGAATCTGGGCCAGTATTTTCAGCACCTGGCCTATGAGTACACCCTGCCCCGGGCGATCAGGGAAAAGTATCTCTGCCCCATCAAGGCGGTGACCATCCCGCTGAAGCTGGACCTGACCGGCGTGGGCGTCCAGGCGGGGGACTTCAAGACTTCCGACATCGACACAGCCCTGGACCCCTATCTGTTCCAGATCGCCGGGGAGATGAAACGCTACTGCGGGGAGCGGAAGACCGTCGTGTTTCTCCCTCTGGTAAAGACCTCCCAGAAGTTCCGCGACATCCTCAACAGCCAGGGCTTCCGGGCGGCGGAGGTCAACGGCGGGAGCGCCGACCGGGCCCAGGTCCTGCGGGAGTTCAACGAGGGGCGATACAACGTCCTGTGCAACTCCATGCTCCTGACGGAGGGGTGGGACTGTCCCTCGGTGGACTGCGTGGTGGTGCTGCGGCCCACCAAGATTCGGAGCCTGTACAGCCAGATGGTGGGACGGGGTACCCGCCTGTTTCCCGGCAAGGAGGATCTCCTCCTGCTGGATTTCCTCTGGCACACGGAGCGGCACGAGCTATGCCACCCGGCAAACCTGATCTGCGAATCGGAGGAAGTGGCCCGGCGGATGACGGAGAACATCGAGGCCGCAGGCTGCCCGGTGGACATCGAGGAGGCGGAGGAGAAGGCCGCCGCCGACGTGGTGGCCCAGCGGGAGAAGGCCCTGGCCAAGCAGCTGGCGGAGATGCGGAGCCGTAAGCGGAAGCTGGTGGACCCGCTCCAGTTTGAAATGAGCATCCAGGCGGAGGACCTGGCGGGCTACGTCCCGTCCTTCGGCTGGGAGATGGCGCCGCCATCCGCGGTGCAGACACAGACCCTGGAGAAGCTGGGCATTTTCCCGGACGCCATCGAGTGCGCCGGCAAGGCGGCGCTGCTGTTGGACCGGCTGGCGAAGCGCCGTGCGGAGGGGCTGACCACGCCAAAGCAGATCCGTTTCCTGGAGGGGCGGGGCTTCCGGCATGTGGGGCAGTGGCGGTTCGAGACGGCCAAAAGCCTGATTGACCGCATCGCCGCCAACGGCTGGCGGGTGCCACGAGATATCGACCCATCTGAGTACATAGGAGCGTAGAATATGCGCGGAGAATTTGAACACAGTCTTGACCTCCTGGACGCCCTGGGCCACATAGACCCCGCGAACCTGTCCTATCAGGAGTGGATCAATGTGGGTATGGGCCTGAAGGAGGCGGGGTATCCCGCCTCCGCCTGGGAGGATTGGAGCCGGCGGGACCCCAGACGCTACCACCCAGGGGAGTGCCCGCGGAAGTGGGAGACCTTCAACGGCGCCGCCGGGGAGCTCGTCACCGGCGGGACGATCATCAAGATGGCCATGGACCTGGGCTGGCATCCGGCCCAGACGGACTATGAGCTGGGGTGGGACGCGGAGCTCCACCCGAGAGACGAGCACATGGTAGTGGACCGGGCGTGGCTGGAGGCCAGGGAGGTCCAGGAACCCCAGGGGTCCGACTGGCATCCCGCCCAGGAGCTGATCCGGTATCTGAACGCGCTGTTCGCCCCGGAGGACTACGTGGGGTATGTCACGGAGACCTTCCTCAGCGAGGACGGCCGCCGCCTGCCCACCCGGGGCAACTACGACCGCACGGCGGGGCAGCTCGTCGCCGCCCTGGAGCGGTGCGGCGACGACATCGGCGCTGTTCTGGGGGACTATGACCCCGCCGCCGGCGCCTGGATCCGTTTCAATCCCCTGGACGGCAGGGGCGTGAAAAACGAGAACGTGGCGGCCTACCGCTTCGCCCTGGTGGAGTCGGACAGCACGGACCTGGGGGAGCAGAACGCCATCATCCGGGAGCTGGAGCTCCCGGTGGCCTGCCTGGTCTACTCCGGGGGGAAGAGCCTCCACGCCATCGTCCGCATCGACGCGGACAGCTATGAGGAGTACCGCCGGCGGGTGGACTACCTCTACGCCGTCTGCGAGAAGAACGGCCTAAAGGTGGACAAGCAGAACCGCAACCCCTCCCGCCTCTCCCGGCTCCCCGGGGCTGTGCGGAATGGCCACAAGCAGTTCCTGGTGGACGTGAACCTAGGGAAGGCGTCCTGGGAGGCGTGGCGGGAGTGGATCGAGAGCGTCAGCGACGACCTGCCGGACCCGGAGAACATGGCGGACGCCTGGGAGAACCTGCCGGAGCTGTCCCCGCCCCTGATCGAGGGCGTCCTGCGCCAGGGCCACAAGATGCTGGTGGCCGGCCCCTCCAAGGCGGGAAAGTCCTATGCCCTCATCGAGCTGTGCTGCGCCATCGCGGAGGGGATGCGGTGGCTGGGCTTCCGCTGCGCCCAGGGCAAGGTCCTGTACGTCAACCTGGAGCTGGACCGGGCCAGCTGCCTGCACCGGTTCCGGGACGTCTACGAGGCCCTGGGCTGGCAATCAAGGAACCTGAGGAACATCGACGTGTGGAACCTCCGTGGCCGGTCCATCCCTATGGACAAGCTGGCCCCCAAGCGCATCCGGCGGGGCATGAAGCGTGACTATATCGCCGTGGTGATCGGCCCCATCTACAAAGTCACCGCCGGCTATGAGAACAGCGCCGACCAGATGGCCAATTTCTGCAACCAGTTCGACAAGGTC
>CALXDF010000130.1 GCA_944386995.1 uncultured Oscillospiraceae bacterium
GAGGTGAGCTTCTCCGTGGAGCCCGCCAAGCACTACCACTTCATCATCATCCTCTGCGCCGTGGGCGCCTACTACGACATCAACCGGGGCGGCCTTACCGGCAGCCACATCTATGTGGAGGATGAATACATCCGCGCCGCCGTGGGCGGCACCGGCTTTGCCAAGGTGGGCGGCAACTATGCCGGCGGTATGCGGGCCACCAAGAAGGCATTGGAGGCCGGCTGCAAGGAGGTGCTGTGGCTGGATGCCTTTGAGCACAAGTACGTGGAGGAAGTTGGTACCTCCAACGCCTTCTTCATGATTGACGACGAGATCATCACCGCGCCCCTGGCCGGATCCATCCTGCCCGGCGTCACCCGGGACAGCACCATTACCCTCTTGAAGAAGTGGGGCTACAAGGTGTCTGAACGGCGACTGGCGATTGACGACATCGAAGCGGCCAGTAAAAACGGTACCCTGCAGGAGGCGTGGGCCACCGGCACCGCCTGCGTCATCAGCCCCATCGGCTACCTCCGCTACAAGGGAGAGGACATTGTCATCAACAGCGGCAATGTGGGTCCGGTGAGCCAGAAACTCTATGATACGATTTATGGTATGCAGACCGGTACCGTGAAGGACGACATGGGCTGGATTGTGACCCTCGACTGAATGCGCTGAACCGTATAAGCACAGGAGGCCGCCCTGCTGGCGGCCCCCTGTGCTTAGGTTTCCTTTACAGGCGGGGCTTTGTGTGGTATACTGTAAAAAAACAGAAGGAGTCTGCTGCCATGGGAAAAGATCCATTCAATCTGTTTCGCTTCCGCTCCAAAAAGCAGGAGCAGAAGGAGCGGGAGGCCTACGCTGCCTGGGCATTTCCCTATGGCCCGGCCCAGAAGGAGAAGATCCGTACTTTGCTGACGCAGCTGCTGCCGAAGGAGGATGCAGCCATCGCCATGGTGATTTTCCTGATGGGGAAGGAGGCTTTCTGCGATAAGGACGGCGAGCGGGAAGATGATGAGCTGCGTAATCCCCTGCGGGACGCCGCCGAGGCACTGCAGCACAGCGGAATGCGGGTTCGGAAACAGCATCTGCCGCTGTATCTGGCGCTGATCCTGGCGGACAGTCGGGTGGATGAGCGCCTCCTCTATCCAGAGGTGGAGGAACTGGCTGCCATGGCGGAGCAGCTGCCCTGAGAACAGCGTCTGAACCATCCATCCTGAACGCAGAAAAGAGGCCGCCCAGCACAGGCGGCCTCTTTTCCCGTTCAGGTGTTTCTGTAGGCAGCAGGGGTGTAGCCGGAGAATGGGGCCCCTGCCGGAGACGGATGGATCTCAGCAGCAGGAACAGCCGGAACTGTTGCTGCTGTTATTTCTGGAGCAGCCGCAGGAGCAATTGCTGCTGTTGTTGCTGCAGGAGCAGTTGGAGCAGCCGCAGGAACAGCCGGAGCTGCTGTTATTGGAGCAGCCGCAGGAGCAATTGGAGGTGTTGCTGCTGCTTCCGCAGCAGGAACAGGAATTGGAGCAAGAACAGCCCATGGGAAGTTCCTCCCTCTCGTATAGTGTAGGGACGTTTCCGCCCATAGCATTCTATGTGCCCGCAGGCGCGGCGGTGCGGACCGGGGTGAAAGTTTTGCTTTACAAATTCAGACGGCCGTGGTATAATACGACCCGGTTACAACTATAGGAGTATTTTGAATGGCAAACAAGCTGCTGACAAGCGTATATTTCTTCTTTTTTAGCTTTACCTATTACTTTATGGGTAAGGCTTATTTGGGTTTCACCGAAAAAGGAAGGCGCGCCTGTCAGGCTGCTTGATCGCAGGAATACCCCTTCTGATTTGGACTTCACGGTGGAATCCCACTGTGGGGTCTTTTTTGTTGGAAAAAATCTGATGGATTTCAATAAAAGGAGCATACTGCCATGGTCGTCATTTTGAAGAAAAATCCCAATGAGAAACAGCTGGAGAATCTGAAAAACTGGCTCAGAAGTTTGGGCCTGGAGATCCATATGAGTACCGGCAGCAACCAGACGGTGCTGGGGCTGGTGGGGGACACCTCAGTGGTGGACATCGACCTCATCAAGGCGCTGGATATTGTGGAGGAGGTCAAGCGCATCCAGGAGCCGTTTAAAAACGCCAACCGCAAGTTCCATCCGCAGGATACTGTGATCCAGGTGGGTGACATGAAACTGGGCGGGGGCAACTTCCAGTTCATCGCCGGGCCCTGTTCCGTGGAGACGGAGGAGCAGATCTGCTATGTGGCCCAGGCGGTGAAGGACGCCGGTGCTGGGATCCTCCGGGGCGGTGCCTTCAAGCCGAGGACGTCCCCCTATTCCTTCCAGGGGCTGGGCGCCGAGGGGATCCGGCTGCTGCTGGAGGCCAAAGCCAAGACGGGACTTCCGATCATCACGGAGATCATGGATCTCCACCAGCTGGAGTATTTTGACGAGGTGGACATCATCCAGGTGGGCGCCCGGAACATGCAGAACTTTGAGCTTTTGAAGGAATTGGGCCATCTGCGCAAGCCTGTGCTTATCAAACGGGGTATGTCCGCCACCCTCCAGGAGCTGCTGATGAGCGCGGAATACGTCATGGCCGGCGGCAACGAGCAGGTGATCCTCTGCGAGCGGGGCATCCGCACCTTTGAGACCGCCACCCGCAACACCCTGGATCTCAGCGCCGTGCCGGTGCTGAAGGGGCTGAGCCACCTGCCGGTGGTCATCGACCCCAGCCACGCCACTGGTAAGGCATCTCTGGTGCGGCCCATGGCGCTGGCTGCCGCAGCGGCCGGTGCGGACGGCCTGATGATCGAAGTCCATAATGATCCCCAGCACGCCTGGTGCGACGGGCCGCAGTCTATCACACCGGAGGCCTTTAGCGCCCTTGCGCAGGATGTGCGCAATATCCTGCCCTTCTGCCAGTACAACTATGAGTCCTGAGAAACGGGGAGAAATACGATGAAGATAGGGATTGTGGGCCTGGGGCTGATCGGAGGCTCCCTGGCCCGGGCCATCAAGGCCAATACCGCGCATACCGTTTGGGGCACAGACCTGCAGCGGCCGGTGGTCTACCGGGCCAAGCTCCTGGAGGTCATCGACGAGGAACTGACAGAGGACCGGGTGGGCAGCTGTGACATTGTGATCCTGGCCCTTTATCCCCGGGACACGGTGGAATGGGTCCGCACCCACGCCGGGGTGGTCCAGAAGGGGGCTGTGGTGGTGGATTGTGCCGGTGTGAAACAGGCGGTGTGTTCCCCCTGCTGGGCGCTGGCGGAGCAGAACGGTTTCACCTTTATCGGCGGCCACCCCATGGAAGGCGTGGCAAAGCTGGGCTTTGAAAATTCCCGGCGGGACATGTTCGTCAACGCCTCCATGATCCTGGTGCCCCATAAGGATCTGGACATTGAGACCATGAAGCGGGTCAAGGACGTGTTCGACGCCATCGGCTTTACCCGCTATGAGATTGCAACGCCCGAAAAGCATGACCGGATCATCGCCCTGACCAGCCAGCTGGCCCACGTGGTGTCCAGCGCCTATGTGAAAAGCCCCACGGCCCAGGAACACCGGGGCTTCTCCGCCGGCAGTTTCCGGGATCTGACGCGGGTGGCCTTTCTCAATGAGAAGATGTGGGCAGAGCTGTTCCTTCTGAACCGGGAGGACCTGCACCAGGAGATCCAGGGGATGATCGAGCGGCTCCGGGAATACGACGACGCGCTTACTGCCGGGGATGAGGCGAGAATGGCCGAATTGCTCCGGGAGGGCCGGGAGGTCAAGGCGGAATTGGACCGGGAGGACAGGGAATGATGGAATCGGTACATGTAACAGCATCCCGGGACTACGACGTCCACATCGGGAGCGGCCTGCTGGATACCTGCGGGGCACAGATCACCGCCGTGACGGCCTCCCGCCGGTGCGCCCTGGTGACCGACAGTGCCGTGGCGCCTCTGTATGCCTCCAGAGTGGAGGCATCCCTCCGACATGCAGGGATAGAGGCCTGCACATATGTCTTTCCGGCGGGGGAGCAGAACAAGAACCTTGCCACCTATGGGGATATTCTGGCGTTTCTGGCGGAGCATCGCCTGACCCGTTCGGATTTTGTGGTGGCCCTGGGCGGCGGCGTCACCGGGGATATGGCGGGCTTTGCCGCCGCCACCTATCAGCGGGGCATCGACTATATCCAGATGCCTACCACATTCCTGGCAGCCAGCGACTCCTCCGTGGGGGGAAAGACAGCCGTAGACCTCCCGGCGGGGAAAAACCTGGTGGGGGCCTTCTGGCCGCCCCGTCTGGTGGTGTGCGACTGCGATACCTTCCAGACCCTGCCGGAGGACACCTTTGCCGACGGCGTGGCGGAGACGCTGAAGCACGGCCTGATTGCCGACGCCGCATTTTTTGATTTTCTGATGCGTCAGCCCATTCGGGAGCATCTTTCGGAGGTGGTCCGGCGGAATGTGGAGATCAAGGCCGCGGTGGTGGCGGAGGACGAGTATGAGAGCGGGAAGCGAAAGCTCCTGAACTTCGGCCACACCCTGGGCCACGCCATTGAGAAGTGCAGTGCTTACGCCGTGCCCCACGGCCACGCTGTAGCCATCGGGATGGTGCTGGCCACCCGGGCGGCGGAGCGCCTGGGCTACAGCCCCAGGGGGACGCTGGAGACCGTGCTGGCTGGGAACAGGCGGTACGGCCTGCCCATGGAGTGCCCCTACGCCGCGCAGGAGTTGTACGACGCCGCTACCGGCGACAAGAAACGCCGGGGTGGGAAAATAGATGTAGTGGTGCTGGAGGAGATTGGCCGGGCGAAAACAATCCCTCTGGATCTGGACGGCCTGCGGGTCTTTGTGGAGGCGGCGCTGTGAACATTACGATTACACCGACGAAACTGCGAGGGATCATCATCCCGCCGCCCTCCAAAAGCCAGGCCCACCGGCTGCTGATCGCCGCCGCTCTCACGGATCGAGGCGTCAGCACCATCCGGGGGCTGTCGGACTCCCAGGACATTGCGGCTACCCGCCGGTGCCTTGCTGCCCTGGGTGCCCGGATCGACGATCTGGAGCCCGGTACGGTCCGGATCCGGGGCCTGGGCAGCGGTATCGTGGAGGCGGGCCCCGCGCCCATCCTGGACTGCGGGGAGAGCGGCTCCACCCTCCGTTTCCTCATCCCCGTGGCGCTGCTGGTCAATGGGAAGGCAACATTCACCGGCCACGGCCGGCTCATGGAGCGGCCCCTGAAGCCCTATGCGGAAGTGTTCCGGGAGAAGGGCGTTGCCTGGAACCAGGAAGGAGGCGTCCTCACCGTAGACGGCGGCCGGGGATACGACGCCCTGGCCCTGGATCCGGGGGAATACCGCCTGCCGGGCAATGTGTCCAGCCAGTTTTTCACCGGGCTTCTGTTTGTCCTGCCCCTGCTGGAGGGGGACTCCACCCTTGTTCCCACCACGCCTCTGGAGAGCGTGGGCTATATCAACATGACCCGGCAGGCCCAGGCACTGGCGGGGGTGCGGAGCTGCTGGCGAGACGGGATCCTGCACATCCCCGGCGGCCAGTGCTACCAGCCCTTTGCGGCATCGGTGGAGGCGGACTGGTCCCAGGCTGCGTTTTGGTACGCCGCAGAGGGCGTCGGCAACGCTGTGACCGTGACGGGGATGAACGCGGAGTCCATCCAGGGGGACCGGGTGATCCTGGACTGGGGGCGGATGATCCGGAATGAGCCCCTCGGCGGCGGCGTGACGGTCCCCATCCTGGGGCAGGGCGGCGCCGGAAAACCGGTGGTCCATCGCACCCGGCCGGACCGGCCCCAGCGGTACGCCGTCAGCATCGATGTGTCCCATGCCCCGGATCTGGTGCCGCCGGCGGCGGTCTGGGGGGCCCTGACCCCCGGCTGTGACCTGTATCTCAAAAACGCCGGACGCCTGCGCCTGAAGGAGAGCGACCGGCTTACTACCGTGACGGAGGTCCTGAACGCCCTGGGGGCCGACGTCACCGAGGAGGCGGAGCGCCTCCTCATCCGGGGGCAGGAGACCCTCCCCGGCGGCGTGACGGTGGACAGCCATAACGACCACCGCATTGCCATGATGGCAGCCATCGCCGCCACGAGGTGTGAAAAGCCGGTGACCATTCTTGGTGCGGAGTGCGTGAACAAGTCCTATCCCAATTTTTGGGAGGATTACCGGAAATTAGGGGGAATCATCCAATGAAGTATACGATTTTTGGCGAGTCTCACGGCCCGGAGATCGGCGTGGTGCTCACCGGGGTGCCGGCGGGCATTACGCTGGACTGGGACTTCATCCTCAGCGAGATGGCCCGCAGGGCCCCGGGCCAGAATGCCCTCTCCACCGCCCGAAAGGAGGCGGACACCCCGGAGGTAGTCTCCGGTGTGTTCGAGGGGAAAACCACCGGCGCGCCCCTGTGCGCCATTATCCGGAATACGGATACCCGATCCAAGGACTACAGCGAGCTGCGGCGCAAGCCCCGTCCTAGCCACGCCGACTACACGGCCTTTGTGGCCAGCGGCGGCTTTCGGGACTACCGGGGGGGCGGCCACTTCTCCGGCCGGCTGACGGCACCCCTGGTCTTTGCCGGGGCGGTGGCCAAGCAGGTGCTGAAACTGCGGGGGATCACGGTCTCTGCCCGGATCTCCCTGCTGGGCGGCGTGAAGGACCCCAGCCAGGGCCAGATCGAGGATATCGTCCTCTCGGCCAAGCAGGCGGGGGACAGCGTGGGCGGCGTGATCGCCTGCGTCGTGGAGGGGATGCCGGCGGGCCTGGGGGCCCCGGACTTCGGCTGCAATGTGGAGGGCATCTTCTCTCAGTACCTCTTTGCCATTCCGGCGGTGAAGGGGATCGCCTTCGGCGCCGGGTTCGCCCTGGCGTCCATGCGGGGCAGCGAGGCCAACGACCCCTTCTATATGGACGGCGATACGGTGAAAACCCGCACCAACAACGCCGGCGGCGTCAACGGCGGCATCACCAACGGTATGCCCATTACCTTTGAAGCGGTGCTGCGGCCCACCACCTCCATCTACAAGGAGCAGGACACGGTGGATCTGGACACGATGGAGGACACTAAGCTCATCATCCACGGCCGCCACGACCCCTGTATCGTGACCCGGGCGGTGGTGGTGATCGAGGCGGCGGCGGCCCTGGCCTCCTGCGAGGTGCTGGAGCGCGGGGCGCGGCTGTAAGAGAGGAGACGGCCGATATGGATCAGCCCAAATGGGACAACTATGCCATTGCCGCAGAGCAGGCGAAGCGGCTGTTCCTGGAATACGACCAGGAGAAAATCATTGCCAAGCTGGGACTTCAGGCGGATGCGGATTACCTCTATATCCGGTTTTTGGATCTCAGTTACCGCATCCACCGCCGGAGCGCATCCGTGGAGAAGCGGGAGGGGGACGGCCCCTACACCGACGGCAGCAGCTTCAATGAGGTCGTGACCCTCTTTGACGTGCTGTGCTGGTCCAAGGAGGGGGCGCGCCTGGCCGGAGAGTGGGTAACACTCTCGGCCTTGGGGGGCAGCGTCCACGGCGGGGACCTTGCCGGCAGCCTGTACCGGGAGGAGGCGGCGGAGATTGCCCGCCGGGAGGATCACTTGGCAGATGTGCTGAAACACATGGGCGGTGTGGAGATGCCAAAAGGGGAGCCCGGCTATGTGATCCCGGTATTCCCCTTCCTGCCCCTGTATGTCCAATACTGGCGGGGGGATGAGGAGTTCCCTCCCCAGCTTACGCTGCTGTGGGACAAAAACACCACGCAGTTTCTTCATTATGAAACGGTCTACTACCTGACCGGTTTTCTGCTGGAGCGCTTGACAGCGCTCCTGGAGCGGGAGGAGCCGGATCAGGAGCAGTCATAAAAACCTGTACAGGAACCTGCACAGAAAGAAAGGAAATACGACCATGGATTTGGAAGCATTGCGCAAGGAAATAGACGACATCGATACACAGCTGACGGATCTGTTCGTCAAGCGGATGAGAATTGCCGCGCAGATCGGACAATATAAGAAAGAGCACAACCTGGCGGTGATGAACCAGGGGCGGGAGCGTGCAATTCTCTCTCGAATCTCCCAGCAGGCGGGGGAGGAGTTGGACAGCTACGCCCGGATCCTCTTTGCCACGCTGTTTGACCTGAGCCGTACCTATCAGGAGATGCTGATGAGCGAGGAGTCCAAGGTCTCCCGGGAGATTGCCGCATCCCTGAAAAATACGCCGCAGCTCTTTCCCAAGGAGGCAGTGGTGGCCTGCCAGGGCATCGAGGGCGGCTACACCCAGCAGGCCTGCGACAAGGTATTTTCCTTTGCGGACATCATGTATTTCCGCGGGTGGGCGGGGGTGTTCTCCGCCGTGCAGAAGGGGATGTGCCAGTATGGCATCCTGCCCATTGAAAACAGTTCCCACGGCAGCGTCAACGGGGTCTATGACCTGATGCGCAGCTTTGAGTTCCATATTGTCCGCAGTGTGAAGCTCCATATCAGCCACAGCCTGCTGGCCCGGCCCGGTGCAACCCTGGCGGGCATCAAGGAGATCGTCTCCCACGAGCAGGCCATCGGCCAGTGCAGTGAGTTCCTGAAAACCTTGCCCGATGTGAAGATCACGGTCTGCGAGAACACGGCGGTTGCCGCAAAAATGGTGGCCGAGAGCGGACGGGATGATCTGGCGGCGATCTCCAGCGAGGTCTGCGCCGGAATTTATGGGTTGAAGGTCCTCCGGGACAAGATCCACAACACAGACAACAACTATACCCGCTTTATCGTGATTTCCAAGGAGCCTGAGATTTATCCCGGTGCGGATCACCTGAGCCTGATGTTCAAGGTGGGCCACACCCCCGGTTCGCTGACCCGTATTTTGTCCCGCTTCTCCTCTCTGGGCCTCAACATGACCAAGCTGGAGTCCAGGCCCATCAGCGGGGCAGACTTCCACTATATGTTCTATCTGGATTTCCAGGGCAGCATCTATGACCCGGCGGTAGTGAAGCTCCTGAGTGAGCTGGAGCAGGAGCTGGATTGGTTTGTGTTCCTGGGAGCCTATACGGAGGAATAAGAGAGCAGCGGTTTCGGCGCCTTTATGAAAAAACTGCGCCGGGCCAGGGAGGCAGACGATGGAATATGGACTCATCGGGGCGAAGCTGGGCCACAGCCATTCCCCCCGCATCCACGGTGCGTTTTTTGACTATAGCTATACTCTGCGGGAGCTGACTGCGGAGGAGTTGCCCGGCTTTCTGGAGCGGCGGGACTTCCAGGGACTCAATGTTACCATCCCCTATAAGCAGGCGGTGATCCCATTCTGCAGCGAGCTGGGGGAGACAGCCAAACGCATCGGCAGCGTGAACACGCTGGTAGTGCGGCCGGACGGCAGCCTTTACGGGGACAATACAGACCACTATGGCATATGTTATGCCATCCGCCGCTGCGGTATGGATCTCTCCGGGAGGCATGTGCTGATTCTTGGCAGCGGCGGAACCGCCCATACCGCCCGGGCGGCGGCAGAAGACCTGGGAGCGGCGCAGATCACGGTGGTATCCCGCCGGGGACCGGTAGACTACACCAATGTATACGACCTGCGGGATGCCGGAGCGGTCATCAACACCACGCCGGTGGGAATGTTCCCCAACAACGGGGCCTCTCCGCTGGATCTTGCCCGCTTCCCGGACTTGACCGGGGTGGTGGATGTGGTGTACAATCCATTACGAACAGCCCTGCTGCTCCAGGCGGAGAAGCTCGGTATCCCCCATGCCAACGGTTTGGACATGCTGGTGGCCCAGGCCAAGCTGGCCGGGGAGCTTTTCACCGGGCAGAAGATCTCCGATGTGCGGCTGGATGCGGTATGCCGGGAGATGACGGCGCAGCTCACCAATATTATCCTGATCGGGATGCCCGGCAGCGGCAAGAGCACTGTGGGCCGGGCGGTGGCTGAGAAGCTGGGGCGGCAGTTTTATGATGCCGATGCAGTGATCGAGGAGCGGGCCGGCCGGTCCATTCCGGAGATCTTTGCAGAGGAGGGGGAGGCCGCCTTCCGGAATCTGGAGCACGCCGCCCTTTCGGATTTGTGCCGGCAGAGCGGAGTCGTGATTGCCACCGGCGGCGGTGCGGTTTGTTTTGCGCGAAATCTCCCTCTTTTGTGGGAGAACGGGCAGGTCTACTGCCTGCGGCGGCCGGTGGATCTGCTGCCGACGGCGGGCCGCCCGCTCTCCACCTCGCGGCTTCGGCTGGAGGAGATGGAGCGGGAGCGAGCGCCGTTTTACCGGCGGGCCGCCCACTGCACAGTGGATAACAGCGGGCCGCTGGAGCGGACAGTGACAGAAATTCTGGACAATTTCAGGAGGTGACAGCGATGAAGTTTTTGATCATCAATGGGCCAAATCTCAACCTGCTGGGAATCCGTGAGCCCAAGATCTATGGCAGCAACACCTACCAGGATCTGGTGGAGTATGTCTCGGACTTCTGTGCCCAGCGGGGCGTGGAGACAGAGTTTGTCCAGTCCAACCATGAGGGGGATCTGGTGGACGCGATCCAGAAGGCATACTTTGACAAAGTGGACGGAATTATTATCAACCCTGCCGCCTATACCCACACCAGCGTTGCCCTGCTGGACGCACTCAAGAGCGTCCAGATCCCCACGGTGGAGGTTCATATCTCCAAGGTGGAGGAGCGGGAGGAATTCCGTCAGGTGTCCTACCTGCGCCCTGCCTGCATTCGCACCATTACCGGCCACGGCTTTGCGGGCTACAGCATGGCGGCGGTGGCACTCATGGACCATCTCAGCGGGCGGTGACGCCGGAGACAGGGCCGGCATACAATGGCCTTGGAAAGGAGGCTGTTGTATGGAGGATACATATTCCAATTTCAGTGGCCGCACCACTGCAGCCGCCCCGGCAGAGGATTACCGGCTGTATGACCGGATCTGGCAGCGGGTCGCTCCGGAACTGAATCCCTATCCGGAGGTTCGGCAGGCGGAGGGCGCCGGGGGAACGGAATCGGCAGCGCTTGGAGACACCGGAGAGAATCTGGAGCATCTGCCTGGAGCACAGTCGGACCCCTGCTGCATGGGCTCGGCAGCCATGGACTCGCTGCAGGTTCTGACGGGGTTTCTTGAGGATGAAAGGGCCGGGCGGCGGACCTTGCTGCAGCTTGCGGCGCAGGCAGCCAATCCCAGAACGGTCCGGGTTTTGCGGCAGTTGGCTGCGGAGAGGCATGAGCGTCTGCGGCAGTTGACGGCAGCATACTACCTGACCACAGGCTCCCGCTATGTGCCGACTGTCCAGGTTCAGACACCGGCTGAGGAGGATTTCTGCGCTGCCCTGCGCAGCGTCTATCACGAGACGGCCTGTATCGGGCTGAACTATCTGCGTGCAGCCGACGGCACAGCGGACCTGTGCCTGGAGCATATGTTCCAGAGAATGGGGAAAGCGGCCTTCCAACAGGCGGACCAGCTGCTGCGCCTGGTATCTCTGTTTGTCCGGTAAGGGGGAGCAGAAAAAACAGTGCCCGGCAGTGGGAAGCGCCTGCCCCGGTTTCTCCGGGCTGGAAATCGAAAATGTTTGATACGGAGGATATGGCAATGCAAGAGCACATCACCCGCCAGCAGGCCATGGACCTGCTGCGGCAGTACAACAAGGAGCCCTTTCATATTCAGCACGCGCTGACGGTGGAGGGGGTCATGGACTGGTATGCCCGGGAGCTGGGCTATGGCGAAGACGCCGATTTCTGGGCCACGGTGGGGCTGCTCCACGACATCGATTTTGAGATGTGGCCGGAGGAGCACTGTAAAAAGGCACCGGAACTGCTCCGGAGCGCCGGGTGCAGCCCGGAACTCATTCACGCGGTGTGCAGCCACGGCTACGGCCTGTGCAGCGATGTGGAGCCCACCCACCAGATGGAGAAGGTGCTCTTTGCGGCTGATGAACTGACGGGACTTATCGGCGCCGCCGCCAAGATGCGCCCCAGCAAGAGCGTATCTGACATGGAGGTATCCAGCCTGAAAAAGAAGTTCAAGGACAAGAAGTTTGCCGCCGGATGCAGCCGTGATGTGATTGCCCAGGGGGCCGAGCGGCTGGGGTGGAGCCTGGAGGAATTGATGGAAAAGACCATCCTGGCCATGCGCAGCTGTGAGGAGCGGATCAATCAGGAATTGGAGCAGATGCAATAGAGCGGACCGGAAACGATCCCGGCAGGTATTTAAACCTGCCGGGATAAATTTTGCCCCAAAACGGAGAAATAGGGGGTTGACAACAATTTTTTATTCGGTTACGCTGGGGTTGTGGGCCGCCGGCTGCTCTGGATTCTCAAGAAAAAGGAGCAAGACAATATGCATCACGATACGTTACAGGGAACACACTATGACGCGGGCTTCCGATGGGGGACGATGCTGCGGGAACGCGGAAATATTTTGTTGCGGGACGTCCCCTTTGCCCTAACAGAGGACCGCCTGGCCTATGCCAGGGCCTGTCTTCCGATGTATCAAACTTATGATCCGGAGGCGCTGGAGGAGATCCAGGGGATCGCTGACGGCCAGCAGTGCGATGCCGGTCTCCTGCGCGCGGTGCTGCTGAGTATGTACGCCATGCCGCCGGGACGCTGCTGTTCCTGCCTGGCGGTAACTGCGGAGCAGAGAATTTTCTTCGGCCGCAACAGTGATTTCCTGACGGCGCTGGAACATCTGAATCGGAATGTGCGATATCGTCTGAAGGGGGCCTATGCTCTCACTGGGAACACCACAGCTTTTGTGGAACTGGAAGACGGTGTCAACGAATATGGGTTGGCAGCCGGATTGACATCCGTCTATCCGTTGAAGAGGCAGCCGGGACTTCAGGCGGGGCTGCTGCTGCGCCATCTTCTGGAGAAATGCCGGAATGTGGCAGAGGCCCTGGCCCGGCTCCGGGAACTGCCGGTTGCCTCGGCCATGACGCTGACTTTGGCGGATTCTGCAGGGGAGTTGGCTGTGGTGGAGGCCACGGCGGATCGGCTTGCGGTGGGACGGCCTGCCGATTTCGGCGGCCCCTTTGTCTGCGCCACCAACCGATTTCATCTGCCCGGCATGAAGCAGCTGAATCAGGCGAGGATTGATGACTGGCGCGCCGAAGAGCGATATCAGACCATGGTGTCCGCCCTCAGCGGCGGCAACAGCGCCTGTGACCTGGCCTTTGTCCAGGAGCTGCTGGCTGGGAAGTATGGGTTCCTCTGCCAGTATGACAGGGGTACCGGGCGGGATACGGTGTGGTCTGTGGTGTATGAATTGCGGGACAAAAAAATATACCGAAGCGAGGGGAATCCGGGCCGGCAGCCATTTCGGGAGGATCCCTGGTTGACTTTTGGCGGGAACTGATACGTCACCGGCAGGAGACAGATGGTCGGGGCCGCTTTGCGGCCCCGACTGTTTTTTGTGTACTGTGCGGGTTTGGAGATCAATTTGCGAGTAAAACGCCGCCGCCCGTCCATACTAGGAGAAATGAGACGGCAGGAGGCACTTATGGAACAACTGACCAAAAGCCTGGCGGAAAACCGGGGGGAACTGGACCGGCGCATCGGGGTGGGACGGAACTTTGACGTGATCGCCAGGGATCTGATGCTGGGAAACAGATCTGCCCGGCTTTATGTGGTGGACGGCTATGGCGACGACGGGGTGATTGAGCGGGTCGTATCCTTTCTGCTCCAGGTCCAGGAAAAGGATCTGGAGGGCATCGCCGACATGGAGGAGGTGATCCGGCGCTTTGTAACCTTTGGCGAGGTGGAGGCGGAGAACCAGGTTCAGAATATTCTCACAGGGGTTTTTCTGGGCAAGACCGCCCTGGTGGTGGAGGGCTTTGACCACTGTGCCCTCATCGACGCCAAGACCTTTCCGGGCCGGACCATTCAGGAGCCCTCCGACGGGCGGGTGCTCCGGGGGTCCCACGACGGATTTATTGAAATCCTGCTGCGCAATACCTCTCTGCTGCGCAGGCGGATCCGCGACGAACACCTCACTCTGGAGAATCACAAGATTGGGGATCAAAGCCGCACAGATGTGGTGCTGGGCTATCTGGAGAACAAGGTGGATGCCCACCTTCTCAAGGAGGTACGGGAAAAGCTCAAGCGCATCCGCGTCAACTCCACGACCATGAGCCAGGAGAGCATCGCTGAGGCCATGATGGAGCCGCAGTGGTATAATCCCTTCCCCAAGGTCCGCTATACTGAGCGGCCGGACACAGCCAGCGCCTGCATTATGGAGGGCTATGTGGTGCTGCTGGTAGACAATTCCCCCTCGGTGATGCTGCTGCCCACCCACTTCTTCGATTTTATGGAGGATGTGAACGACTACTACTTCCCGCCCCTGGTAGGGACCTATCTCCGGTATATCCGTATGGCGGTGTTTGTGCTCTCCCTGGTGATCACGCCGCTGTGGTATCTTCTGGCCAAAAGCCCCCACGAGGTGCCGGAGTGGCTCCAGTTTGTCACGGTGGCGGAACAGGGAGCAGTGCCGCTGCTGGTACAGCTGCTGTTTGTGGAATTTACCATCGACCTTCTCAAACTGGCGTCGCTTAACACCCCGGATGTGCTCAGCAGCTCGTTCTCCATGATCGGGGCCTTGATTCTGGGAGATTTTGCTGTCCAGGCCCGTTGGCTGGTGCCAGAGGTGCTGGTATATATGGCGTTTGTCTCCATCGCCAGTTTCGCCCAGCCCAGCTTTGAGATGGGATATGCCTTTAAACTCATGCGGGTTCTGCTGTTAATCTTTATTGCCCTGCTGGACTGGTGGGGGCTGGCGCTGGGGCTGCTGATGATGCTGGTGCTGCTTTTTACCACCAAACCCATTGTTGGAAAGGGGTATATGTACCCGCTGTATCCCTTCAACGCTAAAGATCTGGGAAAGCTTCTGGTGCGAAAACCCATCAACAAGAAGAATACCTGACAGATCATGGGCGGAGGGCCTGGCTCTCCGCCCATGATCTTTACAGCCGGCACATTTTATGGTACGATACCCCTGCTGACTGCCGGGGAAGAATCCGGCGGATCTTTGCGGCGAAGGGGCGGAGGGCATGAAGATTTTCCTGGGAATTGTCATCGCGCTGGCGGTGCTGTTTTTGCTGTGGCTGTGGGCGATGAAGCCCCGGCGGGGAGCGAGGCAGCTGGTACTGCTGCGGCAGTACCGCTATGCACACAGAGGGTTACATAATATTGAGCGGGGCGTGCCGGAGAATTCTCTCCTAGCTTTCCGGTATGCCATTGCCGGAGGATTTGGTGCGGAACTGGATGTCCATCTCACCAGGGACAAGCGCCTTGTGGTGGCCCACGACAGTTATCTGGACCGGCTGTGCGGCGTCCATGTGCGTATTGAGGAACAGACGCTGGGGGAACTACAGAAGCTGACGCTTCAGGGCACCAAGGAAAAAATTCCGCTGCTGGAAGAGGTGCTGCCGCTGTTTGAGGGGCGTGCACCCTTGATTATTGAGCTCAAGGTGGAGAATGGAAATTACAGAGGGCTGTGCGAGCAGACCTGCAAGCTGCTGGGGAGTTACCGGGGGGATTTCTGCATCGAGTCCTTTGACCCCAGGGTTCTGCGCTGGCTGAAGAAAAATGAGCCTTTTATTCTCCGGGGCCAGCTGGCCGAGAACTACACCAAACCGGGAAAGGCGCCGGGATTTCCCTTCCCGGCCCGGCTGGCCATGACCATGCTGCTGCCAAACTTCCTCACCCGGCCGGATTTTATCGCCTTCCGCTATGAGGATCGGGATCTCCTGCCTGTGCGCCTGTGCTGCGGCCTGCTCAAGGGACAGGAGGCCAGCTGGACGATTCGCCACCAGTCGGAGCTGGAGCGGGCGGAGAGGGATGGAGCGCTGGTGATTTTTGAGGGCTTCTTGCCCAAAAAACGGGAAAAACAGCCGGAGTCGGCTCAGCAGCCTCAGCCAACAGAATAATCAGATAAGATCAGAGAGCCCCGGGACAACCATAGGAAGTTGTCCCGGGACTCTTGTGTGCAGCGGAAAAGAGCGGCACCCCTCTTTAATGGGGGTGCCGCTCTGTGCTTGCTTGGAGATGTGGATTACTTGACAGCGATAGCCTCAATCTCTACCAGAGCGTCCTTGGGCAGGCGCGCCACCTCTACAGCGCTGCGGGAGGGGGGATTGCTGGCAAAATAGGCGGAATAGACCTCGTTCATAGCGGCGAAGTCATTCATATCTTTGAGGAACACGGTGGTCTTGATCACGTCCTCCATCGTGAAGCCGCCCGCTTCCAGCACGGCCTTCACATTCTCCAGGGACTGGCGGGTCTGGCCGGCGATGCCGCCCTCGGCAAAAGCGCCGGTGGCAGGGTCGATGGGCAGCTGTCCGGAGGTGATGGTGATGCTCCGCAGTTGGGCGGACACACCCTGGCTATAGGGGCCGATGGCGGCGGGAGCCTTGTCGGTGGAAATGATATTCTTCATGGATGTTATCCTCCTAAACTAGAAAATCTGACTTCATTGTAACCAGATTTTTGGCCGTTGTCAATGGCAGGGCAGACGGGGGAAGAAAAGAAAATCAGAAAAGGTTGCACGCATTCGTGCAAAAAAACGCCGTCTGGACCCTGCATATGGAAAGGGTGGTGGCATGAGCGAAGAAAGACAATACAGAGACATCCTGGCGGAGCTGGAGCACATCGCCTTCTGCCGGCCCAACGATGGGGTGGAGCTGGTGCTGGCGGCGGGAGATGTGTATGCCAAATCCATGGAACTGGACGGCATCGCCGAGTGCAAGCGGGGCAAGGACGGCGTCTTCGAGGTGAAATTTTTTGACAGGACCCGGGCGCTGGAATTGCTCTACCGCCTGCGGCAGGAGGAGCAGCCCTCCCAGAGAGCTGCGTTCCTGGCGCTGCTCCAGGGGCAGGAGGAGGGGCCATGAGGCTGCGCCCCTTCTCCCCCAAGCAGCGGCGGGTGATGCGGTGGTGGTGTGATGCCTCCCAGGACAGCGGGTATGACGTCATTATCTGCGACGGCGCGGTGCGCAGCGGCAAAACATTGTGTATGGCCTTAAGTTTTGTGTGCTGGGCCATGAGCAGGTTTGACGGACGGTCCTTTGCCCTGTGCGGAAAGACCATCGCCTCTCTGCGGCGCAACGTGGTGCTGGAACTGCTGCCCGTGCTGCGGGAACTGGGCCTGAGGTGTCAGGAGAAGCGGAGTGAGAACCTCCTGGTCATTCGGGGGGAGGGCCGGGAGAACCGTTTCTACCTGATGGGGGGAAAGGACGAGGGCAGTGCCGCCCTCATCCAGGGAGCCACCCTGGCGGGTGTGCTGCTGGACGAGGTGGCGCTGATGCCCCGGTCCTTTGTGGAGCAGGCCATGGCCCGGTGCAGCGTGGAGGGCAGCCGGATCTGGTGCAACTGCAACCCGG
>CALXDF010000131.1 GCA_944386995.1 uncultured Oscillospiraceae bacterium
TAGCCTGGGGGCGGAGCTTGCCGCCGCTGCCCTGGAGGATTCCTGCTTTCACTGCCCAGGCCACGGCTTCCTTCGCCCAGGCGCTCACCATCTCGCCGTCGGTAAAGGCGCTGAGATCGCCCTCTACCGCCGGCTCGCCGGCGAAGCGGTGGAGCATGGTCGCCAGCTGCTCCCTGGTGATGGTGGCCTCCGGGTGGGTGCCGTCGGAGATCCCCTGCTCCACCGCCCAGGCCAGGGCTTTTTCATACCAGGTCTTGCCGCCGGTGGTATCCACCCCGGCCATCCGGGCGAGAATGGTCATCATCATGCCCCGGGTGAGGTTGGTATTGGGAGAGAACTTCCCGTTGCCGGTGCCCTGGAGAATGCCCTGCCCGGCCACATAGGCCACGGCCTCTTCATACCACGCGCCCACGGGCACGTCGGAGAAGGAAGGATCCTCTGGCTCCTGGGAAATCTCAGGCTTGGTCACAGGCTTGGAGGGCTTGGGCGTCTCAGGCAACTGCGCGGGCGCCTCGGCCTCGGTGATGGTGTAGGTACCTGCCGCTGCCACGGGGAAGGTAATTTTGCCGTCCCGGAGGGCGGCTGCCACGGTCTTGCCATCAAAGCGCACCTGGGCATAGGAAAAGGCACAGGGAACGGTCAAGGTGGGCACGGCATCCAGCATTTCGCTCTCGCGCACCGTCACAGTGATGGCATTTTCCCCTTGTTCCACCGCAAGGCCGGCGCGGAACACGCCGCTTTCCACGGTGGAGACGCCGTCAAACGTCCAGGTGCCCAGGTACTGCTGCTGCTGATTCACCACGTCGATGGTCTTCTCACCGGGTTCCCGGAAGGCCGCGGCGTCCAGGGTCAGGCCGTCGGCCTCCTCATTGACAATTTCCGTGGGCAGATCCCAGTCGGCGGTGAGGTAGTTGGCCTTCACCGGCTCGGCGAGAAGGGAGAAGGTAACCGCCCGGTTCTCCCAGGCCAGCACCGGCTCCTTCCACCTGGGGTTCGTGATGACCTTGGTGATGCTGTGGTCGCACTCCACCGTAGGCGGGGTATGCTTGGCGTCTTCGACGCTGCCCTTCGTCGTTCCGTAGAAGTTTTGATAGAAGTAAAGCGTCGCCGCGCAGTCCACGTCAAAATCCACGCCGTTGTCAATAAAATCGCTGTTGGTAACGCGGAACTGGTAGGGGCTGAGGAAATCGTTGAAGCTCTCCACCTTCACTGCCGTGCCGTTATTCTGGAAGAGATTTCCCTCCCAGGTCTTGAGGCTCATATCCCATAAAAGATTGTCCACATCCACCGACGCGGCAATGTTGTTGTCCACAAAGGTACAGCGGATGGGGTTGAGATTGCCATTCTCGTCGGAAGCCAGCGCCACATCATAATGGGTGAAGGAGCAGTTCTCGATCCAGCCGCAGGTGCTGCCGTAGATGGCAGATACACCTGGTGTCTTCTCCCCGATAAAATCGATACCGTCGATGGAAATTACGTTGGCGCTGTTGAGATTTAGGTTGCCCTCGATGGTGACATTGTTGCAATGGAGAATGAGCTCTTTATCCCCTGTGAATGCATCGGGGATTTCCACGGTGCCCTCGAAGATCATCTGGTTGCCTTCGTCATCCCCCAGGAAAATCTGGGTGATGGAGTTTGCAGGGCTGTCCTCCGCAAGTTTTGCAAGTTTTTCGTTGAGGTCTGCGGTGTTCTTGATGTCCGACAAGTTGATCGTCTGCGTCTTCTTGTAAATGACTTGCACAATGCAGCAGACGTCCCTGGTATAGACTTCACCGCCCACCGTGCACGTCACATTGGCCCAGATTCGCGCCGTGGCATCTGCCCCCTCATGGAAGTAGAGGATGGCGTCGGGATCCTCCGTCGTCATCACATCCTCGGTGGCAGACCAGCTGAAGGTATCCTCTGCGCCAAAGATGGGCTCCAGCCAGAGTCGGTTCACTTGGATGGAGACCGGGCTGGCCTTCTCCACATCATAGTAAATGCCTCGGTTCTCGTCGATAATCTGAAGCCCCGCATCCACCGGAAAGCTGCACCACGCTGTCCGCGTCTCTCCCCGCGGATCGCTGGTGGTAAAGCCGCTGCACGCTTCGTCTTCATAGATCCGCGTGATGTCGTCGATGGTGTAGGTAAAGCCCACGCCATATGTCTTGCTGCCCAGAGTGAAGTAGGCTGCGACATTGATGGGTCGGGCACTGACATCGATGCTCGCCAGGATGTCCCCTCCTTCCGAGACATTCAGACGATAGCCGTCCATCAAATACTGCGGTTCCGGCAGGGTGATTTTGAGATCATAATTGCCGTTCTCCCGCTTGACCCACTCCACGTCCGCCGTTTTATCTTTGATGAAGACGGTTACGGCTTCCTTCTGCGCCTCGGTAAAGCCATCCTCGGTCAGCGCCCAGATGGTGCTGGTTTCATAGTAATTGCAATAGAAGCAAAAGCTCTCTTCGCTGCGGTTTTGGGTTTTATAGTATCCATAAGCAGGCAATTCCACCGTCAGATCCATGGAATATTCTCCCACCGATACTCGCGCCGTGCCCAGGTGGTCGAGGGAAAGAGAATAAATCGGGTAACCTTCTACTTCACCGAATTGGTAGATAGAGACTGTATCGCCCTCCACCGTGACCTCACCGGGAGAGAGCAGCTGGATTTCACCGCCGCTCATCCAGCCGAATACACCATCGAGCACAAGACCCAGTGTGTATTCTCCATCATATGCCCACAAAGTGGTGGGAAGGGTATACTCGTCCCCGATCCATTCCAATGGGCAGAACACCAGCCGGGGCGTGCCGTTGACTACGGAGATGCCGTAGATTCTGGATTTATCGTTGTTTCCAAGGAATTCCACTTGCAGCCATCCCCCTGAGAAGGCGGCCTCCTCAGAGATCGTCAGATGGAGCACGTTTCCCTCGAGCAATTCCCAGGTGATAGAATTCGCAGGTTCGTCATTCAAGGTAATGG
>CALXDF010000132.1 GCA_944386995.1 uncultured Oscillospiraceae bacterium
GGGCAGCTTCTGCCCGCGGACCAGGGTGTTCAGCCCATCGATGGTGCTGACGCCGGTCTGGATAAACTCGTTGGGGTAGTCCCGGGCCGCCGGGTTCATGGGCAGGCCGTTGATGTCCCGGTACGCCTCGGGCAGGATGGCGGGGCCGCCGTCGATGGGCTGGCCCATACCGTTGAACACCCGGCCCAGCATATCGCCGCTGACGGCCAGCTGCAGGGGGTGGCCCAAAAAGCGCACTTTGGAATCCCTCAGGTTGATGCCGGCGCTGCTCTCAAAGAGCTGCACCACGGCGGTGTTCCCGTCTACCTCCAGCACCTGGCAGCGGCGGACGCTGCCGTCGCTCAGTTCAATTTCCCCCAGCTCATCATAGGTGACGCCTTCCACCTGCTCCACCACCATCAGGGGGCCGGAGACCTCGTGGATGGTCCGGTATTCCTTCATCATGCGTCCTCACCGCCTTTCTGCGCGATTGCACCGATCTCCCGCTCCATCTTCTCACGGATGGCAGCGTATTCCGCCTGATACTTCTCCGCTTCCACAAACTTCGCCCGGCCGATCTCCTCCTTGGCAGAGATTGCAAGCAGATCCCCCAGCTCCGCCCCCTTGGCCACGGCCGCCCGGGCCAGCTTTTCATAGTCCAGGATCAGAGAGAGCAGGCGCATCTGGCGGTCAAAGCTGGAGTAGGAGTCCACATCCATAAAGGCGTTCTGCTGCAGGAAGTCCTCCCGCACCATCTTGGCCACCTCCAGGGTGAGCTGATCGTCGGCAGAGAGGGCGTCCTTACCCACCAGCTGCACGATCTCGTTGAGGCTGGACTCCTCCTGGAGGAGGGCCATCGCCCGGTGGCGGTTGGCCATAAAGGCCGGGCCGAAGTGCTCGTCAAACCAGACTTTCATGGTGTCCAGATACAAGCTGTAGGAATTCAGCCAGTTGATTGCCGGGAAGTGGCGGCGGTAGGCCAGGGAGGAATCCAGCGCCCAGAACACCTTGACAATCCGCATGGTAGCCTGGCTTACCGGTTCGGACAGGTCGCCGCCCGGAGGCGACACAGCGCCCACAGCGGTGAGGCTGCCCCGGCGCGCCTCGCTGCCCATACACTCCACAACGCCGGCCCGCTCATAGAACTGGGCCAGGCGGCTGGCCAGGTATGCCGGGTAGCCCTCCTCACCGGGCATCTCCTCCAGACGCCCGGACATCTCACGCAGTGCCTCGGCCCAGCGGGAGGTGGAGTCGGCGATGACGGCCACGTCGTAGCCCATATCCCGGAAATACTCAGCGATGGTGATGCCGGTATAAACGGACGCCTCGCGGGCGGCCACAGGCATGTCGGAGGTGTTGGCGATGAGGTCTGTACGCTTCATCAGCGTCTCCCCGGTGCGGGGATCCACCAGCTCCGGGAACTCCCGGAGCACGTCGGTCATCTCGTTGCCCCGCTCGCCGCAGCCCACGTAAACCACGATGTCAACATCGGACCACTTGGCCAGCTGGTGCTGCACCACGGTCTTGCCGGAGCCGAAGGGACCGGGCACGGCGGCGGTGCCGCCCTTGGCAATGGGGAACATCGTGTCAATGACCCGCTGTCCGGACTGGAGCGGGGCCACAGGGTTGAACTTCTTCTGATAAGGGCGGCCAATCCGAACCGGCCACTTCTGCACCATGGTCAGTTCTTTCAGCTCACCTTTTTCGGTACGGATCTTGGCGATGACTGTTTCAATGGTGTACTCGCCGGGTCCGATGGCCCACTCCACCGTACCGGAGATGCCGTTGGGCACCATGATTTTGTGGAGCACCACGCTGGTCTCAGGCACCGTGCCCAGCACATCGCCGCCGATCACCGTATCCCCCACCTTCGCTGCCGGGGTATAGGACCACTTCTTCTCCCGGCTGAGGGCAGGAACTTCCACGCCCCGCTGGAGATTGGCACCAGTGCGCTTGACGATCTCCTGCAGGGGGCGCTGGATGCCGTCGTAGATATTCTCGATGATGCCGGGACCCAGCTCCACGCTCAGGGGCGCGCCGGTGGTTTCCACGGCGGCGCCGGGACCCAGGCCGGACGTCTCCTCATAGACCTGGATGGAGGCCCGGTCGCCGGTCATGTTCAAAATCTCGCCGATAAGCCGCTGCTCGCCCACACGGACCACGTCGGCCATGTTGGCATCGGCCAGGCCCTCGGCCACCACCAGCGGACCAGATACCTTGATGATCTTGCCTTGACTCATTCCTTCACTACCTTTCAAAAAACGCCGTTGCTTTTCCCCTTCAGTGAAAAGCCCTCGCTTTGCTCGCCGCGCTCGGCGTGAATTCCTTTTCAAAAAAGTGCCGGCACTTTTTTTGAAGCTAGGATATATCCGCCCCCACAGCCCGCTCCACGGCGCTCTGGAGGGCCGATGCTCCCAGCCCCAGCGAACCGGTCTTACCGGGGATCAGGATCACCGCCGGGGTGACGGAATCCTTGTACCGGGCGATCTCGGCGGAGAGATCCTTCGCCAGCTGTTCCGTGATATAGATGATGGCATACCCCTCCCGGGCCAGTCGGTGCAGCTCCTCCCGAGCGCTGTCCGCGTCCTCCACAAACGACACGTCCAGCCCCAGGGCCTTGAACCCCAGCACACTGTCCCGGTCGCCCAAAACCGCGATTTTATACATAGCTCTCACGCAGCCTTTCCCGGATGATCTCGCCGCTGATGCCGGCCATACGGCCTGCCATAATCACCCGCACGGCGGTAAATTCGATCTCCTTGGCCACCAGATAGCCGATGACCACTTCCACGCCGAAGGGTACGGCCTTGGCCTGGGCCGCCGTGGCAGTAACCGCGTCGTCACAGGCCTTCTCAAATGCCGTCAGGCTTCCGCCCCGGATCACGGCAGCGCCCAGCTCCGCCGCAGCGCGCAGATTCCCGGTGCGGTATGCCTCCTCCAGGCTGCCCCCCAGTGCAGCAGACATCACCCGGTCCACCGGGACCGTACCGCCTGCGAAGAGCACCTGGCGCAGGAAATCGCCCCCCTTGTTCATCCGCACAGTGCGGACCGCAGAGCGCAGGTTCGCCGCGTCAATGGTGGTCTGGACATACCGGCACAGCAGGTCGCTGCCGGTTTCCCTCGCCGCCTGAAGCATCTCCTGGAAATAGGCCGCGTCCAGGATGAAGTCGCTCTTCTGCGGGTCACCGGTGGTGCTGAGGACCTCATGGGCCTGGCGGCAGGGGGCCTGCATGGCTTCCGGAAGGGCGGCATAATCCCCCTCCTCCAGTGCCTTGGCCAGTCTGTCCGCGCTCACCCGGCCGGCATCTACCAGCAGCCGCTTGGGGTCGGCCCCCACGGCCAGGCTCTTCAACGCGGCCTTGGCATTGTGATAGTCGTATTTCACTTTGAACACGTCCACCACAGCTCGGTCGGGCACAAACTGGTAGAGTTCTTCAAATACCTTCTCCCGCTCCAGCGCCAGAGCCTGGTTGAGCTCCTCCTCACTGGCCGGGGAGAAATCGCCGTATCCGATCTCTCCCAGCACCTTGGCCGCGTCCGCGGCAGTGGGCGCGTCGATCATGCGCTCCATCCGCCCGCTGGTCAGAAGCCTCCCCTCCATGGCCCGCAGCCGCGCGGAGAGAAAGAGATAGTCGGTATCCTTGATTGTTTTCTTCTTTGCCAAAACAGCCGTCCTCCTTTCCTGAAACGCACTGTGCCGCCCCGGACGCCTTCAGCGTCCGCCAAACGGCTCAGCCGAACAGGATCTTGGCCACCTGGCCGGCCAAGCTCTCCCGCAGCAGGCGCAGCTGCGTTTCAAAGGCGCAGTTCACCTCCACCTGCCCGTCCCGCAGGATCAGACCCCCTTGGATCTCCGCGGTGTCCGCAGACAGGGTCAGCATGGCCGTCCCCTGAAGCAGGGCATTGGCGCCGGTGACCACCTTGGTGAGGATGGTACCCGCCCGGGACTCTTTGAGCTCCGCAGGCAGGTCCGGGGCCACCGCCTGGGCCAGCAGCTGGTTGGCCCGGGACACGACCTTCTGCCCTATGGCCGAGCGGTCCCGCTCATTGAGCACAATCTCCTCCCGGCCGGTGGTGGACGAGCGCACCGCCAGTTTGGCCAGCAGCTCCACATACTCCGTCTCCGGCATGGAGAGCAAATGCTCCCGCGCCCGCTCAAAGGCCCTGTCAATGCAGGCCTGCTTGGCGGTGAGGAGGCGGGTCTTGGCCTCCATCTCCGCCGCGCCCTCCAGCCGCTCCAGCTGCTGCTGGGCTGCCTGCCGGCAGCTCTCGGCGGCCTTCTCGGCCTCAGCTTTCGCCTGGGCCTCGTACTGCGAGCGGATCTGGGCTGCCTGCTCCTCCGCCTGGGCACGGATGGCCTTCAGTTCGGCGCCGGCATCCTGCTGGATGCGCGCGGTAATCTTCTCAATTCCGTTCATGTCAGCCCCTTACCGCCTTTCCTCTGTTTTTTGCTCTGTCCCATCACAGGGCGTTCATCAGCAGCAGGATGGAGGCCAGCAGGGACAAAATTGCGTAGAACTCCACCACCACGCAGAGGATAATACCCTTGGACCAGTCGTCAGGCTGCTTGGCAGCCATGTTGATAGACGCGGCAGCCACGCGGCCCTGGTAGATGGCGGAGCGGTAGCCGCCCATGGCGCAGGGCAGGCAGGCCACCAGCACGGTGAGGCCCTGGGTGATGCTCAGTTCCTGGATCCCGCCGGAGAACACACCGATGGTAAACAGGGCAAAGAACCACGTTACCAGGCCGTACAGGCCCTGGGTACCGGGGATGACCTGCAGGATCAGGCACTTGGAAAAGTGCTCCGGGTTCTCACTCAGCAGGCCGGTAGCGGCCTCGCCGGCGATGCCGGTGCCCCGGGCGGAGCCCACACAGCACATGCCTGCGGCCAGGCCTGCGCCCAGAAATGCGAGGCCCACGCCTCCGAATTGATTGACGAATTCTGCCAACATGTCAGTTTTCCTCCTTGACGTCTACATATTTTGTATGAATGGCCAGGGGGCGGAAGGGCTTTCCGCCATCCTGATAGAACTTTCCAAAGAACTCCAGGCACTGCAGGCGCAGATCGTGAACATAGCACCCCAAGAGGTTCAGCGCGAAGTTCAGCGCGTTTCCCAGCATGGAGATCACCAGGAAAAAGAGCACATTTCCCGTGATGCCGCCCAGCGTGTTGAACACGCTGGCGATGATGCTGCCCGAGAGCATCAGGGCCATAAGCCTGGCATAGGACATCACATCGCTGAAAATACCGGTGACACCGTTATACACCGCACCCACAAAGGAACCGATCTTGCCCAGCCCCTTGGCGTTGCGCGTGGAGCCCACCGCCAGCATCAGGATGCCAACGATCAGCAGCACCGGATAGCCAGCCACATTGCCGATCCCCAGCGCCAGGAAGCCCACTGCCAGGTACAGCACCCACCAGGTGCCCTCGTCCCAGATCCCATCCATCAGGTGACCGTTTCTGGCTTTCTCCACAAAGCTGACAATCTGCCCGGTGATAATCTGGATAAAGCCCAGCACCAGGGATCCGCCCAGAATGGCGATGGTGTCGTTCATGGGAGTGAAGAGGGCGGGCAGGGCGAACTCTGTACCCGGGCTGATAATGCCGATCAGCTGGGTCAGGAAATCCCCGAAGAAGCCGCCGGTGACGGCCCCCATGACAAAGGTGCTGATACCGCAGTAGAAAAGCAGCTCGGCAAAGTTGCGCATGCCGCCCTTCGGCCGCATTTTCTTCATCATGAAGATAGAGCCCAGGACCATCAGAATCCCGTAGCCCATGTCCGCCATCATGATCCCGTAAAACAGGATAAAAAACGGCGCCATCAGGGGATTGGGGTCCACAGTTCCGTATACCGGCAGGGCGTACATCTCCGTGACCATGTTCATGCACCGGGAAAACCTGCCGTTTTTCAGCTGCACGGGCACCTTGTCGTACTCGTCCGGTGACGGATCTGCCATCTCCCACGCGCAGTCAAACGTTTTCAGCGTCTGCTCCAGTTCCCCGGCCTTCTCCGCCGGGACCCAGCCGTCCAGGCACAGGACCGCGCCGGCGTTCAGCAGCCGCTCCTTGGCGCTCTCTGTGGCCGCCACCTGGGCAATCCGATCCAGAGCGATCTGGAGTTCCCGCTTCCGCGCCCCCAGCGCCTTGATGTCTTCCAGCACCTGCTGCCGCTGTGCCTGTGCGTTTTGCATTTCCTTCCGGATGCGCAGGATATTCTCCTCCACCGTTCCGGTGAGATCCTTCATCTGGGCGAAGCTGAACCCGTAGGTCCGCAGGGCATCCAGCGCAGCCTGTTCACAGCTCCTGTGGCACAGGATCTCCAGGCAGTGCTGCTGCCGCCCGGTGGAGAGCAGGTGAACCTGCACTGCCCCGGCGGCCTCCTCCACAGCGCCGGCCATGGCAGAGAAGTCCACTGTGCTGGGCACCGTACCCAGCAGGATGGAGACCGTCTTGGTCCCTTTGATCTCCAAGGGAACGTCGTAGGCCTGCCATGGTTCCAGAGCCAGCCGGTCCGCCTCCAGGCGGGCCGCCCGGGCAGCCAGAGCCCCCACCATCTTTGCCCGTTCATTAAGATCCCGGGCCAGGGTCAGGGCCGCATTCAGCGCTCCCTGGTCCAGCAGCTCCCCTTCGCTCATCTCCTCCCTGGGGGAAAACAGGCCGCCCTTCTTCTGTGCCGCCCAGCGATTCAGCGTTTTGATAGCCGCGGTCAGCTCCCCCTGGGCATCCTTGGCCTGAGCCAGAGCAGCCGGTTCCCGCTTGAGAAAGCCGGCCTCCTCCATCAGTGCCTGAGAGGGTTCGCTGACCTCCACGCAGCCGTCATGAAGCAGGGCTGCAAGCAGGGCATCCCTGTCCCGGGTCAGGGCCAGAAGGCGCAGGCGCTTCATTTTGACAATGGCCATTACCCGTCAACCACCCTTTCCACGATCATCTCCACCGCCAACGCCATATTGGCGTCCGCCTGCCGGTTCAGCGCACGGCATTCCTTCTCCGCTGCGGCCAGAATTTCCCCCCGGCGCGCGGCACCCCGCTCCTCTGCGGCCTGCATCACCTCGGTGGTTTTTTCCTCCGCTGTCCGGCGGCTTTGCTCCAACAGCGCCTGTCCGGCCCGGTCCGCCTCGTCCCGGATCTTCTGAGCCTGGGCACGGGCCTGCCCACGGGCCTGGTCCATCTCGTCCTCCACGCCGCGGATCTTCTCAATGGCTTCCAGTGACATTCTTTCACCGCCCTTTGCTCCAAAAATTTTCTTGGGCGAACCCCCTGTCCACCCTGTTCAAATCCCACAAAAAATATTCTGTATAGACTTGGTGAATTATATCACAAATAGATATTGCCAACAAGTGGATTCTGTTTTCCCGCCGCATTTTTCATAAAGTGTACAAAACAATTGGGCACATTCCCCGGATTTTTAATGGATTCTTTCTCCGCAAAAAAGCGGGCCGGATATCCTCAAAAAGGATATCCGGCCCGCATCCGCCTGCCGCAAGCAGGCGTACACTCCTGCCATGTTATTCCATAACCAGGAAACCGCTCGTCTCCCGGTCCGCCAGCAGCGGCCCCACCGCCGCTTCCAGAGCGGCCCGGTCCCCGCCGCCGGTGACATAAAGCCGGTCCACCAGGGGGAGGATCCGCTCCAGCTCCACGCCGCTGATGCTGTTATGGCCGGAGAGGACATCCTCCGCTGTCAGCTCCACCGACAGCAGCACATCCTCCCCAAGCGCCTCCCGCAGATCCCGAAGGAACACCTCCAGGGATTCCTCTTTGGACATCTGCATGCCGCTGTAGTCGATTTTGTCCAGGTTCCCCCGGGTGGGGTAGCCAAAGCTCCGCAGGAGAATCTCGTCAAACCCCATATCCCGGCACTCCTCTGCCACAGCGCAGAGATATGCCCTGGTCCCCTGCTTGGAGGGCTCCAGCCAGTGGGAATTGTCCACCCCGAACCAGATGTAGCCGGTGGATTGGCAGATCCCCGCTCCCTCCATGTCGTCCATGGCGTAGTAGTCGTCCCGGAAGCAGTGGATGGCGGCCACGGCGCTCCAATCCCGCTCCTCTGACAGCAAGTCCGCCACACCGGAGCGGCTGACCGCCCGTTCGTCCGCAGCCCCCTGCACAGCCCAATCCGACTGGTAGTAGAAGACGCCGGTCTCCCCTTTGACCTCAGTTACCAGCCCCTGGACCCCGGCGGCAGGTCCTGGCGTATCATCCTCCCACAGAGCATAAAGCGCCTGCTCTGCCACGGAAAAAGTGCCGCCTGCCTGCCTATCAGGGACTGGCCCATCCGCAGAATCCGCAGAGGTCACGATCTGCAGCGACGGGGTCTCCCCATCCGCCGCGTCCGGCAGATTCTGGGCAGCAGTTTCTCCGCCCCGCAGGAACGGCAGATCCAGGGTGATGCTGCCGTCGGATTCATAGATGATGTGGTCTTGCAGCGCCAGATAGCCGACGCAGAGCAGCAGCACCAGAACCAACAGCACCACCAGCACCATCCGCCGGCCGTTCTTCTTTCCGTGGTAGTTCTGATATCCTCTGGCCGCCATGGCAAGACCTCCTCTCTCTTCTCCGGCAGCGTTTAAAAAATATAGCAGTCCCCTTCCGGTTCTGCGGCCGGAAAGCCCCATAGTCCGCATTTCATGTTGTATGCGGCATTCGATCCCGGGGGATGGCTTTCTCTTACTTGCCCTCGATGGCCATCATCTTGTCGATGCGCCGCTGATGCCGGCCGCCCTCAAACTCCGTGGAGAGGAACACATCCACAATGCGCTTGGCCATCATGGGGGCGATCATACCGGCGCCCATGGCCAGCACATTCGCGTCGTTATGGCGGCGGGTCATCTCCGCGCTGTAAGGCTCGCTGCACAGGGCGCAGCGGATCCCCTTGACCTTGTTGGCGGAAATAGAGATGCCAATACCGGTGGTGCAGATCACAATGCCCCGCTCGCAGGCGCCGCTGGCCACCGCCCGGGCAGCCGCCTCGCCGAAGTCAGGATAGTCGCAGCTGCTGGTATCGTGGCAGCCGAAATCCTCCACCTCGTGGCCCTTCTCCTGGAGATAGGCGATGAGTTCCTGCTTCAGGGCATATCCGCCGTGGTCGCTTCCGATGGAAATTTTCATAGTATTGTCCCTCTCTTTTTTATAATGTCCGGGGAGAACCCGCGCTCTCTCCCGGGTACCGGCTCCGCCGCATGCAGGGCGGCGCCGTTACTTCTTGAATTTGGAGAAGAAGGTCTTCCGCTGCTCATAGTTGTGCTCTCCCAGCGACTGGCTGAATTTCTTCAGTGCCTCCTTCTGCTCCCGGCTCAGGTTCCGCGGGGTCTCAATGTAGACGGTGACGTACTGGTCGCCCCGGCCCCGGCCGTTGAGGTTGGGGATGCCCTTGCCCCGCAGGCGGAAGGTGGTGCCGGTCTGGGTCCCCTCGGGGATGGTGTACTTCACCTTGCCGTCGATGGTGGGAATCTCCATCTCACCGCCCAGCACCGCCTGGGTGAAGGTGATGGGCGCGTCGCAGTACACGTCCTCCCCGTCCCGGCGGAAGAGCTGGTGGGGCAGCACGGAGATCACCAGCAGCAGGTCGCCGCTGGGCCCGCCGTTGCGCCCGGCGTTGCCCTGGCCCCGCAGAGAGATGGTCTGCCCGTTGTCGATGCCGGCGGGAATGGAGACCTTCACGGTCTTCCGCCGCCGGACCTGGCCGGTGCCGCCGCAGTCCTTGCAGGGGTTGGAGATGATCTTGCCCTTGCCGCCGCAGCGGGGGCAGGTGGTGGTGGTGGCGAACACGCCCATGGGGGTCTGCCGCCGCTGCTGGACCTGACCGGAGCCGTGGCAGTTGGGGCAGGTCTCCGGGCTGGTGCCCGCCGCCGCGCCGGAGCCGTGGCAGGTCTCACACTGCTCCACCCGATCCAGGGTGACCTCCTTCTCACAGCCGAAGGCCGCCTCCTCAAAGGTGATGGTCAGCCCCATCCGCAGGCTCTCGCCCCGCTGGGGACCGGTCCGTGCCCGGCCGCCGCCGCCGAAGCCCCCGCCGAAGAAGCTGCCGAAGATATCCCCCAGGTCCCCGAAGTCGAAGCCGCCGCCATAGCCGCCGTAGCCGCCGCCGGCCCCGAAGTTGGGGTCCACGCCGGCATGGCCGAACTGGTCGTAGCGGGCCTTCTTGTCCGCGTCGGAGAGGACCTCATAGGCCTCGTTGATCTCCTTGAATCTTGCCTCGGCCTCCTTGTCCCCGGGGTGCAGATCCGGGTGGTTCTCCTTAGCCAGCTTTCGATATGCCTTTTTGATCTCGGCCTCGGACGCGCTCTTGGACACGCCCAGGACCTCGTAATAATCGCGTTTTTGTTCTGCCATAATGTACTCCTATCCATGTACTCCAGATCAGAGGGAAAATTAGAAATTAGGAATAGGGAACGGGCGCGGGGCGCGCTGTTCCAGACTCCCCATTCCTAGTCCCTAATTGGCCCAAAGGGCCCTCAATGGGGCGGGGAAAAGCTCCCCGTCCCATTGGGCGCCCGCGTTTTTTACTGCTTGTTCTGGTCGTTCTCGTCCACGACCTTGTACTCGGCGGCATAGTACTGGCCCTGGCTGCCGGCGCCGGCGTCCTGAGCGCCGCCCTGGGCACCCTGAGCGCCCTGGGGATTGGCCTGGGCGTAGAGCTTTTCGCTGACGGCGTAGAAGGCCTGGGTCAGCTCCTCGGTGGCGGCCTTGATGGCGGCCACGTCGGTGCCCTTCAGGGTCTCTTTGAGCTTGTCGATGCCGCCCTGGACCTTGGCCTTGTCATCGGCAGGGATCTTGTCGCCCATCTCGGCGAGGGTCTTCTCGCTCTGGTAGACCATCTGGTCGGCCTGGTTGCGGACCTCCACCTCTTCCTTGAGCTTCTTGTCCTGGGCCGCATACTGCTCGGCCTCCTTGACAGCCTTCTCGATGTCCTCCTTGGACATGTTGGTGGAGGAGGTGATGGTGATGTGCTGCTCCTTGCCGGTGCCCAGATCCTTGGCGGAGACGTTGACGATGCCGTTGGCGTCGATGTCGAAGGTCACCTCGATCTGAGGCACGCCCCGGCGGGCCGGAGCGATGCCGTCCAGGTGGAAGCGGCCCAGGGACTTGTTGGCAGCGGCCATCTCACGCTCGCCCTGGAGGACGTTGACCTCCACGCTGGTCTGGTTATCGGCGGCGGTGGAGAAGATCTGGCTCTTCTTCACAGGGATGGTGGTGTTGCGGTCGATGAGCTTGGTGAACACGCCGCCCATGGTCTCGATGCCCAGGGACAGGGGGGTCACATCCAGCAGCAGCAGGCCCTTGACATCGCCGGTGAGGACGCCGGCCTGGAG
>CALXDF010000133.1 GCA_944386995.1 uncultured Oscillospiraceae bacterium
CCATGATGCTTTAGAGAAAACTTCCATATAAGTAACATTAAAAATTCAGAGAGGAGCATCTCAGACATGGGTGTCCCATACGGATATTATCTCACGCCAAATGGCCATGTGACCATCGAGCAGGAAAAAGCAAATATCGTAAGAATGATTTATCAGCAGTAGCTCTCCGACATGAGTCTGGACGGGATTGCTGATTTTCTGTTCAAGCGTAAGATTCCATCCCCTAAAGGCAGGGATCGCTGGACACAGCCAGTTCTCGGCGATCTGCTTTCCAATCAGAAGTACATTGGCTATATTGTCAGCTTTGACGATTTCTTTTTGGCACATGGAGAGAAAAGCAGGCGAAGCAATATCGACGAGGACACTCATCAGAGAAAGGCCACCCGATACAACTCACAGAGTGTACTGAGCGGCCGTTTGGTTTGTGTGGAATGTGGCCGTAATTACCGCCGCATTACCAGGCCGTCCAGCGAGATCGTCTGGCGTTGCGCCAATCGGGTGGAGCATGGGAAAAAGTCCTGTCAGCATTCGCCTTCCATATCGGAGGATAGGATCAAGGAAGTCCTTTGTGAGAAGATATCTTTTAGCAACCGGGGCAGTTTTAGCGAAAAGAAATTCACTGGGATTTTTATAGTAAGTTACCTGCAGGGAATGAAGCTGCAAAAATCAAATTCGGCCGAAAGCACAATTCAAAACGCAAATTTCGTTGTATCATGGTCAAAAAGAGTTTCGCCCCGCGGGCGGGACAAAGAAGGGTACCCATATGGCCAGGACCAGCGTAGCAGAAAAGCAGGCAGCAGCGGAATTTTGTATTGTCCATGACAGAGATTACATGATGACGGCAGAACGGTTTGGATTTGCATATTAGCAAGTCTGCGGCTGGGTGTGGCAGGCATCAACAGTCTAAGACACGAAAGGGAATGTTCCAAAGCGCTGTCCGCCTGGATCGCGGAGAATCAGCATCTGAAAACAATCCATCTTGGATTGGAGCAGGAGGCAGCGCTGCACCGAAAGCTTCGACAGCCTCAGAATCCGAGTTGTGGTGCGCCGGATCTCAGCGGTTTACGTCACAGAAAATGTTCTGAATAGGGAGTTTTCGTCTGGACGGCAGGATGAGAACTGGTTGACCGATATAACAGAACTCAAATACGGGATTGGCAAAAAGCATACTTGAGCACCACACCGGACTTGTACAGGAGGAGCATTGTCGCATTTTCCTTAACCATACGCCCCTTGTACTCGGGTCTTTCAGACAGACGTTTATGAACCATCCAGATGCCAGGCCGCCGTTTGCGGAAATCCAGGCGCTCTGCTTGTCCGCAAAGGTAGAGCGCGCATTTGTCAGCGACGTCCCCGTCAAAACTGTCCATAAGTCACCAGCATGTCCCCGCCGGATACCCCCAGAGAGAGCGTATGGTAGAGCACGATGCCATCCCATTGGGCCCGGATGGTCTCCAGCTCCTGCCCGTCCAGGTCCTCCACCGTACCCAGCACTTCCCCAGTGTACACCCGCTGCCCGGGGACCACCCGGGGCAGCCAGAGGCCCCGGCCGGAGGCCTCGGCATAACACATCCGCCGGGCCTCCTTCTGCGCTAGGTTTTCCACAGCCTGGGGACCCATATCCAGAAACCCCATCAGGCTCTGGAGGCTGCGCAGCTCCAG
Organism: uncultured Oscillospiraceae bacterium; assembly: GCA_944386995.1. Classification (GTDB taxonomy): domain Bacteria; phylum Bacillota; class Clostridia; order Oscillospirales; family Oscillospiraceae; genus CAJFPI01. The sequence continues at coordinate 1,663 of CALXDF010000133.1, forward strand.
CTCCACCTGCTCCCGGAGCCAGAGGCCCATGCCGCCCACCTCCATCAGCAGGGCTGGGATGCCCGTCTGAGCCGCATAGCTGTACAGGCCGTTTTGGGCGGTGGAGGGGATGCGGTAATCCACCTCCAGGTGCTTCGCTGCGGACCTCGCCTGATCCGCGGCAGCCTCCGGGGCGGTAGCCGGAAAGAACACCAGCGGCGTCATGGCCTCATTCACATCGCCCCCGTGGAGGTCCAGCAGAAAATCCGCCTGGGGATAGACCTGCTCCACCACGGCCTGGGCGATCCGCTCGGCCCGGGTGCCATCCGGCGGTGGGGGAAAGACCCGGTTCAGATTCTTTCCGTCGCTGGGCACCATCTGCTTGCTTCCGGGGAAAAAACCCTCGCCGTTGACTAGGGGGAGCAGCAGCACCCGGCCCCGGAGAGAGGCGGTCTCGAGACTGTCAAACAGCCGCCGCAGGGTGAGGATGCCCACATATTCACAGCCGTGGACCCCGGCGGTGAGCACCAGGGTTGGGCCATCCTGGCGGCCACGAAGGCTCCACACCGGCAGGCCCTCTCCGCCGGACACCGGCAGCATACCTTTGGCGCGGCCGTTCCCCAGCTCCCGCAGCTTTGTCAGCTTCATCGGTCATTCTCCTTCTGATCGGGATGTCCCGCCGTACAGGTGGCAGGCCACGGTGTGGCCCGGTGCGACGAATATTGTGGGCGGCTCCTCCTGGGCGCAGCGCTCCATACAGTGTGGGCAGCGGGTGTGGAAGGGACAGCCCCGGGGCCGGTGGATGGGGCTGGGCACCTCCCCGGACAGGGGGGCGACCGCTTTGTCGGGCGGCGTGTGGAGGGAGAATACCGCCTCCAGCAGGGCCCTGGTATAGGGGTGGACCGCATCCGCCGCAAGGTGGGCACTGG
>CALXDF010000134.1 GCA_944386995.1 uncultured Oscillospiraceae bacterium
CAGGTTCAGCCACAGACAGGAAAAACCGCCCTCCGGAAGCTTTGCTTCCGGAGGGCGGTTCGCTGCATTCAGCCGGTTTTACTCTGTGTCCGGAGAGCAGCAATCCCCGTCTTCATCTCCCAAATCAGCTCTGCCAGCTTTGCCTCGCACTCAGCCTCTGCCCGGCGTATACATTCCGGGCCATGCGCTTTCCATTGACCTTGGGAGAGTAGCGCCCCTCCCACAAGCGTCGCTCAACTGTGGGACACATCCATGGCCAGCACATCAGCAAAATAGGTCCGGCCAACAGGCATTCCAAAATACACGAGCCGTTTTCGGAATGTCACTGACGCTTGGGTAACGCTCTCTGGCGTCATCGGGAATGACCAAAATGGGATACAGCATGATAAGGCCATGGACATTTTCGCCTGAGCGTTCTGCAAGCAGTACGGGCACCAAACCACCCTGCCTCTCGCCCATTAGATAAACTTGCTCCGGGTCTACAAAACGATCATCTGTAATATTGCCCAACACAGTCTGCATATCTGAGCCTTCTGTCAAAACACTCAATATCCAGCGATGCTGCGTTACGCCAGATAAGCAGTATAGGGAGTCATATAAGAATAGCTGCTCCCAAAGCTGTGAGCAATAATTGCTGCACGATACTGCTAATCGTCCGCGGTCGGAAGATAAAGGTTTCCATAGATTTTCAGGCCGTCCCGCCGGAAAGTCAACTCATAGACAGTATAGTTCTTCTGTTCCTCCAAAATGGTTGCTAAATCCAGTGCTTGCCGCTGTTTGGTATTCTCCCCGCCAAGTAGACAGTGAAATAATTTCATCTTTCGAAGGAATTATAAAAGTGCTGAACAAGCAGGATGTGTGGGATAACAGGGCTTTGCTATTGCTTATTGATTTGCAAATTATGAGTTACATTCGAAATCCAAATGACTTGTATCCCCGGCTCAATCAGAGAAGGAATCAAAACCTGTGCAAGTCCCTGTCACTTGCGATTTGACATTTTCTGCTCAGTATTCAGGGGTTCAGCCGCTTACAAAAACTCCGCCATCTCCTTCATATAGGCGGGCACCTCCAGTCCCTGAGGGCAATGTGCGGTACACGCGCCGCAGCCGATACAGGCGGACGGGCGTCTTTCCTCCGGCAGAGCATTGAGACGGGCCAGACGCCAGGAGGACAGCTCCTTTTCTCCTCCAGTCTTGTATTCGTTATAGGCAGCAAGCAGGAAGGGAATGTCCAGCTGCCGGGGGCAGTCGGCGCAGCAGTAACGGCAGCCCGTGCAGGGCACCGCATAGAGGCCGTGGATCACATCGCTGACCTGCCGCACTAGGGAGATATCCTCCTCGGGCAGAAGATCGTCGTCTGAGAAGGTCTGGATATTGTCCTTTACCTGACCTAACTCCGACATCCCGCTCAAAACCACGGCGATCCCCGGCAGCGTCCGCAGGAACCGGAAGGCCCACGATGCTGCTGTAGCGTCGGGCTTGGCGGCCAGCAGGAGATTCCGGCCCGCCTGGGACAGATCTGCCAGCATCCCGCCGTGGGCTGGCTCCATCACCATGATGGGGATATGATGCTCCCGGAGGATCTCATACTGTTCCCGGGCTGTTCCGTGGAACCAGTCGTAGTAGTTCAGCTGGATCTGCACGAAGTCCCAGGGGCCGCGGGCAAGCATCTGCCGCAGAGCGTCCGGGGAGCCGTGGAAGGAGAATCCAAAATATTTGATTTTTCCTTTGCGCTTTTGTTCCCGGAAATACTCCGGCGCGCCGTGATCCAGGTAGTCGGAGATCAGCTTGTCCGTTACCCCGTGGAGCAGATAGAAGTCGATGTGGTCCATCTGCAGCCGCTCCAGCTGCCGGGCAAACTGCTTTTTGTAGTCTGGCTCCGCCTGCACATTGAATTTATCGGCCATGTAAAAGCTGTCTCGGGGATACCCCTTCAGCGCCTTGCCCAGAAACACCTCGGACTGCCCCATGTGGTAGATGTAGGCCGTGTCAAAATAGTTCACGCCATGGGCAATACAATAGTCGATCAGTTCCATGGCCTTCGGTTCATCAATGGGCTTTGCAAACCCCGGCTCTGTCTGGGGCAGCCGCATCGCCCCCATGCCCAGCTGAGACAGCTGGATACCGTCAAATTCGTTATACTGCATACTTGTTGACCTATCCTCTCATTGTATTTACGGCTGTAAAACAGCCCCTTTTCAGAGTTAGTATAAGGGTAAAGTAAACTTGAGAGTCAATCCATTTTTCTTGACGGAGCACTCTTTTTTTCGCTATACTGCACCCAAGGGGCGATCTGTATGAACTACACCATCAAGAAGGTCTCAGAGATGACCGGCCTGTCCATCCCAACCATCCGATACTACGACAAGGAGGGACTTTTGCCGGACCTTCAGCGAAAGGAGTCCGGCTACCGCATCTTTTCAGACCAGGACCTGGAGGCCATCGACCTTATCGAGTGCTTCAAGGAGTCTGGGCTGACGATTCGTGAGATCCGACACTTCATGTCCCTGGTCAAGCAAGGGGACGCCACCCTGGCCGAGCGCCTGGAAATTTTCCAGCACCACATTGCACGGCTGGAAGAGAAGCTGGCCGCCGCGCAGAACGCGCTGGAGCACTCGCGGCGCACCCTGGCGTTTTATGAGATTGCATCAAAAACAGGATCGGAGGAATCCGCAAAGGAGGTCTACCTTGCCCGGTATGGGGAAGCAGGTGAATGAGAGCCTATCTAATCCTTGTGAGACTACCCGCCGACAACAGCGGCAAGCACCGATTTTGGGAAGGTTCTAATTTATATTTAAGCTATTTGTGGTATTTTAAATTTGGTGATTGGAATGAAGCTCTTATTTGCAGAGGATGAGATCGCTCTGTCGGAAGCAGTGGTGGATATTTTGACCTATCACAATTACCAGGTGGATGTGGTGTACGACGGCGCAGATGCCTTGGCCTATGCCCGGACAGAATCTTATGACGGGATGATCCTCGATGTCATGATGCCGAAGCTGGATGGCTTTGAGGTTCTGAAACTGCTGCGCAGCGAGGGCTGCCGGATACCCATCCTGCTTCTGACAGCAAAGACGGAGGTGGAGGCGCGTATTCAGGGATTGAACCTGGGCGCGGACGACTATCTGCCCAAGCCCTTTGATATGGGGGAGCTGTTGGCCCGCGTCCGGGCGATGCTCCGGCGGAGGGAACAGTATCAGCCGGATGTGCTGACCTATGGCGGTCTTTCACTGGATCCTCAAAGCTGTGAGCTGTGCGGAAACGGGCGGTCCGTCCGGCTCTCCAAGCTGGAGTACCAGCTGATGGAGGTCCTGATGCTCAATCAAGGAATCTATCTCTCTTCGGAGGATCTGCTGGTAAAAGTTTGGGGCTATGAGACAGAGGCGGAACTGGGCTCTGTCTGGGTATATATTTCCTACCTGCGAAAACATATCAAGTCACTGGGCGCCCAGGTGGAGATCCGTGCCCGGCGGGGCGTGGGATATTCGCTGGAGCAGACGCCATGACGAAAGCACTTCAACGGAGGTTTGTCGTCGCCTCCATGGCTGCCATATCAGTGCTGCTGTTGGTTCTGGTGGGAGCGATCAATGTTGCAAATTTCTCCATATCCGCCAAGCGGGTGGAGCAGGTTCTTCTTCAGCTGGTGGAAAGTGAGGGTTTGTATACGCCGCCCAATATGCAACAGGGAAATTCGCCCCATGCCCCGAACGCGCCCACCCCGGATGATATGATGGGGGCCCGGTACTTTTTTGTGCGGTTTGATGCGTATGGGGCAATTGTTCAGGTCAATGTCAGCCATATCCTGGCGGTGACCGAGGAGGCGGCGCTGCATATTGCCCAGCAGATTTACCAGAGCGGGGCGCAGTCAGGCTATACCGACAGCTTCCGGTATCAGGTGGCCCATGCGCTGGATGGGCGAAGCAGCTTGGTGATCTGCCTGGACATCTCTTCCCAACGGCGCTCTGTTGTAACCGTGCTGCTGGTTTCCGCCCTGATCGGCCTGCTGTGCTGGCTGGCCATGCTGATGCTGGTGACGCTGCTCTCCAAAAAGGCCATTCGGCCCATCGCGGTCACACTGGAAAAGCAAAAACAGTTTGTCACCAATGCCGGTCATGAGCTCAAAACACCCTTGGCCATCCTTCTGGCCAATACAGACGCCCTGGAGCTGCACCAGGGCGAGACCAAATGGAGCCGGAATATCCGGACTCAGACGGTCCGGCTGAACGGCCTGATGCAGAATCTCTTGGTGCTGGCCAAAATGGACGAGGGAGGCAGCTCCCTCCCCACCTCGGAATTTTCGCTCTCCCTGCTGGCCGAGGAGATCCTGGATTTCTATCAGGAGACCGCGGCGGCGAAGGAGCTCTGCCTTCGCTCTGCGATTCAGCCGGAGCTGATGCTCCGGG